>DYER01000102.1 GCA_020725605.1 Ammonifex sp. | reverse complement strand
TCGGCCCGCAAGGCCGGTCACCTCCTTTAGGGTTCCGGTGCGGCCGGCGCGGCCCGCCGCGCGCACCAGGGCGTCGATGAGGGTCAGGGGCGGCGGCGGGCAGCCGGGCACGTACAGGTCCACGGGCAGGACCCGGTCCACCCCGCCGTGGGTGGCGTAACCCTTACCCACCAGGCCGCCCCCGCAGGCGCAGGCGCCCACCGCCATGACCAGTTTGGGCCCGGGCATGGCGGCGTAGGTCCTCTTCAGGGCTCCGGCCATGTTCACCGTCACCGGCCCGGTGACCACCAGCAGGTCCGCGTGGCGCGGCGAGGTCACGAAGAAGACGCCCAGACGGCTCACGTCGTAAAAGGGATTGGTCAGGGCCGCCAGTTCGGACTCACAGGCGTTGCACGAACCGGCGTCCACGTGCCGCACGAAGAGGGAGCGGCGGAAAAGACCCGGTACGGGCCCGCGCACGAGGGTGCTTTCCACCCGCGGCACCGGGCGCACCGCACCCCGGGGACAGGCCTCGACGCAGCGGGCGCACAGGATGCACCGGCGCGCATCCACCTCGGGTACGGCCGCCCCGTTGAGGTCCACGGCCGCCGTGGGGCATACCTCCAGACACAGGCGGCACGAGTCCGGGCCCGCGCAGGCACCCCGGTCGACCTCCGGTACCCCGGAAACGCGGGAATCCCCGGCCGCGAAGGGGTAGCGCGTGGTCACGCGCCCTCCGGCCAGTCCGCGTACGATCCATCCCAGCATCGGCTCAAACCCCCTAACGGTCGCAATCCGCAACGGAGAGGCTGAAACTGCTCTCCAGCGGTGGAAAGTCCTGCAGGATGTTCCCGTTGGCCGCGGCCGGTCCGAAGACGGGCCAGTTGCAGAAGCCGGGGGCCCGCACCTTGTAGCGGTACACCTTGCCGTCCGCGTCCGTCATCACCCAGTGTACGGCCTCCCCGCGCGGCGCCTCGGCCCAGCCCAGGGCCGCACGGTAAGGCGGAAACGAGGTCACCGGCCGCCCGACGTCGCCCGGCGGCAATTCCTCGAGGGCGCGCCGCACCAGGGCCGCCGCACGGGCAAACTCCGCCACCCCCACGCGGAACCTGGCCAGCCCGTCCCCCTCGGCCTCGGTGGCCACGTCCACCGTCAGCTCCCCGTAGGCGGCGTAGGGCGTGTCGCGGCGGGCGTCCAGCGGCAGTCCGCTGGCCCGGGCCACCGGGCCCACGGTCCCGGCCGCGCGCGCCAGGTCCGCGGGTACGGTGCCGGTGGTCTCCAGCCGGTCCACGAAGGAGGGCGTATCCATCAGCAGCCGTGCCACGCCCCCGAATTCGTGCTCCAGATCGGGCAGGATGCGCCGCAACTCGGCCGCGGCCCCGGGAGCCGGCTCCCGCCGCAGGCCCCCCGGTACGTTCAGATTGCGCAGGTACCGGCTTCCGCTCAGGAGCGCGTTCAGGCGGAGGATCTTCTCCTTGACGATGGCCATCTGGGCCTGGCCGGTCACCAGGCCCGAGGCCGCGGCCATAAAGGCGATGTCGCCGGCGTGGTTGTACATGCGCTCCAGTTCGGCGAAGATGACCCGCCAGTACCGCGCCCGTGGCGGCGCCTCCACGCCGGCCAGCCGCTCCAGGGCCTGGCAGCAGGCCAGGCTGTGGGCAAAGGTCGAGGTGCCGCTCAGCCGCTCGGCGACGAGCACCAGGTCCCCGGGCGGCCGGCCTTCGGCCAGCTTCTCCAGACCCCGGTGCTTGTAGAACAGCCGCGGCACGCAGTGCAGGATCTCCTCGCCGGCGGTGTTGATCAGAAAGTGCCCGGCCTCCATCACGTCCCCGCGCACCGGGCCGAGGGGGTACTGCTGCACTCCCTCGCCGGCCACCCTGAAGACGGGAAACTCCCCGTCACGCCCCGTCAGGACGGCCTCGCGCGGGTGGTCCCGCCGCAAAGGGTGCGTTTGAGGCGGCCAGTGCTCGTGGCGCACCAGGGGCGCGGCGTCGGGGTGCCCGTGGGGCATCAGGCCCAAGAGGTCCCGGTTCTCCCGCTCGTACCAGGCCGCGGCCGGCACCACGGGCGTGACGGCGTGGTAGCCCGTCTCGCCCGGCGGCAGGGAGGCGACCAGCGACACCCAGCCGGGCTCCCGCGCCGGCCGGAAGGTGTACACCAGCCAGTGACCCGCGCCTTGCGGGTCCTCCAGGGCCACCACGCTGGCCAGGCGGGCTTCCAGCCGGGCCGTGAGCTGCCCGCACGCCACGGTCAGGGCCTGCGCCGACACGCGCACGTACAGTTCGCCCGGTGCGGCGGCGCGCACTTCCCGCACCGTCGCGCCCAGGACCTCCCCCAGCCAGGATGGCCACCCTTCCCGGGCCAGGAAATCACCGAAGAACTCCACTCTCTTTCACCTCCGTGTTCTCGGACCGGCCAGGACGTTCAACTCAAAATGCACAGGCCGTGCCCGGGACATCTTTCCCCTCCGTATTCTACGGGCCGCCCAGCACGGCCGCGGCACCCCGCAGCAGGGCGTCCAGCCAGGGCGGGAGGTAGAACCCCACCGCCACCAGTACCAGGACGCTGGCCAGGATGGGCACCGTCATGGCCGGGCCCTGCTCCCCGGCCGGGACCGGGTTGGGTGCCGGGCCGAAGCATAAACGACCAACGGCCTGGAGGAACCCGGCGAACACCGCCACCAGGCACAGCAGTAGCAGGGCCGTGAGGAGCCGGTGCCCGCCTTCCAGGCCGGCCACGGCGATGAAGAACTTGCTCCAGAAGGTGCTGAAGGGCGGCACACCGGTAATGGCCAGGGCCCCGGCCAGGGCCAGGACGCCCGTCAGGGGCATGGCCCTCAGCAATCCGTGGGCTTCGGTCAGCCGGGTGGTGCGGTAGCGGTGCAGCACGTTGCCCGCGGCGTAAAACAGGAGGGATTTGGCCAGGGCGTGGTTCAGCATCTGGAAAAGGGCGCCGTAGTACCCGACCGGGCCGCCGAAACCCGCGCCCGCCGCCACCAGTCCCATGTGCTCCACGCTGGAGTAGGCCAGCAGGCGCTTGAAGTCGCGCTGGGTGAGGAGGAAAAGGGCGGCCAGCAACACGGAAAAAAGGCCGAAGCCCATCAGCAGGGTTCCCGGCAGCTCCCGGCCCAGGCCGCCGGCGGCCAGGACGTAGAAGCGCATGACGGCGTAGAGGGCGCAGTTCAGCTCGGCGCCCGAAAGCAGGGCGCACACCGGCGAGGGGGCCTGGCTGTGGGCGTCGGGGAGCCAGGTGTGCATGGGGGCCAGGCCGGCCTTGGTGCCGTACCCGATGACCACCAGCAGGAAGCCCAGCTTGAGGGCCTCGGGCTGCAGCAGGCCCCCGGCCCCCCGCAGGGCGGTCCACTCCAGGGCGAAGGTCGTACCGAACACCGGCACCGCGGCGCAGTAGGTCAGGACCGTGCCGAACAGGGCGAGCAGGCTGCCCACCGAGGTGAGCAGCAGGTACTTCCAGGCGGCCTCCAGGGCTTCGGGCCGCCGGTAGAACCAGACCAGAAAGGCCGAGGTCAGGGTGGTGGCCCCCACCACCATCCACAGGAGTCCCAGATTGTTCACGAGGGGCACGGCCACCATGCTGGCGGCGAAGAGATTGAAGAGCACGTAGTAGCGCTTCAGACGGCCGCGGCCGATCTCGCCGGCCGCGAAATCCCGCCGCACGTAACCCCAGGAGTAGGCCGCCGCCGTGGTCACCACCAGGGCCACCAGCAGCAGGATCACCGTGCTCAGGGCGTCGGCGTACAGCCAGAGGCCCGGAGTGGTCTGGGACCCGTGGGCCAGCACCTGACGGGTCAGAAAGCCCACGGTGGTCAGGGTGGCCAGGGCCGCGGCCAGGGTGAGACCCGCGGCCGCGTTGCCGGGCGGCAGCACCAGGCACAGGGTGGCCGCCACCAGGGGCCAGAGGACGACATAAGGCAGAGGCATGGCTTTCTAACCCCGCAGTCGCTGCAGTTTTTCGGTGTCGGTGGTGGACAGCAACACGTGCATGCGTCCCACCAGGATGCCCATCACCAGCACCGTAATCACCAAATCGAAGAACAGCCCGAACTCCACCAGCAGGGGCAGGCCGTAGGCCGTGGCCAGGGCCGCCAGAAAGACCCCGTTTTCGGCGCACAGCAGGCCCACCACCTGGGGTACGGCCTCGCGCCGGCTGGCCGTGACGAAGACCCCGATGAGGAACACGGCCATACCCACCTCCAGCAGGGGCCGCACCGGGAGGGCCAGGGCGGCGGCCAGCGGACGGGTGGCGTGGAAGGCCAGCAGGACCAGACCCCCGCACACCAGCAGGCCGGCGGGCACGCCCACGTAAAACTGCAGTTCGCGTTTTTCGTGGACGCTGCCGTGGATCAACCGGCGGAACAAAAGGGGAATCAGCACGGTCTTCACCGCCAGGGTCACCCCGGCCAGAACGTAGAGGTGGGCGATCCCCGTGGCGTAGCCGAGCAACGCCGCGACCAGGGCCAGCAGCAGGGAGTGCACGGCGTAGGCCTCCACGCAGGCCAGCAACTGCCGGGCCACGATGAGCGCGAAGGTGGTGACCAGCGCGAGGGTGGCCAGGGTGTGGAGGAGCGTTTTGAGCGGCAGACTCGTCTCCAAGATCTCTCCCTCCCTCGATGGGGGTTTCCGGGTCCGGCCCTCACCCGCCCAGGGTGTAGCTGACCACGGCCAGCAGGGCCAGGACGAAGGCCGCGCCCAGGAATTCGGCCACGCGCAACAGGCGCAGCTTGGCGTAGGACGACTCGATGAGGACGATGACGAAGGCCGCCACCAGCATCTTGCCCAGCAGGGCGGCGACGGCCCCCAGGACGTGGTGCCAGGCCGCGTCGGGCGACAGTCCCCGGGGCGTCACCAGCACGTTCAGCAGGATGGTGAGCAGGACGAAAAACTTCATGGCCGCCCCCCACTCCACCAGGGCCAGCTCGCGCCCCGAGAACTCCAGGATCCGGGACTCGTCGATCATGGAGAGCTCCTGGTGGGTATCCGGATTGTCCACCGGAATGCGGCCCGCCTCGGCCAGAATGACCATGAACAGGGCGATGGCCGCCAGCAGGTGCGAGGGATGCAGCAGAAGGTCCGGCCGGGCCAGGGTCCGGTTCACGATGTAGGGAATGGTGGAGCCGGCCACGAAGGACGCGGTGAAGAAGACCAGCATGAGCACGGGCTCGGCCAGGAAGGCCACGAAGCGCGAGCGGTTGGCGCCCATGCCGCCGAAGGCGCTGCCCGTGTCGAGGGCGGCCAGGAGCAGGAAAAAGCCACCCAGCCCCAGCACGAAGCCGCCGCCCAGCATGTCGCCCATGAAGGCCATGAACAGGGGAAAGGTGGTGAGTACCGGAATCAACAGCGCCACGACCAGGGGCGCGGCGAAATAGACGTAGGGCGCCAGCCTGAAAATCCAGGACGCGTCTTCGGGAATCACGCTGCCCTTGCGGAAGAGCTTCCACAGGTCGTAGTAGGGCTGCCAGATGCTCGGCCCGCGGCGGCGCTGGAAGACGGCCTTCCAGCGCTTGATGACCCCTTTGATCAGGGGCGCGCACAAAAGCACCACCAGCACCTGCACGACGTTCAAAACGATCTTGGTCCCCACGAACTCTCCGACCTCCGTTCACCACCAACGGGACCGCTTGTACGACGGACCGCGATTTAGCCTCCCGTCTGTTGTCTGCCATCACCCCCCGGAAGAACGCAAAAAGCTCCTGCCACCATGCCCCACATGGGGAGTAGTAGCAGGAGCTATCAGCCGGAAACGGCGTTAGGCGAGCTCCATCGCCGCTCTTATTCGGACGCTATTGATTGTAACCCGGGCACGGTCCGGTGTCAAGGGGAATTTTGGCTCCGACCACGCGGCGCTGCAACGGTAACAGCCGGGCGGCGCGGACGGCCGACGGGAAGCAATGGTGGTGCCTCGCACGCGCCGGGCCCGAGGGTCGGTGCCGTCCGGTCTTCAGGGACCGGTGGTTGCGGTCCGGGCCGAGTGGCTCGCGTCGGGGAACTGGAGCGGCGGGAGGATACCCTCAGACGGCAACCGGGGCAGGGATGCCGAGCCGCGGTTTCCCTTGACGCGCCCTCCGCCCGGCCGCTATACTGCCCTCGCGGGCGGCTACATCAGCTCCTGTACGGCACCGGGCGGCCGGGGCCATAGACTCAGACGCAAACTAAGGTTTGTGGGGCTTTTGTCCCGGCTCCTCGAACCGGAAGGGGTGGTACCCATCCTCGTGGGGGGAACCGCCCTTGAGTTTTACACCTTCGGGGAGTACTCCACCGCGGACGTAGACCTCGTGCTGTCGGGAAGGGAAGAAGCGGCACGGGCGCTGGAAATGCCGGGGTTTCGGCGTGAAGGAAGGCACTGGTACAGCGGCGTTCTGGACCTCGCGGTGGAAATACCCGATAACGTGCTGGCAGGAGCCCCTGAAAAAACAGTAACGGTCTCTGTGGAGGGTGAAAAGGTCCGCGTAATCGGGCCGGAAGACCTCGCCGTCGAGAGGCTGGCCGCCGCAAAGTTCCGGAAGGTGCAGCACGGTCTGGATTGGGCCGCCGCCGTACTCCTGCTCCACCACGACAGAATAGATCCGGAATACCTGGAACAGGCCGCGGCCAGGGAAGGAGTAAGCGACTTTCTGGTGCAGGCCATAAAAAAACCGACGAGATGTCCGGAGCAAGGCATCGCGCCCCGCGCTTCTCGCCACGCCCGGAAAGGAAGCCGGGGGGACCGCGGGTGTGACGCGGGAGCTGAACTACGACGATTACGTCCGGAACCGTATCCCCTTCCGCCGGATGCTCTTCCGGGCCGGAAGGCCCGGGCGGCGGGAGCGCCCCCGCGATCCCGAAGAGACCCTGGTCCTGTGCCTGCTGGCCCTGGAACGGAAAGAAAGGTGGCTGAGGGAAGGACGGCTGGTCGAAATCGGTCCGCGGGAGTTTCTCCTGCGCTGATTGGGAAAGCGCGGCCGAGGGCGCGTTCCGGCACAGCACAGGCCTTTCCCGCCCCACCCGTACCCGATCGGTTCAGGGGGCAGATACCGGCCGGTGTGCTACGCCAGCCAGTTCAGCACCTCCAGCGCGTAGCAGGTGTCCTCCAGGGTGCTGATGGCCGTGGTGCCGGTGCGGCCGAAGCCCCGGCCGGGCACCCGGCAGGCCGCAACGAAGCGGCGGATGCGCTCCACATCGAGAGGACGTTTTCCCAGGGCGTGCAGGGCGCCCACCAGCCAGTAAACCCGGTCCAGGTAATAGAGGTCCCAGAGCCGCTCCCGGAAGCGCAGGTACTCCTCGGTGCGCGGCGGTATCCGTTCCGGGCACCCCAGCATGTCGAGAATGCGCACCGCGTAGTAGGTTGAGGCCAGGGAGGAGCGCGCCCCCCCGAACCCTCCCTCCGGCCTGTGAAAGTGGAGCACGAAGCGGCAGACCTCATCCGGCGCCGGGGGGTGACCCAGGCGGACCAGGGCGGTTACCGCGTGAAAAGTGGACTCCAGTTCGGAGGGCACCTCCACCGGCAGACGGGTCACGGCGCCGAACCCTCCCAGGCGGTTGCGCCGCGCCAGGATGCGGGCCACGTACTCCCCCGCCTCGGGCACCGGCCGTCCCAGGGCCGACAGGATTCCGACGAAGTAGTGGATGTTGCCCAGGCTGTGCACCGCACCGGCGCGGTGGAGGGCCAGCACGAACTCCTCCACCCCTGTGGGCCGCGCGGGCGCCACGCCCAGGAGCCCGAGGGCCCGGACCGCGTGGTAGGTGTCCGCCAGACCCGCAGGCGGCACCCGGGCGAAAAAGTAGCCCCCGTCGGGCAACCGGCAACTTTCGACGTAGGTTGCGATCCCCTCGCGTTCCGCCGGAGAGAGACCCAGTTCCGCCCCGGCAGGCTCGACCGCCGCCACACTTCACCCCTCCCAAAAAAGTCCGCAAGCATACGCCTCGCGAGAACCCGGGGCAGAAAAGAGTCGCCCGCCACCCGGGCGTCCCGGAAGCCCCCGGTTCCGCCCGGAGACTGCCCCGGACGCCGAACACTTCGCGATTCCGGCGCGTCACGGCTCCGTCCGGGGCGGCCCCGGTAGGTCCGCACGGGCAAAAACGCGGTCCGGGTACTAACGCGGCCCCGGGGAACTCATCCTGCGGGCCCGTCACGGCCAACCGGGGAGGCCTTCAGTTGGGCCAGCGCGGCTGCGGCCGCCTCCCGCACGAGGGAGTTCTCGTCGCCGAGGGCCGCCTCCAGGGCCGGGACCGCGGCCGGGTCGCCCAGCATACCGAGGGCCCGGGCCGCGGCCACCCGCACCGGCAGAAAGGAACTGCCCAGCACCCGCCCCAGAGGCGCCACCGCCCGCCGGTCCCCCAATTGGCCCAGAGAGAGCACCACCGCCTGCAGGATGTAGGGGTCGGAGGCGTTGGCCTCCAGGGCCGCGATCAGCGGCGCCACGGCCCGGCGGTCCCCGCAGCGCCCTAGGAGCCACGCGGCGCGGGTGCGCAGGTAAGGGATTTCGTGATTCAACGCCGCCACGAGCTTCTCCACGTAATCCATGGTACGGGCAAAAAAACCGGGCGACCTGAACCACGCGCCCGGTCCACGGGGAAAAGGAGGAGTTCGCGGACACAACCTCCAAACTGCCGCTCCGCACAACCAACTGCCCGTTAACCGTGCCAACCCTCGGGCACCTGCAACCGGGCGGCTTTCCGACCAAATTCCCGATCGGCTCGCCCCGGCGCCACGCAGATCGCCAGCCTTGCACACGCGCCGGCCCGCCGACGGTTCCCCACCAAAATAGAAAAGGCCCCTACCCGCGGTAGAAGCCATCAACCCGCAACGGGGTGCTTTTCCGGCCGTCCCGCCGGAGGGTGGGCCTCATCACCCGTCTTCGTCTCGCCTTTTCCTTACTACCAGTTTAGTCCCCGTGCGGACCCCTGTCAAGAAGGATTTCCACGACCCATGCCCAGGGCCCTGGTGGCATTCAAAACGGTCAGCAGGGCCACGCCCACGTCGGCGAAAACCGCCTCCCAGATGCCGGCCAGACCGAAGGCGCCCAGGGCCACAAAAAAGGCCTTAACGCCCAGGGAGAGGGCCACGTTTTGCCTGACAATGCGGGCGGTGCGTCGGGCGATTTGCACCGCCACCACCAGTTTAGAAGGGGCGTCTTCCATGAGCACCACGTCGGCCGCCTCAACGGCGGCGTCCCGGCCCGGGCCTCCCAGGGCTATCCCCACGTCCGCCCCCGCGATGACCGGCGCGTCGTTGAGCCCGTCGCCCACGAAGGCCAGCTTGTGCCTGCGCCGGTCCGGCAGGGCCGCCCGCAACTCCTCCACCTTTGCCACCTTGTCCTCCGGCAGCAGCCCGGCGAAATAGGCGTCCAGCCCCAGGGACCCGGCCACCCGCCCGGCCACCGACTCCTCGTCCCCGGTGAGCATGACCGTCTTCCTGACCCCCAGCTCCTTCAGGCGGGCGATGGCCTCTCTGGCGTCGGGCTTGAGTTCGTCGGAGATGACAATGTAGCCGGCGAAGGTACCGTCCACGGCCACGTGCAGGCCGGTTCCCTCAAGATGACAGACCTCGTGGGCGATACCCTCGCGGTGCAGCAGGCGGTCGTTTCCCGCCAGCACCCTTTTCCCGCCCACCGTGGCGCTGACGCCGTGGCCGGCGATCTCCCGGTACTCGCCCACCGCCTCCGGCGAAATCTCCCGGCCGTAGGCTTCCCGGATGGACCGGGCAATGGGGTGGGTGGAGAAGGCCTCGGCGTGGGCGGCCAGGGACAGAAGTTCCCCTTCGGAAAAACCGTTGTACGGTACGATCCGCGTCACCCGGAAAACGCCCCTGGTCAGCGTGCCGGTCTTGTCAAAGACCACCGTGTGGAGGTCCTTCAGGGCGTCCAGAAAGTTGGCGCCCTTAACGAGGACGCCCCGGCGCGAGGCCCCGCCGATACCGCCGAAGTAAGCCAGGGGCACGGAAAGCACCAGGGCACAGGGACAGGAAATCACCAGCAGCACGAGGGCGCGATACAGCCACCTGTCGAAGGCTGCCCCGGGGACGACCAGCGGCGGGATGACCGCCACGGCCGCGGCCAGGGCCACCACCGCGGGGGTGTAGTAACGGGAAAAGGTGGTGATAAACTGCTCGGTGGGGGCCTTGCGGGCCGCGGCGTTCTGCAGCAGTTCCAGGATGCGGGCCGCCGAAGAGGTGCGGTATGGCTTGACCACTTTAACGGTAAGGAGACCCTCACCGTTGATCATCCCGGCCAAAACTTTATCGCCCCTTTGTACTCTGCGGGGCACCGCCTCCCCGGTCAGGGCCGAGGTGTCCACTGAGGAAACGCCCTCCACCACCTCACCGTCCAGCGGCACCTTCTCCCCGGGTTGGACCACGATGGTCTGGCCGACTTCCACTTCCTCCGGCCGCACCCGCTTTATTTCCCCGTCGAGCTTCAACTGGGCGTAATCCGGCCTGAGGTCCAGCAGGGCGGCGATGGAGCGACGGGAACGCCGCACCGCACGTTCCTGAAGGTGCTCACCCACCGAGTAGAATAGCATTACCGCCACCGCCTCAGTTAGCCGGTGTACGGCGATGGCCCCCCCGGTGGCGACGGTCATCAAAAAGTGCTCGCTGAAAACCCGGCCGCGGGTCAGGTTGCGGAGGGCCGACCCGATGACCCCCCCACCCACCAGCAGGTAGGCGGCCATCAAGACCGCGTATTCGGCCCACGAGTAGGGCGTGGCATGCAGGACCCGGTTGAAGATGAGACCCACCGCCAGGAGCAACCCGGCGGCCACAATGAGACACGGGCGACCCCTTTCCCCTGCTTTTTGCCAGGCGACGGCGCCGGTCCCGGTTGCAAGGGGTTCCGGCCGCATCCCGTCGGAACAACCCGCGCACCCGCACGTTTCTGGTGTCCCGGACATGCCGCAACTCATCTCCCTTCGGCGAAGTGGGCCTGGGCCTCGCGAATCAGGTTTAAGACGTGCCGGTCGTCCAGAGAGTAATAGACCATCTTACCGTCCCGGCGGTATTTGACCAGGCGCAAGGCCTTCAACAGCCGCAGGTGGTGGGAGACGGCGGGCAGGCTCATGTCCAGCAGCGAGGCCAGGTCGCACACGCACAGTTCCCGGTGGGCCAGCAAATAGAGGATTTTGATCCGGGTCTCGTCGCCCAGCAGCCTGAAAATCTCCGATAGACCCGCCACCTCCAGCACCCTGTCCCGCAGGTCCTCAACCCTGCCGGAGGGACAAAAGCCGTCACAGAGGTCCCGGTTGGGCGCTCCGGGATCCGTCCTGTCCCCGGACAACGGCATCACTCCTAAACAATTAAGCAAGTATTCAACATTAAGTATAGCCCGGACATCTGTTCCCGTCAAGCCGGCGGCGTTTCGTTTGGGGGCTCAAATGGAGGAAGGAGGTACTTGATACCCGGTGGTACCCGGGTTATAATGGACGCGTGAGCGTAGCTTACGGGCGATGGGGTTCGCCCTGAAACCGACCGCCGCGACCGGCGGCTGATGACCCCTACCGGTATACCGGTGGGGGTTGTTTCGTCGGGGGCGCACACCCGGATGCCTGCCCCGACGGTACCGCCCCTGGCGACCCGCCGGTTGCGGGCATTCCCGGAGGTGAAAGGAATTGGGTACCATTGAGCCGCGCTCCGGGGTCACCGCCCACCCTTCACGGGCGGCGCTCAAATTCGTCCTTTTACTGGGCGCGGTCAGCCTCTGTGCGGATATGACCTACGAAGGGGCGCGCAGCATCACCGGCCCTTATCTGGCGCTGCTGGGGGCCGGCGGGGCCGCGGTGGGCGCGGTGGCGGGCCTCGGGGAACTGATCGGGTACGGACTGCGCCTGGCCTCCGGGTACCTCGCGGACTGCACGGGCCGCTACTGGGCCATAACCCTGGGCGGTTACGCGCTGAACCTGGTGGCGGTACCCCTGCTGGCCCTGGCCGGCCGCTGGGAGGTGGCGGCCCTCCTCATCGTGGCCGAGCGCCTGGGAAAGGCCATTCGCACCCCGGCGCGGGACGCCATGCTCTCCCACGCCACCGCGCAGACTGGAAGGGGCTGGGGCTTCGGATTGCACGAGGCCATGGATCAGGTGGGCGCCACCCTCGGCCCGCTGGTGGTGGCGGCGGTACTCTTCTTCCACGAGGGGTACCGCACGGGCTTCGCGGTCCTGGCGGTGCCGGCCTTCACCGCGCTGGCACTGCTGGTGGCGGCGCGTCTGGTCTATCCCAGCCCGCGCGAGTTCGAGCCGTGCACGCCGAAGCTCCAGACCGGCGGATTGTCCAGGGAATTCTGGCTGTATCTGGCGGCCGCGGGCCTGATCGCGGCCGGTTACGTGGATTTTCCCCTCATCGCCTACCACTTCGCGAAGGCGGCCGCGATCCCGGCGAGTTACATTCCTGTGTTCTATGCCGTGGCCATGGGCGTGGACGCCGCGGCGGCCCTCTTCTTCGGCCGCCTGTTCGACCGGCTGGGCCTTCCCACCCTGGTCGCTGCTACCCTGGTCTCTTCCCTGTTTGCGCCCTTCGTTTTCCTGGGAGGCCCGCAATGGGCGCTGCCGGGCATGGCCCTGTGGGGCGTAGGCATGGGGGCCCAGGAGTCCGTCATGAGGGCCGCCCTGGCCGGAATGGTGCCGCCCCACCGGCGGGGCACCGCCTACGGAATTTTCAACACCGGTTACGGGGTGTTCTGGTTCCTGGGCAGTGCCCTGGCGGGCCTGCTGTACGACCGCTCGGTTCCCGGCCTAATCGGTTTCTCCGTGGCAGCGCAACTGGCCTCCATTCCCCTGCTGATCCGCGTCGGAAAGGCCCGGGGAACGGCGTCCCCCGGAGAGGCCCGGTGAGCCCGCAGCCGGTGCGGCGCGGCACGATCCGCCGGCCCGAAGCGCGTGTTTCGTGAAATCAACCACTTGCAGGAAAAGGGGACTTATCGTAAAATTTATAGAGGCAAGTAAAGGGCGATGGGGTTCGCCCCAATCACCGCCGCATAAGGCGCGGTTGATGACCCCTACCGGTATGCCGGTAGGGGTTTTCGGTTCTGATACGGAGGGTGAAAAAATGCTGGCGCAACACGCGGCCGAGAAGAAGGCGCTGGCCGAAGCGCTGGAGGAACTCATGCAACTGGCCGCGGACCGGGAGAACCGGTTCGCCGTGGGCCTGCTGCGGGAAACCAAACAGCGCCTGGAACGGGAAACCTTCACCCTGGTCATCCTGGGCGAATTCAAGCGGGGCAAGTCCACCTTCGTCAACGCCCTCCTGGGTGAGGCCCTGCTGCCCACGGCCATCGTGCCCCTGACCGCCATTCCCACCATCATCCAGTACGGGCCCCGCACCACGGCCCGGGTCCTCTTCCTGGACGGCTCGGCCAGGGAGATCGGTATCCACGAGATCGCCCGGTACGTTACGGAAAAGGAGAATCCGGGCAACAAAAAGCAGGTGCGCGAGGTGCACATCACCCACCCCTCCCCCTTCCTGCAGCAGGGCGTGATGCTGGTGGACACCCCGGGCGTGGGCTCGGTCTACCAGCATAACACGGAGGCGGCCTACGCCTACCTGCCGCGCTCGGATGCCGCCGTCTTCATCCTTTCGGTGGACATCCCCCTGAGCAAAAGCGAGCTGGCCTACCTCCAGGACATCAAGCAGCACGTGGGCAAGCTTTTCTTCGCCGTCAACAAAGTGGACGTGGTGGCGGACGACGACGCCCGCGAGGCCATCGCCTTCACCCGGGAGGTGCTGGGCGGCGTTTTCGACGGCCAGGAGGTACCCCTGCTGCCCATCTCGGCCCGGCTGGCCCTGGAGGCCAAAAGGGAGCACAACGGGGATAAGCTGGAGCGCAGCGGCATGGGCACCTTCGAGGCCCTGCTGGGGGAGTTCATCACGCGCGGCAAGGGCCGCTTCGTCCGGGAGGTCACAGCGGCGCGCGCCCTGAGGGTACTGAGCGAGCTGGAGCTGGAACTGGAGATCTGGCGCCGGGCCGTAGAGGACACGGTGGAGGGGCTCAACGACAAGATCCGGCGTTTCAACGAGGAGCTGGAACGCCTGGAGCAGGAACGGGAAGACAGCATTTACCTCCTGTACCGGGAGGTGGACCGTCTGGGCCGCGAGGTGGAGGAGGACATGACCGCCTTCCGGGACGCTCACGCCCCCAAGCTGCTGGAGCAGCTGGAGGACTTCGGGGCCCGGCTGGAGGTGCGCTCGGCCCGCGAGGCCGCCCGGCAGCTGAAGGAGTACGTCCGGGAGACCGTGCGCGCGACCCTGGACGCCAAGCGCCGCAGCGCCCGGGAGGCCCTGCAGGAGAAGTTCAACGCCGTGGCGGCCCGCTTCTTCCGGCGCATAGAGGACATCGTGGACCGCATGATGGCCGTTTCGGCAGAGATCTTCGAGGTCAGCGTGGAACAGGTGGCCGCCAAGGAATACATCCTGGGGGACCGGCGCTTCTACTTCCACTTCGCCGAGCACCCCACCTTCATCCCCACCCTGGAGGACCTGCCCGTGATGGGGCTGCTACCTGGCCGCCTCCTGCGGCGCCAGCTGGTCGGCAACGCGAGGAAGATGCTCCTGGAACTGCTGGACCGCAACTGCGGCCGGGTGCGGGAGGACCTGGTGGAGGGCCTGAAGGAAGAGGTGCGGGACGTGGCCGGCGAGCTGCGCCTGCGGGCCGACGCCGTGGCCCGGGGCCTGCGCGCGGCCCTGGAGAAGGCCGCGGCCCAGCGCAACGCCAGCGCCGCCGAGAGGGAAGCCGCCGAGAGGACGCGGCGCGGCCAGCAAGAGCGGCTGCAGTGGGTGAAAAGGACCCTCAAGGAACTCCTGGACCGCGCCGCGGAGGGCGCGGCGTGCCACGCAACCCGCCACGGATAGCACCACCCCCGAAGCCGGCGCGAGGGCGCCTCTGCCGGCCACACAACAGATGGGCGTTTACGGGCCGGCGTATTGAACGCGTGTGTTTTGCCCTGCTCCGCAGGCCAAAGGCGCTCGCGCCGCGGTGCGTGGGGCCCGCCGCGCCGCCGGCTCCGGCCCGCTCCCGGCCTAGCCCGCTCCGAGCACCAGGCCCCGCAGGTCCTCCCCGCCGTCCAGGGCCGCCGCCACCACGCGCGGGTCCAGGGCGCCGTTCCGGACCATGTCCTCCAGTACGGCCCGCACCCGGTCCGGCGGCAGCCCCGCCCGGTACGGCCGGTCCTCCACCAGGGCCGTGAACACGTCGGCCACGGCCATGATGCGGCTCTCGAGGGAGAGCCGCGCCCCGTCCAGGTGGAACGGGTAGCCGCGGCCGTCGAGGCGCTCGTGGTGGAAGGCGGCCCATTCTTTGATCTCCCCGAAACCGTCGACCATCTCCAGGATGCGGTAGGTCAGGTAGGTGTGGCGGCGGATGAAGCAGACCTCCCGTTCGTCCAGCGGGCCCGGCTTGTCCAGGATCTCCTCGCCCACGCCCAGCTTGCCCAGGTCGTGGAGCAGCCCGGCCCAATAAAGCTGGTCCTGCCGCTCCGGGGGCAGGCCGAAATAAGCCCCCAGGCGGCGGGCCACGGCGGCCACGCCCCGGGAGTGGCGGTGGGTAAAGGGACTCCGCCGGTCCACCAGTCGGGCAAAGAGCTCGGCCACGGAGCGCAGGGCACCGGGGCCCAACCCGGTACCGGCCCGCGGGCGGTGCTCCTCCAGGGCACGCCCCAGGAAGCGCGGCTCCAGATCCAGCCAGAAGCTCTCCCTGCCGCCCACCGCCGCCAGCAAATCCACCAAATGGGGGTCGAAGTGGGTGCCCGCCAGGCCGCGCAACCGGTCGAGGAGGCCGGGTACCTGTTCCAGCATGCACGTCCCGTCCTTGAGAAGTACCTCCACGCGGTCCGCCAGATGTAACAACTGGCCCGCAAGCGGAATGGCGGCGCCCGCCAGGCCGGAGGGGTTGGCTCCCTCCCACCGGTCGTGGTGGTGGCGCACCGCCGAGGCCAGGCCGGCCAGGGGCGGGGTGGCGGCCAGCAGTTCGTAACCCTCTTCGGCGTGTGTGAAGGGCTCGCGTACCTCCAGCTCGGCCAGCCGGGCCTTTTCACGCCAGGTACGCACACCGATATCGTGCACCAGCCCGGCCAGGAACACCTCGTCGCGCTGCTCGGGCCCCAGCCCCGCGGCTTCGGCCAGCCGCGCGGCGATTACCGCCACGCGGTGGTGGTGGGGTTCGATGCCCCCGTGGGACAGGTCCAGGGCCAGGGTGAGGGCCAGCAGGAACCCGGGCAGGTCGAGGGTCCCGCATCCGTAATCGTCCCGGGCACCAGGGCGCAAGGCTTCCGCCTCCTCATGGTCGCTGAGATCCCCGAACTGCGGATACTTCACCCGGTACGAAGGAGGTAAATGGCCAGCAGGACCACCATGAGCAACAGCACACCCACCACAAGGAAATCGGCGGCCGGAGAGGGTCGGAAAGTACCGGTGTCAATCTGCCGCTGTACCACCTTGAAACGTACCGCCGCCACCACCAGCAGTACCCCTCCGAGGCCAATAAACACGGCGGCCAGAATTTCGGAGCGGGGGCCTCCGACGGTTTGATACGCGGCCCCCATCACCCACCGCAGGTAAAGGGAAAATTTCTCAACCAGAAACCCGAAGGCCAGAATGGCTATGGAGGTCCGCACCCAGGACAGGAAGGTGCGCTCGTTGGCCAGGTGCTCCCTGACGTGGCGGTTTCCCTCTTTGCAGTTGCGCGTTTTCCCGCACCCGCGTTCGCCCATGATGACCTTCTCTTTCGACCCGGGCCCCCCAAATCCTGCTCCGCCGGGCGGCACGTTCGGGAAATTCCCCGGCCCGGCAGGAGTTCCCCCGCCCGCGCCTAATCATTACCCCAGCGACTTCCTGTGCGAATGAGGTGACAACCGTGAGAAAGGTACCCCGATTGGTCGTCATCGGCGGCGGGGCCGCCGGCATGAGCGCCGCCGCCAAGGCGCGCCGCACCAATCCCCAAATGGAGATCCTGGCCTTCGAGCGCAGCGGCTTCGTCTCCTACGGGGCCTGCGGCCTGCCCTACTACATCAAGGGCGACATCGCCGACTACCGGGCCCTCATCATCCGGACCCCCGAGCAATTCGCCAAACAGGGCATTACGGTACGCATCCGCCACGAGGTAACGGGGCTTGACACGGCCAAAGGCCGGGTCACGGTACGCGACCTCGATGGGGGGACAGAGTCCGTCTTTGATTACGACGTGCTGGTGCTGGCCGCCGGCGCAACACCCGCCCGGCCTCCCCTCCCCGGAATGGACCTGGCGGGAGTTTTCTCACTGCGGCAGGTGGAAGACGGTATTGCCATCAGGACGTGGATCGAGCAAAACGCCCCCAAGCGTGCGGTTATCGTGGGCGGCGGCTACGTCGGCCTGGAAATGGCCGAGGCCCTGGCGGCCCACGGGATCAGGGTTACCGTCCTGGAGATGCTGCCCCAGGTACTGCCCAACTTCGACCCCCCGATGGCCGGGCTGGCCGTGGAGGAACTGGCCCGCCAGGGCGTGGAGGTATACCTGGAGCACAAAGTGGAAGGGTTCCTGGGCGACGGGCGGGTGCGGGCCGTGGCGGCCGGCGGGCGGGAGTTTCCGGCGGACCTGGTGGTCCTGGGCGCGGGCGCCAGGCCCCGGGTGGACCTGGCCCGGCAGGCCGGCATCGCCCTGGGCCCCACCGGCGCCGTGGCCGTGGACCGGCACATGCGCACCAACCTGGAGAACGTGTTCGCCGCCGGCGACGTGGCCGAGGTGCACCACCTGGTGACCGGGAGGCCGGCCTACATCCCCCTGGGCACCACGGCCAACAAGCAGGGCCGGGTGGCGGGCGAGAACGCCGCCGGAGGCCGCGCCGCCTTCGAAGGGGTGGTGGGCAGCGCCGTACTGAAGGTGTTCGACTGGGAGTTCGCCCGCACCGGGCTTTCCGAGCGCGAGGCGCGGGAGGCCGGCCACACACCCCGGGTGACCGACGTCACCCACGAGGCCCGGGCGCGCTACTATCCCGGGTCCACGCCGGTGCACGTGCGCCTGGTGGCGGACCGCGACGGCCGCCTCCTGGGCGCCCAGATGGCCGGCCGCCAGGGGGTGGCCCACCGCATCAACGTCTTCGCCGCGGCCCTGCAGGCGCGCTGGAACGTGGACGACCTTGCGGCCCTGGACCTGGCCTACGCGCCGCCCTTCGCCCCGGTGTGGGACCCCATACTGATTGCCGCCAGCGCGGCCCAGAAGTGAGTCAGGCCAGGCGGAAGGCCAGCTCCACGGCCTCGGCCGGAGTGGTCGCCTCGATGACCGGCCAGCCGGCGTCGCCCCCGGCGCAGCGCCAGGTGCGCAGGCCCACCACGGGGCGCCCCATCTTGAGGGCCAGGCCGATCTCCGAGAGGGTGCCGAAGCCGCCCGCCACCGCGATCAGGGCGTCGGCCGCGCAGGCGATGACCGCGTTGCGGGCGTCCCCCAGGCCGGTGGCGATGGCCACCGTGAGGTGGGGGTTGCCCTCGCGGCGGCTGGCCCCCGGCAGGATGCCCACCACCAGCCCCCCGGCCGCCCGCGCCCCGCGGGCGGCCGCCTCCATCACCCCGCCCCGGCCGCCGCAGATCAGAATTCCGCCGCGCACGGCGATCTCGCGGCCCACTTCCTCGGCCAGGGCGGCGGTTGCGGCGTCGCACTGGCCGGCCCCGATGACCCCGATGTAGATCCCGCTCACGGTCCCGCCCCGCACCCCGCGGGGTCCGCGGCGCCGGCCCGGCGCAGGGTCGCCACCGCACGGGCCGGGTCCGGGGCCCGGAACACCGAGGTCCCCGCCACCAGCACCGTGGCCCCCGCCGCCACGCACACGCGTCCGGTCTCGCCGTTGATACCTCCGTCCACGGCCAGGTCGATCGGCCGGTCCAGCCCGTCGATTATACGGCGCAACTCCCTTATCTTGTCCACCATTTCCGGCAGGAATTCCTGCCCCCCGAAGCCGGGGTTTACCGTCATGACCAGGATGAGGTCCACCAGGTGCAGGACGTACGACACCGCCGCGGGCGGCGTGGCCGGGTTGAGGGCCACCCCGGCCCGCAACCCCCTTTCCCTTATGTGGCCCAGGGTCCTGTGCAGGTGCGGGCAGGCTTCGGCGTGCACCGTCACCAGTTCCGCCCCGGCCCCGGCAAAGGGGTCGATCATGGCGTCGGGATTGCTTACCATGAGGTGGCAGTCGAACAACATGCGGGTGTGGGGTCGCAGGGCGGCCACCACGGGGGGCCCGAGGGTCAGATTTGGCACGAAGTGCCCGTCCATCACGTCGATGTGCAGCCAGTCGGCCCCGGCCCGCTCCACCGCCCGCACCTCCCGCGCCAGGTGCGCGAAGTCCGCGGCCAGGATCGAGGGGGCCACCTTAATCATAACGCCTTTCCTCCGCCATCACTTCTTCCAGGAACCTCACGTAGTGCTCGTACCTCCACGGGGCGATCTTGCCCTCGGCCACCGCCTGCCTCACCCCGCACTCCGGCTCGCGGTAGTGCAGGCAGACGGCAAATCGGCAGCGGCCGCGGTATGCTTCCATTTCGGGGAAGAGTTCGGATAGCTGTTCGCGCTTCAGGACCGGCAGGTACAGACTGGAAAAGCCCGGTGTGTCGGCCACCAGCCCGTGCTCCGGCAGTACCAACAACTCCACGTGACGCGTCACGTGGCGCCCGCGCCCGAGCTTACGGCTTATCCCGCCGGTTTTCAGGGCCAGCCCGGGCACCAGGGCGTTCAGCAGGCTCGATTTGCCCACCCCCGACGGCCCGGCCAGCACGCTGACCTTACCGGCCAGGAGGTCCACGAGCCGGTCGAGACCGGTGCGGGTGACGGCGCTGGTGGTTACTACGGAGTAGGCGGCCCGTCGGTAAACCTCTACCCAGGACGGGCCTCCCGCCGCCACGAGGTCCACCTTATTGACGCATATTGCGGCCTCCAGACCCGTGGCCCCGACCACCACCAGCAGGCGGTCCAGGAGGTAAAGATCCGCCTCGGGCTCGGCCGCGGCCATCACGATTACCACCTGGTCCACGTTGGCCACCGGAGGGCGTACGAGACGCGTCTTGCGCGGCAGGACCTCCTCCACGGTGCCCACGCCGTCGCCGGCCGGCCGCACCAGTACGCGGTCTCCGACCAGCACCTGTTCGCCCCTGTGGCGAATCCTGCCGCGCAGGCTGCAGCGCCACAGGCCCTCCGGAGTGTACACGAAGTAAAAGCCCCCGTAGCCTTTAATCACCACTCCCTCGATCATGTGTTTGGCTCACCGCATCAGAAAGTTTTTTCCCGCAGCAACTGCTGATCGAGGTAGACCCTCACCGTAGCCCGTCCGTAGTACACCACGTTCTTGACCACCTTCTCGCCCGGCCTGTGGGTGTTGATATAGGCCGGCGTTTCCCCGCGCACGTCCGAGACGACGATACGTACTTCGTGGTTCCGGCCGTCGGAGGGCACCTCCACCTCCACGGTAGCCTCACGGGGCGGCGGCCCGGGACCGCTGCTCACGGTGACCCTTACGGCGGACCCTTCCGGAACGCCGGTCTGGGGCGGAGGGTCCTGGGCCGTAACCTGCCCCTGGAGGTACCGGTCGCTGGGCTGGCGCACCACCGCCTCGTCCAGGAGCAGGCCGACCTGGGCCAGCCGGTTGCGGGCCTGGTCCAGGGAGAGACCCGTGAGGTCCGGCACGGTCCGCAAGGCAGGTTCGGGGCCCTTGCTGACCAGCAGGTGCACCCTGGTACCTGCGGGCCGCGGGGTCCCGCCCGCGGGGTTCTGATCCACCACCAGGCCCCTGGGTACGTTGCTTGAGATTTCCTCCACCAGTACCTCCATATGCGCGTTCTCCAGGGCCAGGCGCGCGTCGGCTTCGGTTTTGCCCCGCACGTCCGGCACCCGGAAGAGCTGGGGCCCCAGGCTCACGACCAGCCGCACCGGCCGGGACTTCTTGACCGTGGTATCGGGGGCGGGATCCTGGTCGATGACCAGGCCCTCGGCCACGGTGTTGTGGTAAGCCGAAGTGACGGTGATGTTCGTGAGGCCCAGTTGCTCCAGGGTGGCCCGCGCCACGGCCACCGGTAAATTCTCCACGTTAGGCATGATCACCTCCGCGCCGTGCAGGTAATGGCGCAGTCCGTACCAGCCTCCCACCAGCAACCCTGCCACCAGCAGCAGGGTGCCGGCCAGCAGGAGCGCCGGGCGGCGCCTCCGGAGCGCCCTTTCCCGGATTTTACGCCGTACGGGCGGCTGGTAATCGGCCTCTCTCACCGGGGCATACTCCGGACGCTCGTCGAGGTCGAGGAACCCGGCCAGGTCCTGCTCCATCTCGGCCGCCCGCCGGTAGCGTCGCGCGGGGTCCTTGGCCGTGGCGCGCGCCACGATCCTCGCGAGCTCCCCGGGCAGGCCGTGAGCGGCCAGCGAGGGTATCTCCTCGCGCACGTGCTTTAAGGCCACGGCCACCGGTGTGTCACCCGTGAAGGGCACCTGTCCGGTAAGCATCTCGTAGAGGACCACCCCGAGGGAGTAAAGGTCCCCCTGTGGTCCGACCGGCCCTCCGCTGACCTGCTCGGGAGGGAGGTAGTGGGCCGTCCCTATGATGCCGTCGGCGTAGGTAATGGTCCCCGTGTGCAACTCCCTGGCGATCCCGAAGTCCGTAAGTTTGGCCCGGCCTTCGGGCGTGAGTAGGATGTTGTGGGGCTTGACGTCCCG
>DYER01000101.1 GCA_020725605.1 Ammonifex sp. | reverse complement strand
TATGCCTACCGCGACCGGCGCGCCCGCAAGCGGGATTTTCGCCGCCTGTGGATCATCCGCATCAACGCCGCGGCCCGTATGAACGGACTTTCGTACAACCGGTTCATCCACGGTCTGCGCCGTGCGGGCGTGGAAATTAACCGGAAAATGCTGGCCGACCTGGCCGTGAAGGACGCGGCGGCGTTTGAGCGACTGGTGGAATTGGCCAAGACTCACCTCTGAGTCCGGTGTGGCCGCGGGGGGTGACCGAGGACCCGCGCGCTGCCCGGCGAAATTCGGAAAAGGACCATGAGGCCACCGCAGGTTCTGCTTCTGGGATTTGCCCTTCTCATCCTGGCGGGTACGGCGTTGCTGAGTCTCCCGGCGGCCACGTCCGGCGGTCAGCGGCCGGATTTCCTCACCAGCCTGTTTACGGCCACGTCGGCCGTCTGCGTTACGGGCCTGGTGGTGGTCGATACCGGCACCTACTGGTCTCCCTTCGGGCAGGCCGTGATTTTGCTGCTGATCCAGATTGGTGGGCTGGGGTTCATGACCGCAGGTACCCTGTTCGCCCTGCTGCTGGGGAAGCGCATCGGGTTGCGCGAGCGACTGATTATGCGGGAGGCCCTTAACCAGATCGACCTGGGCGGCGTGGTGCGCCTGGCGAAGTACATCCTCCTGTTCACCCTGGTGGTGGAGTCGGCGGCCGCAGCGGTGCTTACCCTGCGGTGGTCCGCGGATTTCGGATGGCCGGCCGCCCTCTGGCGGGGCGTGTTTCACGCCGTATCTGCCTTCAACAACGCGGGCCTCGACATCATGGGTGGCTTTCGCAGCATGATGGATTACGTGGCGGACCCGTGGGTGAATCTGGGGATCACGGTGCCCATCATCCTGGGCGGGCTGGGCTTTGCCGTCGTGGCCGACGTGCAGGCCAAACGCCGCTGGGGCCGGCTGAGCCTCCACACCAAAATCGTTCTGCTGACTACTTTGGCCCTCCTTGCGGGGGGCTTTCTGGCCATTCTGGCCCTGGAATGGTCCCGCACTCTGCGGGACCTGCCCCTGGGCGGTAAGCTGCTGGCGGCCTACTTCCAGGCGGTGGTGCCGCGCACCGCGGGATTCAACACCCTGGACATCGCGGGGTTGCGCTCGGCGACCCAGTTTTTGATGATCATACTCATGTTTATCGGCGCCTCGCCGGGTTCCACCGGCGGGGGAATCAAGACCACCACCTTCTACCTGCTGGTGCTGGTGGCATGGTGCCAGAGCCGGGGCCGCGGGGGGGTAGAGGCCTTCCGGCGGCGCATCCCGCAGGACCAGGCGGACCGGGCCTTAACGGTGTTCCTGATGGGTGTCGGTCTGGTCTGCGGGGTGACCATGCTGCTGCTGATCACCGAAGGTGCCGATTTTTTGCCTACCCTCTTCGAGGTCACTTCGGCCTTCGGAACCGTGGGCCTCAGCATGGGACTCACCACGGAACTTTCACCGTGGGGACGGTTGCTCATTATTTTTACCATGTACACGGGCCGCCTGGGCCCCCTCACGGTGGCCTTTGCCCTGGCGGAGCGGCGCCGCAAGGTCTACGTCCGTCATCCGGAAGAAAAGCTCATGATCGGTTAGGTGGGAGGCCCTTATGAAGCAGTTCGCGGTCATCGGCCTGGGACGGTTCGGCACCAGTGTGGCCCGAACCCTGGCCGGGATGGGCTACGACGTGCTGGCCATCGACCAGCGGGAGGAGCGCGTGCAGGACATCATGGAGCACGTCACCCACGCGGTGCAGGTGGATGCCGTCGACGAGCACGCCCTGAAGTCCCTGGGCATCCGCAATTTCGACGTGGTCATCGTGGCCATCGGCCAGGACGTGCAGGCCAGTATTCTGACCACGGTTTTGCTGAAAGAGATGGGGGTGCGCCGCGTGGTGGCCAAGGCCAACACGGAGCTCCACGGCAAGGTGCTGGCCAGGGTGGGCGCGGACAAGGTGGTTTTCCCCGAAAGGGACATGGGGGTTAGGGTGGCCCGGGCCCTGGTCTCGCAGAACATTCTCGACCAGATCGAGCTGTCCCCGGATTACAGCATCGTGGAACTCATCGCGCCCCCGGAATTCGTGGGCAAGACCCTGCAGGAGTCCGCCATACGCACCAGGTTCGGCGTCACCGTGCTGGCCATCCGGCGGGACCGGGACATCATCATTTCGCCGGGGCCGGCCCAGATTGTGAAGGAGGGTGACGTGCTGGTGGTGGTGGGCCGTAACGATCGCCTGGAGAAGCTGGAGGCCCGGATCCAATGAGGGTACCCCCGGTGCGGCGCGTCAGATACTGGCGCCGGCTGACCAGGCGGCCTTTCCGGACCCGGGAAGGCCGTTTCTTGATCGAGGGCGTGCGAAATGTCGAAGAGGCCTTGGCCACGGGGTGGGCCGTAGAGGAGGTTCTGTGTACCCGGGAGGCCTACGCGCAGGCTCGGGTACGGGCTGTGGTGGCCGCGGCCGAAGCCCGGGGCATCCCGGTGTGGGAGGTGGGGCGGTCGATGCTGGAAGAGATAACGACCACGGTGACGCCCCAGGGAGTGGCGGCTCTTGTAAAGCAGCCCACCTGGTCGTGGGAAGACGTCCTCAGGACCGAAGGGGTGCCGCTGGTGGTGGTCGTCGACGGGGTGCAAGATCCCGGCAACCTGGGCACCATCCTGCGCACCGCGGCGGCGGCCGGCGCGAGCGGCGTGATCCTCCTGCCCGGTACGGTGGACCCCTTCAATCCCAAGGCCGTCCGGGCCAGCGCGGGGGGTATCTTCAGGATTCCGGTGGTCAGGGCCGTGGACCTCGAGGCGGTGGTTGAATTGGCCGCGGCCGGCGTGCGCCTGCTGGTGGCCGACGTCGCCGCCGGGGCGGACCTCTACGGGGTGGACCTCACGGGGCCGGTGGCCGTGGTCGTGGGCGGGGAGGCCCGGGGGCCAGGGGAAGGGGTAAGGGCCCTTCGCCACACGGCGGTACGCGTTCCCATGCCGGGTGGTGTCGAGTCGCTGAACGTGGGGGTGGCGTGTGCCGTGATCCTGTACGAGGCCGTTCGCCAGCGGCTGCGTCCTTGTCACGCTCCCCCGCCTGTGGTATAATAACGCCGGTCAAAAGTTTCAGAAAGGTTGTGGGCCTATGTTCCTGACGGCTGACTTTTTCTGGCGGCTGTTCGAAATGACCGGGTCCATTCGGG
This sequence comes from Ammonifex sp., assembly GCA_020725605.1. Lineage (GTDB taxonomy): Bacteria > Bacillota > Desulfotomaculia > Desulfotomaculales > DYER01 > DYER01. The sequence goes on along the minus strand of DYER01000101.1, from coordinate 2,586 downwards.
CCTACATCCTGTATAAAAGGCTGGCGTTGCACTAAAGAATAAGAGAACGGTGATGACGGGGAGGAGTAGGTGGCGGGAGTCTACCAGGGAGAGGAGGTCGCGGACTGGAAGCCTCCTTTAGACCGAGGCCGTCCGAATTCGCCCCCGAACTGCGGCCGAACGCGAGTTTCTCGCCAGTAGGTGGCGCCGGTACTTCCCCCGTTATCGGGAAGCGGGCGGGCGTCTCGTTCGGGCCCGGCCCGGGTGAGGTGGTCTGTAAGTACAGGCAACGAGGGTGGTACCGCGGATAGCACTTCCGTCCCTTGCGGACGGATTTTATTTTTGGAGGGAGGCGCGCTTTTGGAAGAAAGACTGCGGGAATTGGAGGCCGAGGCCAGGGCGGCCCTGGCGGGAGTCGAGAACCTGGAGGCCCTGGAACAGGTGCGGGTGCGTTTCCTGGGCAAAAAGGGACTGCTCACCCAGGTCCTGCGGAGCATCAATACCCTGCCCGCCCGGGAGCGGCCCCGGGTGGGACGGCTGGCCAACGAACTGCGGGTGAGGCTGGAAGAAGAGCTGGCCGATAGGGCCGCCGCCATCAAGGCTCAGGACCTGGAAAGGCGCCTCAGGGAAGAGCGCATCGACGTGACCCTGCCGGGGGCCACGCTGCTGGTCGGGCGGCGGCATCCCCTGATGCGGGTGCTGGAGGAAATCGAGGACATTTTCATCGGGCTGGGCTTCCACGTGGTGGAGGGGCCGGAGGTGGAGCTGGACTACTACAATTTCGAGGCCCTCAATATACCCCCCGATCACCCCGCCCGGGACATGCAGGATTCCTTTTACGTATCCGACCGGGTGTTGCTGCGCACCCACACCTCGCCGGTCCAGGTGCGGACCATGGAACGGATGGCACCCCGCCTCCCGGTCAAGATCATCGCGCCGGGGAAGGTGTACCGGCGGGACGACGACGCCACCCACTCACCCATGTTTCACCAGGTGGAAGGGCTGGCCGTGGACCGCAGGATTACCATGGCCGACCTCAGGGGGGTGCTGCAGGTTTTTGCGGAGCAGATGTTCGGCCCGGATACAAAAACCAGGTTCAGGCCCAGCTATTTCCCCTTTACCGAGCCCAGCGCCGAGGTGGACGTCTCCTGCGTCATGTGCGGAGGCAGGGGCTGCCGGACCTGTTCCCACACCGGGTGGCTGGAGATTCTGGGGTGCGGCATGGTCCACCCCAGGGTACTGGAGATGTCGGGCTACAATTCCGGGGAAGTCACCGGGTTTGCCTTCGGCATGGGGGTTGAGCGGGTGACCATGCTGAAATACGGCATAGACGACCTGAGGCTGCTGTTTGATAATGATATGAGATTCCTGCGGCAGTTTTAAAAGCAGGGCTGTGATATATTAATCACTCTGTATTTATATGAAGGATTTCTGGAGGAGTTTTACTATGCGCGTATCGCTGAAATGGATCCGTGAATATGTGGATATAACGGTGCCGCCCCAGGATCTGGCCGAAATGCTGACCATGGCCGGGCTGGCCGTGGAGGGCATCGACCGCCCCGGGGAGGGCATCGAGAAGGTATACACCGGGAAAATACTCAGTACGGACCCTCACCCCAACGCCGACAAGCTTTCGGTCTGCCAGGTCACTCTGGGGTCCGGCGACAGCCTGCAGATAGTGACCGGGGCCACCAACGTCAGGCCCGGCCACGTGGTTCCGGTGGCAGTTGAGGGCGCCCGCCTGGCCGGGGGCCTGGTTATAAAGAAGGCCAAGCTCAGGGGGGTTGAGTCCCGGGGCATGCTGTGCTCGGGGCAGGAACTGGGGCTGGACACCAGCATAATGCCCCCGGAACAGGCCCACGGCATTATGCTGCTGGATCCGGACCTGCCCCTGGGGATAGATGTCAAGGAAGCCATTGGCCTTGACGACATTATATTTGATCTGGATCTTACCCCTAACCGGGGGGACTGCATGTCCATGGTGGGAGTGGCCAGGGAGGTGGCCGCCCTGCTGGGGCAGAAGCTGCGCATGCCGGACACCTCGCTGGAAGAAACCGGGCCGGGGGTGGAGGGAATGGTCCGGGTGGACATTAACGACCCGGACCTGTGCGGGCGTTACGTGGCAAAGCTTTTCAGAAATATAAAGATCGGGCCGTCCCCGCTCTGGATGCAGGAGAGGCTCCGGGCGGCCGGCGTCAGGCCTATCAGCAATATAGTGGACATCACCAACTACGTCATGATGGAATTGGGGCAGCCGCTGCACGCCTTCGACTACGACACCCTCAGGAACGGGCACATTATCGTCAGGCGGGCCCTTCAGGGCGAGGTACTGGTTTCCCTGGACGGAAACGAGAGAAAGCTGACCGAAGAAATGCTGGTCATAGCCGACCCGGGCGGACCGGTGGCAGTGGCGGGAGTGATGGGGGGCCTGGCCACCGAGGTAACCGGCAAGACCACCACAGTGCTTTTGGAATCGGCGTATTTTAATCCCATCAGTATAAGGAGGACTTCCCGGTCCCTTGGGCTAAGGTCGGAGTCTTCGTCCAGGTTCGAAAAGGGAATAGACATAACCGGGTGCCTCAGGGCCGCGGAAAGGGCCGCCAGGCT
>DYER01000100.1 GCA_020725605.1 Ammonifex sp. | reverse complement strand
GCGCTCATGTTCTCGCTGCCCGCTCCCTTGGGCGCCACGTCCAGACGCACGTGCGCGCCCGGGACCAGCCGCACGTGGATTACCGCCGGCGTGTTGTCCTGCGTGTTGCGGCGGAGGAGGGGGTCGTCAACCACCGAGGCCCGGAGGTAGCCCTCCCGGTAGGCTTCTCTGATCCCCTCGTTGACGGCCTCCTCCAGGCTGCCCCCCACCAGGCGCACGTCCTGTCCCCATTCCACGAAGACCACGGCCACGCCCGTGTCCTGGCAGATGGGGAGGCGCTGCTCCCGCGCCAGGCGGGCGTTCTCCAGGATGGTGGCCAGTATCTCCCGCCCGAGCTCCGATTCTTCCCCCTCCATGGCGGCCCTGAGGGCCGCGACGACGTCCCCGGGCAACTCGCGTACCGCCGCCAGGTAGAGTTCGGCCACGGCCCGCGTTATTTCCCGTGCTTCCAGCTCGCGCAACGCTTCCCACTCCCTTCCTGGTGGGGAATTCCGGCTAGACGATCCGGCCCCGGTAGTCGGGCAGCAGAATGGGGGCCGTCCTCTGGCCGAGCAACCCTTCCCTGGCCAGTTCCTCGTGGAAGCGCCTCACGTGGTCCAGGGTGAGGCGGCCGAGCTGTACGGTTTTGGCCCTGGCGGCCGCGTTGGTGCCCGCCCGCCTGCCGAACACGATGATGTCCAGGAGGGAATTGCCCATCAGGCGGTTGCGGCCGTGCACCCCGCCGGAGGCCTCGCCGGCCACGTAGAGGTTGGGCACCCCGGTTTCGGCACGCTCGTTGATCAGGATGCCGCCGTTCTGGTAGTGGAGGGTCGGGTAGACCAGGATGGGCTGTTGCGTCATGTCGATGTTGAAGCGCCGGTACTGGCGCACCATGGCCGGCAGTTCCCGCTCGATGGTCCCCTTGCCGTGGATGATGTCGATCATGGGCGAATCCAGCCACACGCCCTGACGGCCGCTGGGCGTGGTGATGCCCTTCCCGCGTTCCCTGCACTCCCTGATGATGGCCGAGGACACCGCGTCCCTGGTTTCCAGGGGGTACACGAATTGTTCACCTTCCGCGTTGACCAGTTGCGCCCCGAGGCCCCGGACCTTTTCGGTGACCAGCTGGCCCAGGATCTGCTCGGGGAAGGCCACCCCCGTCGGGTGGAACTGCGTGGCCTCCAGGAAGATCAGTTTGGCGCCGGCGCGGTAGGCCATCACCAGGCCGTCGGCCGTGGCGCCGTAATGGTTGGTGGTGGGAAAGCCGCCGATGTGGAGGCGGCCGCATCCGCCGGTAGCAATGATCACGGTCCTGGCGCGCACCACCAGGTACTGTTGGGTCTCGAGATTGAACAGCACGGCGCCGGCGCACTGGCCGTGCTCGTCGGTCAGCAGTTCCACGGCCGGCGAGAACTCCAGCACCGGGATCCCCCTGTTGCGCGCCTCGTCACGAAGGGTGCGCATGATCTCGGCACCGGTATAGTCGTGGGCGAAGTGCATGCGCTTGCGGGAAGTTCCCCCGCCGTGAATGGTGTTCATGGTGCCGTCGGGAAACTTGCTGAACATGCAGCCCAGGCTCTCCAGCCACTGGATGCACAACGGGGCGTCCAGCACCAGGGCGGCCACGAGCTCGGGTATGTTCGAGAAACCCCCGCCTCCCATGACGTCCAGATAGTGAATGGCCGGCGAGTCGTTCTCCTTGTCGGCCGCCTGGATGCCGCCTTGGGCCATCATGGTGTTGGCGTCGCCGTGGCGCAGCTTGGTGGCCAGCAGCACGCTGGCGCCCGCCTCCTGGGCCATCAGGGCCGCCGAGGTGCCCGCCCCCCCGCCGCCGATGACCAGCACGTCCACGTCGTAATCCACGCGGTCCAGGGAGAAGGCATCGGGATCCAGCATACTGCGGCTCTCCAGGAGGCCCACGTGTTCGTGCGGCATTTTGTCCCCTTTGTTGGGGCCGACCCTCACGGGCCGCTGGGCGTCCGGCATGTGGTCGGGGTGAAAGGAACGCAGGAGCCGGTCTTTTTCCTCCGGCGTCAGGCGGGGGAAGGTCTCCTTAAGGCGCCGGGGCCTGGTCTGCTCTACGATTTTGATGGACTCCAGCATTTCCGGAGTGTACATGGTTTCTCTCACCTTTCCTGGTAACGGCTCGGTTGTACCGCTCCGGCAACCGCCGACGCGGTGGCTCAGGGCTCGATGTCGCGCGCGTCGTACAGCTTTTGCAGCTCAAGCCTGTCCATCTTCATCAGGCGCTCTATTTCGGCGTCGAACTTTCCGGCCTTGATCTCCTCCACCCTCCTGGCCAGGTGCTCGGCGCGCGGGGCCACGTGCCGCCCGTAAAGCCGGCGTGCGAGCAGCGCCACGTTGTACTGCACGATTTCCGCCGGGCAGCGCGAGGCGCACAGGCCGCACATGAGGCAGTCAAAGGACATGTGGGCCGCTTTGGCGATGTCTCCGCGCTGGGCCGCGGCCATGTAGTCCATAACCTGCAGTTCCTGGGGGCAAATCCTGGTGCAGGAGTTGCAGCCCAGACAGCGCGTCATCTCGGGATAGTGCCGTAAGAGGGTGGCCAGGGTGGGCGTCAGCTCCTCCAGGTTGTAGGTGGCCTTGTTGGCGGGGTAAAAGGGTATCTGGGTGAGGTGCATCCCGTCCTCCACCACGGTCTGGCAGGCCAGTCCCACCTTGAGGCGAAAGTCCCCGGGCTTCCGGTATACCGTGCCGCAGGCACCGCAAAAGCCGCCCCGGCATCCGCAGCCCCGGATAAACCGGTACCCGGCGTATTCCATGGCCTTCATGATGGTTACGCCGTAGGGAACACGGTACTGCTTGCCCATGATATATATGCTTACCATTTCCTTTTCTTCGGCCATACCCCTTCCTCCTTGCCTGGTTACCCCAGCAACAGCGGCCGGGGATCGACGTAGTGGGACTCGAAACCGAGCCCTTCGGCGGGCAATTCCAGGGCCGTGCCCAGCAACTGGGTGAAGTAGAGTACCGGCAGGGCAGGAAGAACGGTGCCCTCACCCCTGCCCTGAAGCCAGTCGAGGTTGAACTGGCACAGGGGGCAGCTGGTGATGAGGACCTGTGCGCCGTGGGCCGCAGCAGCGGCCAGAATCTCCCGTCCCCTGCTTGCGACCACGTCGTAGGCGTTTAGGACCTGGTACGAACCGCAGCACGCGGTCTTATACGGGAAATGCACCGGTTCCACACCCAGGGCCGCCGCGAATTCTTCCATAATGGTGGGATTTTCGGGATCGTCGAAGGCCATCTCGGCCGCCGGTCGCACCAGCAGGCACCCGTAGTAGCAGGCCACTTTGAGGCCCTTGAGCCGGCCGCGGGCCCTGGCCCTCAGGGCCTCGAAGCCCACGTCATGCTTGAGGATTTCCAGGGGGTGCACCGGTACGGTTTCGCCGCCGTAGCCCTGTTCCAGGTAGTCGTTGAGCTTTCTCCTGGCCTCGGCATTATTCTTGATGCTGTGGTTGACCCTCTTCAGCACGTGGTAGCAGAAAGAGCACACCGTAACCAGCCGGCCGTTGTGTTGCGCCGCGCTGTCCAGGATGCGCGCCGCCGCCACCATGCCGATGTAGCTGTCCTGGGCCAGCGGGAAGGCGGTGCCGCAGCAGGTCCAGTTGGGAAGTTCCTCCAGCTCTATGCCCAGCGCGGCCAGTGCGGCCCGCGTGGAATGGTCCAGGCCCCTGGCCCTGGTGTAAAGGGTGCACCCCGGGAAGTAGGGAAGCTTCACCTTATCCCCCCTTTACGCGCTGAGTTTGCGAAAGGCGCATGTGACGGCCATCTGCGGGACTTCGGTGAGCAGGGCCGCAGGGATGCGCTCCGGCGAGAGGACTTCGTGCCCTCTGCGAAGGTTGATAGCACGCAGCGCTTCCATCAGCCGGGCGATGTCAATACCCCGCGGACAGCGTGTCGTACAGGCCAGACAGCTGCTGCATACCCAGATGGAACGACAAGCAAGCGCTTCCCGCCTTCCCAGCTGCACCATACGTACCACCTGCCTGGGCAGCAGGTCCATAACCCCGATGCCGGTGCAACTGGCGCTGCAGGTCCCGCACTGCATGCACAAAAAGGGATTCTGACCGCTAATTTCGCTAATTTTCTCACATAGCTCTCCGGAAGGGCCAACCGAAACCACGGGGATCAGGCTCCTTTGCATCGGAAGTTCCATTGCCGGGGGAGTCAGGTCGCGCCGACCGGGGTTAACAAAGGCCCCTCATACGTCAACCTCTCCCCCCTTTCGGTTTACATTTACATAAAAAACCGGCCAGCGTTGATACTAGCCGGACCATTACCACCTAAACACAACGGAGGAAGGCACCTCCATCGCCAGCCGGTAACGCGGCTCCCCGTTCTTCAGGTCCGCCGTGCCGCTCCCGCCTTTTCGCACCACAGACAGGCTTCGGTCGGCCCTCCGAACCGGGTAGCAGCTGCCGCTTTTCAGTTATTCCGCTTGTTGTTCGGTGACCGTACCCTCTTTGGCACGATAGGAGCGGTATTTCTCGCAAATAATCTTCAGGGCCGTTATAATGGCCTTCTGGGCACTACCCTGGTACCGGCGTTCGATTTCGCCTATCAGTGCCGTCAGGCCGGTGTCGATGTTGCGCCCCACCACCAGGCGGCGGAAAAAGCGGCGCCCCAGCCGGGTGGCCAGGGTGCATTCGGCATCGACAATGGTACCGGTCCTGACGTCTATTTCCATTCCCACGCCCACGACCTCGAAGAGTTCGCTGGCCGTAATACCCCTGGGTAGCTTGGCGTAGCCGGTAAAAAAAACCACGTCCCGCCCGGTACCATCGCCCATCGGCTCCCCCCACCCTTTTCTGAATTATAACACCTTCCCGTTCTCCGTGTAAAGCCACCCCGCGAATTTTCCGGTTTGCAGTTCCACCGTATGTTCCAGGATCAGGCGGTACACCGCCCGGACCAGGTCGGGGGATACGCCCGCCTCCTGTGCCAGCCGTTCCGTGCGGGCGAGTACTTCCCCTTCGCGGGCCGCATCGCGGGGATGGCGGGGGTCCGGTTTGTACTTCGCGGTGGCCGCGGCCAGGGCGCAGCGCCGCGCCAGCAGGTCCACGATTTCGCCGTCGATGACGTCTATCAGTGCCCGCAGCGCAGCCAGACCCGTTTCCCGAACCGGTGGCGCGGACCCTCCTCTGGCGGCGGGATAGGAGCCCAGGACCTTCAGCCAGGTGGTCAGGCCCTCGAGGGCCTCCAGGGCCTCCCGGGCGGGCGGCGAGAGGCGGTGAGCCTGGAAGTCGATGAAGAACAGGTAGTCTCCCAGCTTCTTCTTGGCCGGACGGGACTCGATGCGCGTGAGATTGATGCCGCGCAGGGCGAACTCGCGCAGAATGCGGTACAGGGCCCCGGGACGGTCCGCCAGGCCCAGCGCCAGGGAGGTCTTCCAGGCCGCCGCACCGCGCGGGATCCTCTCGGTGCGGCCCACGCACAGAAAGCGCGTGGCGTTGTTCTTGTGGTCCTGGATGTTGAGCGCCAGCGGTACCAGGCCGTTGGCGGCGCACGTGCGCACCGAGGCGATGGCGGCCCAGGGCTCCCCACGGGCCCTGCTCACCAGGTCGGCCGCCTCGGCGGTGCTCGCGGTTTCCCTTACGGTTACCCCCGGAAACCTCCGGTCCAGATAGTTGCGGCACTGGGCCAGGGCCTGGGGGTGGGAAAAAATGGTAGTTACGGCCTCGGCCTGCACGCCCGGCCGGGCCAGCAGGTCGTGCCGCACCCGCACCGTAACCTCTCCCCGGATTTTGAGGTCGAAGTCGTGCACCAGGAGGTCCAGGGCGGGGCCCACCGCGCCCTCGGCGGAGTTCTCCACCGGCACCACGGCCTCGGAAACGGCCCCTGTCGCCACCGCCTCCAGCAGGCGGCGCAGCGAGGGGTAGGGAATTAATTCTGCCCGGGGGGCATACTTGCGGGCGGCCAGTTCCGAAAAGGTGCCCCGGGGCCCCAGAAAGCCCACTGCTTTACGCGATGGCACCCAGATCCCCCCCCAGAACCTCGCGGCCCAGGGCCGCCGCGATGTGGTGCAGTTCCCGGACCAGGCGGCAGAAGTCCCCCGGAGTCAGGGCCTGGGGTCCGTCGCACAGGGCGCGCTCGGGCTGGTGGTGCACTTCGATCAGCAGGCCGTCCGCCCCGGCGGCCACGGCGGCCCGCGCCAGGGGCCCCACCAGCTGGCGCCGGCCGGCGGCGTGGCTCGGGTCCACGATCACGGGCAGGTGGCTGAGTTCCCGCACCAGGGGCACGGCACTGACGTCGAGGGTATAGCGGGTGGCCGGCTCAAAAGTGCGGATGCCGCGCTCGCACAGCACCACCTGCCGGTTCCCTTCCGCCATGATGTACTCCGCGGCCCAGAGCCACTCGTCCACCGTGGCCGCCAGGCCCCGTTTCAAAAGTACGGGCTTGCCGGCCCGCCCCACGGCCCGAAGCAGGGCGAAGTTCTGCATGTTGCGCGCCCCAACCTGTACCATGTCGACGTACGTCAGGGCCTCCTCAAGGCTGCGCTCGTCCACGACCTCGCTCACCGTTGGCAGGCCCACCGCCCGACCCACCTCGGCCAGGAGCCGCAATCCCTCCCTGCCCAGGCCCTGGAAGCTATAGGGCGAGGTACGCGGCTTGTAGGCCCCGCCCCGCAGGATGGTGGCGCCGGCGGCCTTGACCGTCCGGGCCACGGCCAGAAGTCCCTCGTAGTCCTCCACCGCGCAGGGCCCCGCGATAACGGCCACGCTCCGTCCCCCGATCACCGCGTCGCCGACCCGTGCCGTACTGCGCAACTCACTGCGGCCCCGCGCCAGGGGCAGGCCCTCTGGCCGGCAGGGCGCGGAAGTTACCGTTCCCGCTCCCATGTAACCTCTCCCTCCAAAATGTGAACCGCGCCTTCGTGTCGGGACGAAGGCGCGGTGCTTCGCGGTACCACCCCACTTGCCGGTGTAAGGCCGGCCCCTTTCATGGGGTACGGGATCACGGCCAAAAATTAAGCGGGCCTTCATCCCTAGGGACGAAAAGCCCGCGCTTTCCGCGTTACCACCCTAATTGGCCCGGCACAGGGCCCGCTCTGCCAGAGTACGGGAACACGGCCGTGTTCCGATACCCCCTTCCCGGTAACGCGGGAAGCCCGCGGCCGGGCCTACTTACCCGGGAACCCGGGTTTCAGCCGGCATCTCCGGGGCGAACTTCAACCGGTCGGTACCTGGTCGCGCTTTCAGTCCACGACGCAACCTCCCTGGAGGCCCGTGCCGGCCTACTTCTCCCCTTCACGGACGTTGGCCCTTGTTCTATTCGAACCATAGTATACCACGACGCATCCCGAAAAACAATACCCTTTTAATAATGGTCCTCGAGTTCGGCCCGCAGCCTGGAGATGACCAGACGGTCCGTCTCGAAGGCCAGGGGCGGAAGGTCGTCCAGGGGAAAGTAGCCCACGGCATCCAGGTCGTCGCCGGGCTGCAGCCGCCCGCCGATGACCTCGGCACGGAACCAGATGCCCACGCTGTGCTTTTCCGGGTTGTGGAAGTTGGAATGCACGGCATAGACTCCCGTTACCGCGATCTCCAACCCCGTTTCCTCGCGGAACTCGCGCACCACGGCCGCGCAGACGTCCTCGTCGTACTCCACGTAGCCGCAGGGGATGCACCACCGGCCGCAGTAGGTGGTGGTGCGGCGGCCGAGGAGCAACCTTTTCTCGCGGTCCAGCACGATGGCCGCCACCCCCACGGCGGGGTTCTCGTAAAAGATATACCCGCACCCGAGGCAGGTGAGGCGCGGCCGGCCATCCCGGGGGCGGTACTCCAGCCGCGCGCCGCACTTGGGACAGAAAAAGAAACGCTGACCCACGGCTTCACCCGGGGTCCACGACCCCGGCCGTCAGATCCCTCAGCCCATGCCGCTGGCGTCGCCGACCTGCACCAGTTCGCCGCCCTTCACGATTACGGGTACCCGGTCGGCGCCAAACTTCTTCTTAATCAGGTCCCGGGCCTCCGGATTTTCACTCACGTTCACCTCTCGGAAGGGGATGCCCTTGGCCCGGTACTCCTCCATGGTCTTGCGGCAGTACGGGCAACCCGTCTTCGTGTAAATGACGATCTCGCCCATGGTGATCCCTCCCTCCCCTAAATATTTTCCCCGTCCTCATCCGCGTCACCCGGTTCGACCCCGCCGTCCCGGCCGCCCGCCCCGAAGCGGGCCAGCCCTTCGGCGTAGGCGCGCAAGCGGCGGTCCACCCGCCCGAAGACGGTGTCCTCCGGGTAGGTGCCGTCCGGACCGCGCTCCCCGGCCGGCACCCCGGTCAGCAGGGTGATGCCTTCCTCTACCGTGCGGATGGCGTAAATGTGGAAGAGTCCTTTTTCCACCGCCTCCAGCACCTCGTCCTTGAGCATAAGGTTGTCGACGTTCTGGGCCGGTATGATCACCCCCTGGTCGCCCGTGAGACCGCGGGCCTTGCAGAGGGCAAAGAACCCTTCGATCTTTTCGGTGACGCCGCCGATGGGCTGGATCTCCCCGTGCTGGTTGACGGACCCGGTCACGGCCAGGCTCTGCTTCACCGGCAGGTCGGCCAGACTGGAAAGCAGGGCAAAGAGTTCGGCACTGGAGGCGCTGTCTCCTTCCACCCCTTCGTAAAGCTGCTCGAAGGTAATGCGGGCCGAAAGGCACAGGGGCTTGTCCTGGGCGAACTTGCCGCCCAGATACCCGGCCAGAGTGAGTACGCCCTTGCTGTGGATGTTGCCGCTCAGCTTGGTCTCCCGCTCGATGTTGACCACGCCCTCTTCGCCCATGAAGGTGCGCGCCGTAATGCGCGAGGGCCTGCCGAAAACGTAATCGCCCACGTCCAGCACCGAAAGGCCGTTGACCTGCCCCACGGCCTCCCCGGAGGTGTCCACCAGGATCTTGCCCTGGAGCATGAGTTCCTGGATCTTTTCCTCCAGGCGGTTGGAGCGGTAGACGCGCTCCTCAATGGCCCGTTTGACGTGTCTCGCGGTGACGAGGGGGGCGTTTTCGGCGTCGGCCCAGGCCGCGGCCTCGTACACTATTTCCACCACTTCGTTGAAACGGGTGGAGAGCTTGTGCTGGTTGCCCGCCAGCCGGGATCCGTATTCCACCAGCTCGGCCAGACCGCTGCGGTCGAAATGCCGCAATCCCTCCCGCCGGCAGACCGCGCCCACGAAGGCCACGTAGTGGCGCAGGTTCTCCGGGGTGCGGGGCATTTCGGTATCGAAGTCCACCTTCACCTTGAAAAATTTGGCGAAGTCCTCGTCGAAGTAATAAAGAAGGTGGTAGAGCCAGGGATTACCTATGAGGATCACCTTGACGTCCAGGGGGATGGGCTCGGGACGGAGGCTTACGGTCGGCACGATGCGGTACTGCTCGCCGATGTTTTCCACCAGGGCCCGGCGGTTTTTCATGGCCCGCTTCAGGGTGTCCCACACGATTGGGTCCACCACCACGTCGCTCGCCTGGAGGATGAGGTAGCCGCCGTTGGCCCGGTGCAGGGCCCCCGGTTTGATCATGGTGAAATCCGTACCGAAGGTGCCCATGTGACTCCGGTACTCTATCTTGCCGAAAAGGTTGTAGTAGTGGGGGCTGGGCTCCACCACCACCGGCGCCCCCGTGGCGCCCGCGTTGTTTACGAACAGGTTTACCCGGTAGCGTAAGTAAGGATCGCGCGTCTCCCAGGGTATCGGAAAGGGGGGTTGGGTGGCCTTCTCCTCCGTGCCCTTAAAGTCGTCCAGGTGGGTGGTCACGTCCTCCAGAACCTGGTCCAGGTACTCCACAAGGCGCGGGTAGGCCCGGTACTTTTCCTTGAGCCGTTCTACCAGGGGCCCGGCGGCAAAAAGGACGATCTGCTTTTCCAGTTCCCGCACCCTTTCCCGGGCCGCCTTCTCCAGAACGCGACCGGTCTGGAACGTCTCCTCCAAACGCTGGTGCAGGTGACGGCCCCTTTCCTCCAGCCACCGCCGCTCCTCGGGCGGCAGGGCCTCGAACTCCTCGGGCGACATGGGCTTGCCCTCTTTGAGGGGCACGAACAGGAACCCGCTCGGGCCCTGCTTCATGACGAAGTTGTTCTGGGCCGCCTCTTCCCTGAGCCGCTGCAGGGCATCGTCCATCTGGCGCTGGAACTCCTGGACGATGGCGGCCTTGTCCCGTTCGTACTGCCCCTCTTCGAAGGCCTTGGGAATGGCGGTGCGCAGGTCCGCCACCAGTTCTTCCATATCCTTCTGGAGGGCCTGGCCCGCGCCGGCCGGCAGGGCCACGGCCAGGGGCCGGTCCGGATCCGTGAAGTTGTAGAGGTAGCACCAGTCCTGAGGTGGTTTCTCACGGGCCGCGTACTGGCTCACTACGGCCTGGGTGTAGGTACTCTTGCCCGTGCCGGGCGGCCCCGCCACGTAGATGTTGTACCCCGGTGCCTTCATGGTCAGCCCGAACTCCATGGCCCGCACGGCCCGCTCCTGGCCGATGAAGTCCGTCAGCGGAGGTACGTCGGCACTGGTAACGCAAAAGTCCAGCTCCTCCGGCCGGCAGCGCCGCCTTAGCTTTTCCACTTCCACTCTCAACGACGACGTCACCCTTACTCCTCCTCGCCAGTACCCTTATGGCTTGCGCACGGGGGCCTGCAGAAGTCCTCCCCCAGACAGGCCCGGCATCCCTGGCGGTCCAGAATGAACTCCGCGAAGGCCGCGGCCGCGAATCCCGCGTCGCCGGTGCGCCGGCGCAGGACGTACAGGTGACGTACCGGGTCGAACCCGGCCACGCCAACCTCTCCCAGCTTCCCCAGGGCGAGCAACTCCCGGGCGGCCCAGCGGGACACCACGCTAATCCCCAGTCCGGCCTGTACCGCGGTCACTACCGCCCGCGTGCTGCCCACCTCCATTACCACCCGCAGATCCTCGACGCCGAGGCCGTGGGCCCGGAGTTTGGCTTCCAGGCTCTGCCTGGTACCGGACCCGGGCTCCCGCAGTACGAAGGGCTGCTCCCGGAGGGCCGCGGGTGGAACCTCCCCGGCGCCGGCCCAGGGATGGTCCGGCGGCACTATGACCACCAGCTCGTCCGGCAGCCAGACCTGGCATTCAAGGTCCTCTTCCCGCAGGGCCACGCCCACGATGCCCAGGTCCACCACCCGCTCCCTCACCCAGCGCCCCACTTCGCCGCTCCCGCCGATCTTGAGGTGGACCTCCACCCCGGGGTAACGGCGGTGAAAGGCACCCAGCAACAGGGGCACGACGTATTCGCCCGGGATGGTGCTGGCCCCCACCTCAAGGCGGCCGGTTTGCAGGCCCCGAAGCTCGTCCAGCCGTTCCCTGATCCGGCGATAGTGCCGCACCATCTCACGGGCCTCGGGGTAAAGCAGCCGCCCGGCCTCGGTGAGCTCCACCTTGCGGTCCGACCGCCGGAAAAGGGGCACCCTCAAATCCTCCTCCAGGGCCCGGATCTGAAAGCTCACGGCAGGCTGGCTCAGATACAGCTTCCTTGCGGCCTTGGTGAAGCTCTGCAGTTCCGCCACCCACAGGAAGGCCTCCAGTTGCTTCAGGTTCATCCCCCTCACCGCCCGGCCCGATATTGTTGCGCGGCCAGTACCGCGCGGGCGGCCGCCAGCACGCCCAGCCGTACGTACTCTTTGGACAGCCCGCCCTGTACGTAGACGACGTAGGGCTCCCTGAAGGGCGCATCCGCGGTGAGTTCCAGGGAGGCACCCTGCACGAAGGTACCGGCGGCCATGAGGACCGGATCTTCGTACCCGGGCAGGGGACCCGGCTCGGGCCGCGCCCGGCTGTCTACGGGCGAGGCCGACTGCAGACCGCGGCAGAAGGCCTCCAGGTATTCCGCCCGGCCCAGGCGCACGGCCTGGACTATGTCACCGCGCGGCTGGTCGTGGCGCGGGAGAACCTCGAATCCCAGGCGCTCGAAGAGGCGCGCCGTGAACACGGCCCCCTTCAGGGCTTCGGCCACCACGTGGGGGGCCATGAAAAAGCCCTGGAAAAACAGACGCGGCCAATCCAGGGTGGGGCCCACCGATCCGCCGAGGCCCGGCGCCGTGAGCCGGTAGGAGGCCAGTTCCACATACTCCTTCCGGCCCGCCACGTAGCCCCCGGTGGGGGCGATGCCGCCCCCGGGGTTCTTGATGAGCGAGCCGGCCACCAGGTCCGCCCCCACCGCCGGCGGCTCGACGGCCTCGACGAATTCACCGTAACAGTTGTCCACCACCACGACGGCATCGGGCCGGCGCTCCTTGACGATGGCCACCAGCCGCGCCACTTCGTCCACGGTGAGGGCCGGCCGCCACCGGTAGCCGCAGGAACGCGTCAGCAGCACCGCGCGGGTGCGCCGGCTCAGGGCCTCCCGCAAGGCCCTCTCGTCCACGGTGCCGTCCGGCCTCAGGGCCACTTCCCTGTAGGTGACGCCCAGGGAGCGCAACGAGCCCGGCGCTTCGCGCGGCCAGCCGATGACCGGAGCCAGGGTGTCGTAGGGGGGACCCTGCACGGACAGCAGTTCGTCTCCGGCCCGCAGGATTCCGAAGAGGCACAGGGCCAGGGCGTGGGTTCCGGAAACGATCTGGCCCCGCACCAGGGCCGCCTCGGCATCAAAAACGCGGGCAAATACCCGCTCCAGCACTTCCCTGGCCGGGTCGCCGTAACCGTAGCCCGTACTTCCCCGCAGGTGCGTCTCGGAGACGCCGCAGGCGCGAAAGGCCTCGAGGACGCGCCGGTGATTTTTGAGGGCCCGCCGCTCTATGGCGCGGTACCAGGGCTGCATTTCCCCTTCGACTTCGTCCGCCAGCCGTTCCAGTTCCACGCGGTTCTATACTCCCGCCACGACGTCTTCCTTCATTATAACCATCAGGTCGTGGCGGGTAAAGTCTCCCCTGCTGGTCAGGCGCAGGGCCTGGCGCCGGATGGCGCGTTCCAGGATATTGCGCACCAGGCGTGCGTTGCCGCTGTAGCAGTGCTGGCGGGCGGCCCCTTCCAGAATGGCCCGCAGTTCCTCCCTGGCCCCGGGGGAAAGGACGTACTGCCGCCGTTTGAGCATCAGGTCGGCAATCATGAGCAGTTCGCTTACGGTGTAGTCGGGAAAGGAAATGTGGATGGGAAAGCGCGACCTGAGGCCGGGATTGGCCTCCAGAAAGCAATCCATTTCCCGGTGGTAACCGGCCAATATAAGCACCAGATTTTCCCTGGCATCCTCCATGGCCTTGACCAGCACGTCGATGGCCTCTTTGCCGAAATCCCTGGTCCCGCCCCGCGCCAGGGAATAGGCCTCGTCGATAAAAAGAATGCCGCCCATGGCCCTCCTGAGCTGCTCCCTCGTCTTCTGGGCGGTGTGACCTATGTACTCCCCCACCAGGTCGGCCCGCTCCACCTCCACCAGATGCCCCTTGGGCAGTACGCCCATTTCCTTGAACAGGCGGCCCAGGATCCGTGCCACCGTGGTCTTTCCCGTACCGGGATTACCCTTGAAGATCATGTGCCACGCCAGCGGCTCTGTGGCCAGCCCCTCCCGCTGACGCCGTTGCTGCACCTCCACTAAGGCCCGCATTTCGCGCACCAGAACCTTAACTTCCCGCAGACCCACCAGGGCGTCGAGTTCGGCCAGGACCTCCTGGACGTTCCTGGACCCGCCCTGGTCCCGTGCCGCCGTCGCCGCGCCCCCCGGGCCGGGCGCCGGGTGAGACGGTGCGGCCGGCCATTGCCGGGGCGAAGGTGTGGCGGACCGGCGCCACATGTGGACCCTGACCACGGGCCGTTTCCCCTCCCCTGCTGATAAACATTATGCAGCGGCCTTTGGGAGCCATGCCCGCCCTGGGGAAGGGTCCGACCACCCCGGGTCCCTAACGCCGCGGCGGCATGAGGCCCCGGGGTCCCAGGTACTTTTCCAGTTCCGAGATCATGCCCTTCCAGTCGTCGAGGTCACCGAAGACCGTGAACCTGGCCTGCTCCCCGCGGCTTTCCGTCGCGCCCAGGGTGAGGATCAGGTGCTCCGGAAGGTAGGCCAGGGCCCAGAGGCGGGTCCCCCACTCGGCCTCGACCACGTCGTCCCAGCGCGCCCGCCGCCTGAGGAATAAGGACTCCAGGGTTATCCCTTCGGCGTCGACGAGATACCTGGTGCGCAGATGGCTGAAGGCGATCAGGATCCAGAGCAGTCCTATGGCGGCCATGAAGAGTTTCACCGGCCAGGGCACCTGGTCCGGGTCCAGGAAGAGCAGGCCCAGGAATGCCAGCGCGGCCGCCACGCTGAAGGCGAAGCGGAAACTGCGGGTGGAGGCGCGGAAAACCCTCACCATGGGAATCTTCCTCCTCGTCCACGTGGGGGCTCACGGGATTGATTCTCCCGACCGAAGAAAAATTCCTGCGCGCCGGGCGGGCCTTGACGCCGCCCGGGGCCCCGGGCCACCGGAAGGAGCGGTCCCTTTCCCGGAGAAGGAACTGCACCCGGAGGCGGAGAATAAAACACAAACGCCGAATCGGAGGGGCTCGCGTGGCAGGGGTAGGTACTCGGAACCTGACTGAGGAACCCGGAAAGGGTAGGCTGCCTGGCCTACCTTTTTTCTGTGGTAGCCAAACCCGGGAGGCCGTTCGCCAGTGAAACGCGTGATTTACCTGTGGGAGGCCCGCATGCTGGAGGGGCGCGGCCGGGGCCCGTCGGAAGAGGACCTCTGCCCGGAGTGTCGGGGCAGACTGTGGTACGGTTATTACCATCCCCAGGGGGGCCTTTTCTTCCTGTTTCCGCCCGGCGAAGAACTCGTCCCCCGGGGAACCCTTGCGGCCTGGGGCTGCCGTCGGTGCCTGCTGGTGGCGACTTTGCCGCAGGGCGACCCGGAGGCGGGCGTCCGCCGGCCGTAAAGGTCCGGGGGGCCGCAACAGCCCCCCGGAAAACCTGCGTCGCCCGCCCCCGATACCGTCCTCTACTCGCGGCTCGGCCTGAAGTACAGGATGTCCTGCAACCCTCCGGAGCGTTCGGCGGCCAGAACCGCCTCGACCTCCAGTCCCGAACACACTTCCTCGGGCCGCACCTCGCCCAGCCTGTGGATGATACCGCCCTCCACCCCGGGAAAGGTGACGAAGGCCACGGCCACGGGCTCGGTTAGGCGGTTTTCCTCCAGGTCTTCGTAAAGGAAGGTGTAGGTCTCCACGTAGCCCCGGGGCGGCAGTTCCACCCAGACGGTCAATTCGGCAAAACAGGTAGGACAGTAAATCTTGGGCGGCAGATAGGTCTTGCGGCAGGTCTCACAACGGGTCGCCAGCAGGACCCCCTTTTCGGCCAGGGCCCGGAAAAAGCGCTCGCCGGCCAGTCCGAAGGTGTACTTGTGCCACACCCCCATGTCGCCATGGAGGGTTCTGATGCGGCCTACCCGATCGATCTTGCCCACCAGCACGGCTCCTACTCCTCCTCCGGCTTGAAGTAGAGAATGTCGGTGATGGCCCCGGTGCGCTGGTCCGCCGGCTTCCACACCGCCCGCACCTTCATGCCCACCTTCACGCGGCGCAGGATCTCGTCCAGGTTATCCCCCACTTCGCCCAGCAGGTGCATGAAGCCCACCCCCGGCGAGCAACCGTCTATTTCGACGACGGCCGGCACTTCCGGCTTTTCCAGGGGCGTCATGTCCCAGGAGAAGTAGGAGACCGAAAAGGTGTTGACGCGTCCGGTATCCCTGACCTCCACCCACTCGTCCATGGGTTTGAAGCACCACTCGCAGAAAATTCGGGGCGGCACGACCGTGCGGCGGCACCTGCGGCAGCGGGTGGCCAGGATCTTGCCTTCCTTGAGGCCGTCGAAGTAGCGGCCGATGGCGATGCCGCAGTCCCAGGCATAGTCCGCTTTCACGCGCCACTCGGTGGTCAGCACTTTTCCGACCTTGAGGTCTTCGTCCTTCAAAGGAACACCACGGGCGTTTTGCGGTTTCATCATGTTCCGTCCCCCTTTTTAGCGTCCCAGTACGACCACGGTGCCGACCTGCATGAGGTCGCCCCAGGCCTGGGCCAGACCGCGCTTCACCGGCCGGGCCACCTGACGCGCCCCGGCCTCGCCGCGCAGCTGCCAGAAGATCTCGGCCACCTTCATGGTACCCGCCGCGGCGATGGGGTTACCCACGCCCAGCAATCCTCCCGAAGGGCAGGACGGCAGTTCCCCGTCGCGGTTGAAGACACCCTTCTCCAGGAGCCTGGGCGCCTCACCCTTGTCCGCCAGCAACAGCCCCTCGAGGTGGTGCAGTTCCTTGTAGGCAAAGGGATCGTAGGGTTCCACGACGTGGATCTCCTTCCGGGGGTCGGTAATACCGGCCATACGGTAGGCCATGCGCGCGGCGTATTCCACGTACTTGGGATAATAGAGGTCACGATTGGTCCAGTAGGAAGAATCGAGGTGCCAGCCCACGCCCTCGATCCATACCGGCTTGTCCGTCATCCGTTTGGCCACGCGCTCGGAGGCCAGCACCAGGGCCGCCGCCCCGTCGGTAACCGGCGAAACCATCAGACGGTGCACCGGCCAGACCATGATCTCCGAGTCCAGCACATCCTTTACGGTCAGGTCCGGCCCGGGGGTGATGCCCTCCTGGTGGCAGGGGTGGTCCAGGCCGTTCAGTTTGTTTTTGACCGAAACCTGGGCGATGGTCTCAAGGGGTATTTTGTGCACCTGCATGTAGCGATTCATTTCCAGGGCGAAGATCCAGAGCAGGTTTACTCCCAGGGGACGTTCGGTGAACTGGTCGTAGATGGTGTTGAAGGCCGCCTGGGGATGGGGCATGGTGGAGGACATCTTCTCCTCGGCCACCACCAGGCAGGTGTCGAAGTGCCCGCTGGCCACGTGGTACCAGCCGTGAATGATGGCAAAGACGCCGGAACCGCCGCCCACGAAGGAGCGCATGAAGGGCTTGCGCGTGGCTCCGGCCCCGTCGGCCAGGTACTCGCCCTTCATGTGCACCCCGTCGAAGGCATCGGGCGCGCTGACCAGGGCCACGCACTCGACGTCCTTGAGGGTCAGGCCCGCCTCGTCCAGGGCCATGCGCGCGGCCTCCCAGGCCAGCTCCTTTCCCGTTTCCTGGGCCCGGCGCATGAACCGCGTCATACCCGCACCTAAGACCGCAACGCGCTCCATATGGCAATCCCCCTTTACTCGTTCGACAGGATGATTACGCCCCCGGAGGCCGTCGGGATACCGCGCCACGACTGGGCCAGCCCCACGCGCACGTCCGGCAGCTGGCGCTCTCCGGCCTGGCCGCGCAGCTGCAACACCACCTCGAGCACGCTCCTCAATCCGGAGGCGTCGTAGAGATAGCCGTTACCCAGGCTGCCGCCGGAAACGTTGACCGGCAGGGGCCCGTCGGGCAGGAAGTAGCCCTCGGACAGCAGCACCCCGGCCTCGCCGCAGCGGGCCAGGCCCAGGGCCTCGATGTGCTGCAGTTCCTTGTAGGAGAAGGTGTCGTCCACTTCGGCGAAGCAGATTTCTTCCTTGGGGTCCCGAATCCCGGCCTGCCGGTAGGCCATCCTGCCCGCCAGTTCGGCGTAAGAAGCCTGGCTCCAGTCCCGCTGGTCCAGGTTCGGCGTATCCTGCATCCAGCCGATGCCGCGGATGTAGACCGGCTGGCTCTTCAGGGTGCGCGCCACGGACTCCCGGGCCAGGATGAGCACCACGGCGCCGTCGGCGAAGGGGGCGATGTCCAGTTCCTTCACCGGTGTGGCCACCGGGCGGGAGGCCAGCACGTCCTCGGCCGTGACCAGGGCCGGGTAGGCCGCCAGGGGGTTCTTCAGGGCGTTGGCCTTGTTCTTGGCCACCACCAGGGCCACCTGTTCCTCGGTGTTGCCGGTCTGGGCCAGGAAGCTCCGCATCTCCAGGCCTGCCACGAACCGCGGGTTGAGGCCGAGGGGCCGCACGAAGACGGGGTCCATGGCGAAGGCCTCGATGTGGGCCGGGTAGAGGACGTTGGAGGCCTTGGCGTGCCCTTCGACCAGCGCCACCTCGAAAAGCCCGGTGGCCAGCTGGAGATAAGCCGAGGCAATGGCGGTGATACCGTCCTGACAGATGGTCTGTACCGGCTTGAGGACGGCTCCCAACTGGTCCGGGACGTACTCGTCGAAAATCGAGGTACCCTCTAAATAGTCCTCGGATACGGCGACAAAAGTCCCAACCCGGTCCGGCTCCAGACCCGCGTCGGCGTACGCCCGGCACGCCGCCTCGAAGACCATCTCGCGAAAAGAGACCTCGGGCGACAGGGGCCGGAAAGAGGTGTAGCCGACGCCCACTATGGCTACTCGTTCGCGCATCTCTTCACCCTCCCCGACGTGTCCATATCGAGAACCATAACCCCTTCTTTAGCAAAAACTGCGCCCGCCTGTGCGGACGCAGTTTACCGGCAGCAATTTGCGGTTGTCCGGCAGAAATACAAGACCGAACGGTTTCAAGCCCTCAGACGGTTACCGCCGGCCATCCGTTCAATGTTCATTGACATGTCAATACAAGGGCTCAGGTTTTGGCCTCTCCGAAGCTGATATTGACGGGGCGCACGGGGTTGATGGTGGAAATGGCGTGCTTGTAGATCATGAGCTGCCGGCCCTCGCTCTCCATTATGACGGTGAAATTATCAAAGCCGCGCAGCACGCCCTTCAGTTGAAAGCCGTTGATCAGGTACATGGTCACCGGGATGTTCTCCTTGCGGACCTGGTTCAAAAAGGCATCCTGCAGATTTAGCTGGGGCTTGGACATGGGGGGTCCCTCCATTGAATTTTTCTCTCGGCCGCCGGCCTGCGGGGCGGCCTTTTTTCCTTATAGCTTCGACGGCCTGCCCGGCACTCCTGCCTCGGCTGACAATTCTTTGAAATTAATGATCTCGCGGGCCACGCCCGGGGGACCCCCGAAGGCATCAACGTCGAGCCATCGGATCCGTTTGTCCTTAGCAAACCACGTCAGCTGACGCTTGGCGAAGCGTTTCGTATTGCGCTTGACCAAATACAGGGCCTCCTCCAGGGTGGTCTCTCCCCGGAGGTAGGACACGATTTCCTTGTAGCCCAAGCCCTGCATGGACCTCAGCTCCGGGCCGTAGCCCATGGCCAGCAGCCGCTCGACCTCTTCCACCAGGCCCCGGGCCACCATGCGGTCCACACGCTCCTCGATGTGGCGGTACAGCAAAGGGCGGGGTCGGATGAGCCCGAACATGGTGACCTCCCCTCCCGGCTCCCGCCCCTGCAGGCGCGAAATGGGTTGCCCGGCGAGGTAAAAGACTTCGAGGGCCCGGACCACCCGCCGCACGTTGTGGGGGTGGATCCGGGCCGCGCTTTCCGGGTCCACCTCGGCCAGCCGCCGGTGCAGGGCGAGCGGCCCGTGGCGCGCCGCTTCGGCCATCAGCCTGGCCCTGAGTTCCGGATCGTACCCGCCCGACGGAAACAGGTAGCGGTCCACGACGGCGTATACGTAAAGGGGAGAGCCCCCGACGAGCACGGGCATCCGGCCGCGGCCGCGAATTTGCGGTAGGAGCTCGCGCACCCACCTCTGAAAAAGGGCCACGTTGAATTCCTCGTCGGGGTCCAGAACGTCTATGAGGTGGTGCGGGACCCGCCGGCGCCAGGCGGGATCCGGTTTCGCCGTCCCTATATCCATGTAGCGGTAAACCTGCATGGAGTCGGCGGATATTATTTCGCCGCCGATTGCTTCGGCCACCAGTACGGCCACCTCACTCTTGCCCGTGGCCGTGGGACCGGTTATGACCACCAGCGGGTTATCGCTACGCTCCCAATTGCCCGTACCGCAACACCTCCTCGGGCAGGCTCCCCAACTAAAATGCTCTTGACACCTGGTTAACAATTCTGTGCCGTTACTAACCGGATTTATTCGCCATGCCCGTGCCGCCCCCGGCGGAAGCGGCGGGCCAGTTCATCGTACCCCACGGCGATGACCGTGGGCCTGCCGTGGGGACAGACCCAGGGGTCTGCGGCGGCGGCCAGTCGCCGTACCAGGGCAGACGCCGCCTCTCCCTCGATCCTTTCCCCGGCCGCCGCCGCTCCCCGGCACGCCAGGGCCGCGGCGGCCCGGTCCACCGGCGACGGACCCGGCTCCTCGTGCTCCAAGTATTCCAAGAGGTCGGAGATCGCCTGTGTCAGGCCGGCCGCCTTCCACCCGTGGGGCAGCGCCTTGACGAGATAGGTGCGACCACCAAAGGGTTCGAGCACCAGACCCAGGGACCGCAATACCCCGCCGTACCTTTCCAGGACCGGCAAATGGCGGGGCTCAAGTTCCACGGTCTGGGCCGGCAGCAGGTACTGGCTCGCACCGCCCCGCCGCATCTGCTCCAGGTACTGTTCAAAAAGTATACGTTCGTGGGCCGCGTGGGCGTCGATGATAAAAAGCCCGGTTTCGCCGTGGGCCAGGATGTACACCGGGGGCAACCACCCGACCACCCGCAACCGATGCAGCGGGGATGCGCCCGCGTAGGGCGCAGTCTCTTCGCCGGCCCGCACGACGTGGCTATCTGCACCCCCGTATCCCCACCCGAGCTGCCGGCCCTCAGGCCGTGGCGGTTCCCCTGCCGGCGCAGGGGCGGCCACGGCCGTGCGCTGGTTCCGCAGGGCCCGGCGCAGGCCCTGAAAGACCAGGGCCGCCACCATCTTTTCCCGGAGCAGGCGCACCTCGAGCTTGGCCGGATGCACGTTTACGTCCACCTCCTCGGGGGGTACCGTCAGCCACAATACCACCACGGGAAAACGTCCTGCAGGGAGCAGGCCGCGGTAGGCCTCCTGCACGGGGCCCAGTAGCCCGGGAAGCCGCACGCAACGGTTGTTGACCAGGAAAACCTGTTGTTGTCTGTTGCTCCGGTTTATTTCCGGCGGGCCCGCAAACCCCTGAATGGAGATCAAACCGTCGGCTGCCTCCACGGGTAACAATTTTGCGGCCACCGCGCCCCCGAAGAGGGCCGCGACGACCTCCCGCCTGTCGCCTGTGCCGGGGGTACGCAAAACCTCCCGGCCGTTGTGGCGCACCGAGACCGCCACCCGGGGATAGCCGAGCGCCAGGCGGGCCGCCGTCTCCAGGGCCGCCCCCGCCTCGGCCCCCGATGTACGCAGG
Source organism: Ammonifex sp. (assembly GCA_020725605.1). Lineage (GTDB taxonomy): Bacteria > Bacillota > Desulfotomaculia > Desulfotomaculales > DYER01 > DYER01. The sequence goes on along the minus strand of DYER01000100.1, from coordinate 8,340 downwards.
TACTTGCGCCGGGCCGGGGTATTAAAGAAAAGGTCGCGTACCCTCACGGTGGTGCCCGGAGGACAGCCTGCGGGCCCGACGCTGAGAATGCGCCCGCCCTCCACCTCCACCGCGGTCCCGGCCAGGCTGTCGGCCGGCCGTGTAATCAGGCTTACCCGGGCCACGGCCCCGATGCTGGCCAGGGCCTCCCCGCGGAAGCCCAGGGTAGTGATGCGCCAGAGGTCCTCCGCTCCCCGAATTTTACTGGTGGCGTGGCGGCTGAAGGCCAGCCGGGCGTCCTCCGGGTCCATGCCGCAGCCGTCGTCGGCTACGGTTATGGCTTCCGTGCCCCCGCCCGCCAGGTCCACCACCACGTACGAGGCCCCGGCGTCAAAGGCGTTCTCCAGCAGTTCCTTGACCACGGCGGCCGGGCGGTCGATGACCTCGCCGGCCGCGATCTTCTCCACCGCCTCTGGGGGTAGCCGGACGATCCTGCCCACCGGTGGCCTCAACCCTCCCAGTCCAGCAGTTCCCTGGTTTCGGTATCGTAGGCCCGAAAAACGTCCGTAGCCTTGTCCTGAAGGTAGACGTGGGTGTAGTCACCGGTCCTGCGGGCGGCCTCGAAGGTGGCGTAGCCCTCGCCGTAGCATTCCTCGCAGGCCCGCACCGGGATGGAAATGCCGCAAATGTGGTAGTGCCGCCCCCCCGGATGCCGGGCGCTGGAAGCGACGGTCAGGTACCCGGGGCAGTCGGGGCAGCGGCGCACGCGTTCCAGCTGAAATTCCCTGATGTCGTCGGTGTCGTAGTAGACGAATTTCTGCCGCTCGTAAAAACGGTCCTTCCCGAAGATCGCTTCGGGGTCCACCCGGTGGCGGTTCTCCCAGAGTTCTCGCAACTCTTCCACCACCCGCCGTATCTGGGCCGCCACTTCCGGACTCTCCCGAAGCATGCCCGGCCGGTAGCCCGGCTCCCGGACGTGGCTGTAATCGTAACCGGCCAGAGCCAGGAGAATGGCCATGTTCACGTAGGGCAGGGCGCTCTCTATGGCGTAGCCCCCTTCCAGCACTGCCAGGTGAGGCCGCAGCTTGGCCGTCAGGTCCGCGTACCCCCGGGCCGTCACGCACATGTTGGCCAGGGGATCGGTATAGTGGTTGTCCTGCCCGGCGGAATTAATTATGAGTTCGGGTTCAAAATCGCGTAAAATGGGCAGCACCAGGTTGTCCAGCACGTAGTGCAGGCCCGCATCGGTGGTGCCGGGGGGCAGCGGTATGTTGATGGTGCGTAAATATGCCCCCGGTCCGCCCAGTTCGTTGGTAAAGCCCGTTCCGGGATACAGGGTACGGCCGTCCTGGTGGAAGGATATGCAGAGCACGTCGGGGTCGTGGTAGAAGATGTCCTGGGTCCCGTCTCCGTGGTGCACGTCGCTGTCCACCACGGCGATGCGCCCGACCCCGTAGCGCCGGCGCAGGTATTCGATGGTGATGGCCTCGTTGTTAATGTTGCAGAAACCGCGGTTGCCGTGGACCACCCGCATGGCGTGGTGCCCCGGCGGGCGCACCAGGGCAAAGGCGTTGCGCACCTCGCCGCTCATGATACAGTCGGCCAGCACCAGACAGGCCCCGGCGGCGATGAGGTGGGCGTCGCGCACCTGGTCCCGCACGTGGGGAACGCAGAAGTGCACCCGTGCCACGTCCAGGAAGGTCGCCAGGCGGGGGGAGAACTCCTTTATACCGGGCAGGTCGAGGAGCCCTTCTTCGAAGATCTGGTCACGCGTGTACAGCAGGCGCTCCTCCCGCTCCGGGTGGGTGGGAGATATGGCCCAGTCGAAGGCGGGAAAAAAGATTATCCCCGTCGGCCTCACGAGTTCACCCCCTTCACGTGGGTCAGAATCCCGCGCGGCGTCTGCACCACCAGATCGAAGAGGCGGCCGACGGTGCGCCATTCCCTGACGATGTTGAAGACGTCCTGGCGCAGGATCTCCACCCCGTCGACTTCGTCCCCGGCCCCCAGGGCGGCCGCCCTCTTGCGCAACCACGCGGTGGCCAGTTGCACCGCGCTGTGCTCGCCGAAATGCCGGGGATCTTCCAGTTCTCCCTGGTACCCTTCTTCGGCCACGACGTAGCGGCCCCGGGCGGTGTCCACGTGCAGCGAAATCATCAGGGTGGTCCTGGCCACCGCGGCCCCGATGGCGTTGGCCACCGCCGCATAAGGCGGCACTAAGGCCCTGGCACCCAGGTGCTGCGCCACCAGGGGTGCCAGGCCCGCGGCGCCGCCGACGCCCACCAGAAGGTTAGGCCGCTTGCGCGTACGCCGCTGCAGCACCTCCCACACCCTGTAGGCCGGCTCCTCCTGCCACTCCCGAAACATGGCCTCGATTTCGCCGGCGATGATCTCCGTGACCATCAGAAGAACCTCTCCGGCCACTTCCTCCGGACTCTGAGAGTCGGTGGCCAGAAGGGCCATGGCCTCGTAGGCGCGCCCGGGGTCGCCTATCTCCGTGTGACCCAGCACCCTCAGGGCGTCGGTGGGGGTGGGCCGGGAGCCGCCCAGGCAGTACGGCCGGTCCACCCGATCCGAGTAGACCACCAGTTCCCGGCCGATGCGTTCCAGGACGCTGTCCCCGCCCACCGGAACCGATTTTACCGCCAGGCCGCGCACCTGGGTGAACTGGTCCTCTACCTTCAGGCCACGGGAGGCCACCAGCGGGGTCCCGGAAAGAATGAGGGCCAGATCCGTGGTGGTCCCTCCGGCATCGAGTACCACCGCCGTTTCCCCGGGGGGCAGCAACGCCTGGACCCCCAGCGTGCTGGCGGCCGGGCCCGAAAACACCGTTTCCACCGGATAGCGCGCCGCCGCCTCCAGGGGCAGCGTGCCGCCGTCGGCCTTCAGGACGAAGGCACGGGCCGTGAGCCCGCGCCGGCGCAAACCTTCGGCCACGGCCCGCGCGAAGGTGGCGTACCTTTGCCTGGTGGCGCAGGTCAGAAAGGCGGTGAGGATGCGGCGGGGAAAGTTGAGCTGGCTCGTGACCAGGTGGCCAAGTTCCACGTGCAATTCCGGGACCGTCTCCTTCAGAATGGCCGCAGCGCGCAACTCGTGGGCGGCGTTGCGCGGGGAGAATTTCCCCACCACGGCGACCTGCCGGTAGCCGCGGGCCGCGATGTCCCGCGCCGCCGCGCGGACCTCGTCCTCGTTCAGGGGTTCGATTTCCCGTCCCCGGTAGTCCATGGCGCCCGAGACGATGTAGGTGGCGGGATTGATGCGGTAGTGGTCGAACGGCAGCCCCGGACCGGGAATCAGCACGAGGGCCACGGGGTCGTACTTCCTGTGGGCGATGAGGTTGGTAATCAGGGTGGTGCTCAACACCACCCGGCCGACACGTTCGGGCGGCACTCCCGCCAGCACCGTATCCAGAGCCGCCAGCATCGGCTCCAGCGGGTCTTCTCCGGTCGGCACCTTGGCCACCGCCCGTACGTACCCGTCCTCCAGGAGTACCGCATCGGTGAAGGTTCCGCCCACGTCGATGCCGATTTCCACCGGTCTCCCCTCCCCTTCCCTATCCCCTCTCTCCCTCCCGCAGCAGGCTCTGCCACTCGTACAGCCGGTTCAGGGCCTCGATGGGAGTGATGCTACCGAGGTCAAGGGCCCGCAGCTCTCGTAGCACGGGATGTACCTCCGCCGCCTGGGGTGTGAACAATTGCAGTTGCTGTCCGGCGGGCAGGGGCTTGCGGCGCCTGAGTTCCAGATGCCTGAGGATCTCTTTGGCGCGGGTGATGACCTCCTCGGGGAGGCCGGCCAGAGAGGCCACCTGGATCCCGTAGCTTTTGTCGGCCTTGCCCGGAATAACCCGCCGCAAGAAGATTATCCTGTCCTGCTCTTCGCGCACCGCCACCGTGTAGTTGACCGCTCCGGGAAGCCTTTCTAGGTCAGTTAGTTCGTGAAAGTGGGTCGAAAAAAGAATTTTCGGCCGGTTCTGCTTGTGCAGGTGCTCCAACAGCGCCCGGGCAATGCTGATGCCGTCGTAGGTACTGGTACCGCGGCCGACCTCGTCCATAATGACCAGGCTGCGATCCGTAGCCGCAAGCAATATGGCCCGACATTCCTCCATTTCGACCATGAAGGTGCTCCTGCCACCCGCCAGGTCGTCGGAGGCCCCGGCCCGCGTGAAGATGCGGTCCACGATACCGATTTCGGCCGCCGCCGCGGGAACGAAGCTGCCCATTTGGGCCATGAGCACGATCAGGCCCACCTGGCGCATGTAGGTGCTCTTGCCGGCCATGTTGGGACCAGTGAGAATTACCAACCGACGCCTTTCGTCCAGGTGGGCGTCGTTGGGTACAAAGCCTCCCGGGCCCAGTACCCGCTCCAGTACCGGGTGCCGACCCTCGTTGATTACAATACGTCCCGAGTCGTTGACGACGGGCCGCACGTACCGGCCCCGCGCGGCGGCCTCGGCCAGGGAATAAAGCACGTCTGCCCGGGCCACCACCCGCGCACTTTGCTGGACCCGGCGCAACTCGCACGCCACCCGGTCGCGGATCTCGGTGAATAGCTGGTATTCCAGCTCCACCAGGCGCTCCTCGGCGCTCAAAACCAGGGACTCGTAGTGCTTCAACTCCGGGGTCACAAAGCGTTCGGCCCCGGCCAGGGTCTGGCGCCTTTCGTAATCCCCCGGTACCAGACCCAGATTGGCGCGGGTCACCTCGATGTAGTAGCCGAAAACCTTGTTGTAGCCCACCTTAAGGGACTTTATACCGGTGCGCTCCCGCTCCCGGGCCTCCAGGTCCGCCAGCCACCGGCGGGCGTCGGCCCGGATCTCGCGCAGCCGGTCCACCTCCTCGTGGAACCCGGGGCGGATCAACCCTCCTTCTCGGAGGGTGGCAGGCGGGTCCTCTGCCAGGGCCCTCTCGAGAAGATCCGTGAGGTCCTCCAGGGGGTCCAGCCGGGAGGCCAGGGCCTGCCACAACGCGGCCCGCCGCGCCCGCAAAAAGTCCAGCAGATCCGGCAGTGCCGCGCAAGCGGCTTTCAGGTTTAGAAGGTCGCGGGCGCCCGCCGATCCGAAGGCCACCCGCGCGGCCAGACGTTCGAGATCGCAGATGCGCTTCAGAATGCCCCTAACTTCCTCGCGCAGGGCCGTTTCCCGCGCGAGTTCCTCCACGGCCTCCAGGCGCCGTTCGATGGCCCCGGGGTCCAGCAACGGCTGTTCGATCCAGTGCCTCAACAGGCGGGCCCCCATGGCCGTCACGGTGTGGTCCAGCACCCACAGCAGGGTACCCCAGCGGCCGCCGTCCCGCAGCGACCGGGTCAGCTCCAGGTTGCGGCGCGTAACGGCGTCGAGGTACATGTGTCTCGCGGGATCCACCGGTTCCGGGGCCAGGTGCCGCGCCTCATTCCTCTGGGTCTCCCGCACGTAGGCCAGCAGAACCCGGCCGGCACACGCACCCGGGTCCTCACCCGGCGCGCATTCGGCCTGCCCCTCCGTTTGCTCCAGCGGGGTCAGGGTGGTGCGCACCACACTTTCCAGCTGGCCGCGCCGGTCCGGATCGGAAGCCAGGTCCCGGGGCAGGAGGATTTCCGAGGGCTGGAGCCGCTGGATTTCGTCCAGAACCTGGGCCCAGGAGTCGAAGGTGTAAACGTTAAAGCTGCCGGTTCCGATGTCCGCCACCGCCAATCCGAAGGCGCGGTCCGCGGGTACCAGGGCCGCCAGAAAGTTGTGTTCCACGCGGTCCTCTTCCACCAGAGTGCCCGGAGTGACGAGACGCACGACCTCCCTTTTCACAAGGCCGCGCGCGGACCGGGGATCCTCGACCTGCTCGCAGATGGCCACCCGGTAGCCCCGATGCACGAGACGTGCGATGTAGCCCTGAGCGGCGTGGTGGGGCACGCCGCACATGGGGACGCGGCCGGCCGCGCCGGCGTCACGACCCGTGAGGGTGATCTCCAGTTCCCGGGCGGCCTTGACCGCGTCCTCGAAGAACATCTCGTAGAAGTCGCCCAGGCGGAAAAAAAGAATGGCGTCCGGGTACTGCTCCTTCAGGCGCCGGTACTGCTCCATCATGGGGGTAAGAGGTACCTGGTTCGTCATCCCTGCTCCACGACCCGTCCCTCCAGGTGGTTCACCTTTCCGGCCAGTATCTCCACCCTGACCAGCTTCCCCACCAGGTCCGATGCGCCGGGGAAGACCACCATTTTGAAGCTGCGCGTGCGGCCGCACAGGCGGCCGGAATCGGTCTCGCTGGGCCCCTCCACCAGCACCTCCACCACCCGGCCCTCCTCGGCCCGGTTGTTTTCCAGACTGATCTGCCGCTGCAGGGCAATTAGTTCCCGGATGCGCCGGCGGCGCACCTCTAGGGGCACTTGTTCGGGCCAGGCCGCGGCCGGCGTGCCGGGCCGCGGATTGTAAATAAAGGTGAAGGCCGCGTCGAAACGGACCCGGCGCACCAGGTCCAGGGTGGCCTCGAAGTCCTCCTCATCCTCGCCCGGAAAGCCCACCATGATGTCCGTGGTCAAGCCCACCCCCGGCAGGGCGGCCCGCAGCCGGTCGACGAGGTCCAGGTACTGCTCCCGGGTGTAGCCGCGGTTCATGCGCCCCAGAACCCGGTTACTGCCCGCCTGCACCGGCAGGTGGACGTGTTCGCACAGGTGCCGGCCTGCGGCCAGGACCTCGATGAGGCGGTCGTCGAAGTCGCGCGGGTGCGAGGTGGTAAACCTTATGCGCATCACACCCGACACCCGGTCCAGGCGGCGCAGCAGGTCCGCGAAGGTGATGTTGCCGAGGTCGCGCCCGTAGGCGTTGACGTTCTGACCGAGAAGGGTGACTTCCCTGTAACCCCGGCGGGCCAGATCCTCCACCTCGGCGACGATGGCCTCCGGCGGCCGGCTCCTCTCGGGCCCGCGCACAAAGGGAACCACACAGTAGCTGCAGAAGTTGCTGCACCCGTACATGACGGTGACCCAGGCCTTCACGCCGGGCGCGCGCCTCGCGGGCAGGCCCTCGGGAGGCTCGTCGGGCGGGGCCCAGAGCCCTACCACGGGCCGCCCGGCCGCGACCCGCGCCAGCAGTTCGGGCAGCCGGTGCAGGTTGCGGGCGCCGAAGATCACGTCCACCTGGGGAAAGCGCCGCATCAGTTCCTCGGCCGCCCCCTCCCGCTGCGGCAGGCAGCCCCCCACCGCGATCACGAGGTGGGGTTTGCGCCTCTTCAGGCGGCCCAGCTCACCAAGGCGGGCGTAAACCTTGTTCTCGGCCGAGGCCCGCACGCAGCAGGTATTTATAACGACCAGATCAGCGGCCTCGGCCCGGTCCACGGCGCGGTACCCCATGCCTTCCAGGATTCCCGCGAGAACCTCGGAGTCGTGGTCGTTCATCTGACAGCCGAAGGTGATGAGATGGTAGAACCGTTGTGCGCCCTCCGGTAGCGCGCAAGCTCGGGTCACGGCGGGTCCCCCTACACTTCCATGATAATGGGCAGGATCATGGGCCGGCGCCCGGTCCGCTCGAAGAGGAACTTGCCCAGCACGTCCCGCACCTGGGCCTTGATGGGCGCCCATTCGGAAACGCCCTGACACCGGTCGAGGGCCTCGCGCACCCGCGCCTTGGCCTCTTCCATAAGTTGCTCGGACTCCCGCACGTAGACAAACCCCCGCGAGACGATGTCCGGGCCGGCCACCACCCGGCCGGATTCGTGGTTGATGGTTACCACGGCGATGAGAATTCCGTCCTGGGAGAGCTGGCGGCGATCACGCAGCACGATGTCGCCCACATCGCCGATGCCCAAACCGTCGACCAGGACCCGGCCGGCCGGTACCCTCCCCGCCAGACGCGCCCCGTTGCGGGTGAATTCCACCACCTGGCCGTTCTCGAGCACGAACACGTTCTGCGGCGGAATGCCCATCTCACGGGCCAGCTCCGCGTGCTTGATGAGCATCCGGTACTCGCCGTGGATGGGAATGAAGTACCGGGGCCGCACCAGGTTGATCATGAGCTTCAACTCTTCCTGGCTCGCATGGCCCGACACGTGAACGCCCAGGGCCGGCTCGTGTATCACGTGGGCCCCCTGGCGGAACAACTGGTCGATAATGCGGGCAATGAGTTTCTCGTTACCCGGGATGGGGGCGGCCGAAATCAATATCGTGTCTCCGGGCACGATCTCCACCTGCCGGTGGTCGCGCATGGCCATCCTGGTCAGGGCCGACATGGGCTCGCCCTGGCTACCGGTAGTCAGGAATACCACCCGGTCGCGGGGCAGGCGCTTGGCCTCCTCCGTTTCCACCAGTGTGCCGTTGGGGATCTGAAGGTAACCCAGCTCAAAGGCAATGTTGACCACGTTGACCATGCTACGGCCCACCACCGCCACCCGGCGGCCG
>DYER01000099.1 GCA_020725605.1 Ammonifex sp. | reverse complement strand
TTTCCGCCGCTAACGCCCTCAGCCGGGCTTCTTCCTCCGGCTTTACTCCACCAACAAAGACGAGTTTTGCAGGCAACCCTTTTCTCTGCAGGTAGTATAGCGCTTCAACGCAAAGAGAACCTTCCTTAGACTTGTCCAAAAACCCAAAGTGACAGATCGTCAGGCAGTCAGCCTCACGGGCCTGCAGGTGGCACTTGAACTGTACTGGAACATTAGCCCCTAGAGGGATCAACTCTGGCCCGCCGCGTGGCCACCGGAAGTAGCGGAGGGCCTTTTCCTCCCGCGGGTCGCAGACGACCAGGCAGCGCGAAGTGAGGATTAGAAAGAGAGCACTCAACTTCCGGAGCGGGTGAGCAATGGTAAACTCGTGCAAGGTGACCACCACCGGCACCCCGGGCCGATAAAAACGCCAGAGGAGTGGGACAAGGTTGGGCGCAAGACCGGTGCCATACCCCTTCGCAGGATACTGGATATGCACCACGTCCGGGCCGGTGCTGGCTATCAGCTGCATCAGGCGGAGGAACCCCCGCATACTCCAGGTACTCACCCGATGAATAGCAAGCCTGGGAGCATCGGGAACCCTGACCCGATTGTCGGCACTGGTCACCACGTCGACCCTTATTCCTTCGTCCCCCTCTAAAAGTGCTTCCACCAGGCGATAGGTGTAATCGCCAACGCCACAGGGCATTTCAGGAAAGCTTCCCGTAACCATGGTTACCTTCAACAAAATCACCAGCCCTCAAACCAGACCAGCTGGAGCGTCCTCAAATACGCCAAGCTCTTCTCCCAGGCGAAACGCCCGTAACGCAGGATGAGCAAAAGCCACAGCCCGGTGCGCAACAGCGTGCGGAAGAAAACTATAAGGCGTAAAAGAATAAGCTTGTCCCGGTGGTGTTTTCGATAGTAATAAAACAGACTCCGATGCCACCACCAGACCTTTTGGCCGGAATACGCCTTTGGCCCCGTACCTCCGAAGTGGACCACCTCCGCCCGCGGCACGTAATACACCTTGTATCCAGCTTCCCGGATCCGGCGGCAAAGGTCGGTCTCTTCGAAATACATGTAGAACCGCGCATCAAACCAGCCTAGCCTCTCCCCTACCTCCCGCCGGACAGCAAGACAAGCGCCCATCACCCAGTCCACAGGGGCCGCCTCCTGTCTATTCCACCATGAAAGCTTATGCGCCCCGAAAACCCTGCTACGAGGAAAAAGCCGGTCCAAGAAAAGCGTCTCAAAAAGCAAGTTGCAAAGCGTAGGAAAGGTGTTGCCGGTAAGCTGGAGCGAACCGTCACTGTTGAGGAGCTTCGGCCCTGCGGCTCCCGCCTCTGGGTGAGCTTCCAGGAAGTCGATCAGATTATCGAGCGCCCCTTCTTTCACATCCGTGTCTGGGTTAAGGAAGACAACGTAGTCCCCTCGGGCCTCCCCGACGGCCGCATTATTCGCGCGTGCAAAGCCCAGGTTATGCGTGTTCCGGCGAATGTTGACGACAGGAAATTTGGCGGCGACAATATCTACTGTGCCATCCGTAGATGCATTGTCCACCACGGTGATGGTGTAAGGATACCGAGGGTTACGAGTAAGGACCGATTTCAAACAGGTTTCTATATACCCGGCCGCGTTGTAAGTCACGACGATCACGTCTACTTTAGGCGTGACCTCCTGCGGGGATGCCGGCGGCATCACTTTACGACCTCCAACTCAAAGAGGACGGAGCCAACCGGCAAAAGGAAGGCCAGCCTCTTCTCGTACCACTCGGGGTAACGGTTGATGAGCCTCAAAACCAGGTTCTTGAGCGGGTTCCGGGAGGGAAAGCCCAACTGAACATGTTTTTTTAAGAATCTGACGTGTGAATAGTTGAGACGACACAACTCGGTTCCTGTCACAAAGTAATCAAAAGAACGGGACGAAAAGGCGTGCTTATGCGTGGGGTCGGTGAAAAAAGCGCTGCTTGAAAAGTGAGGCACCAGCACCTTCACCACCCCCCGGCCTGGTGATACGGTGGATCTCCTCCACCGCTTGGACCACGTCATCCAGGTGCTCCAGGATATTACTGGCATGCACAAAATCAAACTCGTTGTCGGCAAAGGGCCAGGGATATACATTCAGGTCGTGGATCACATCCACCTCCGGCCCCGGCCGTATGTCAACCCCTACAGCACCCGGAAGTTTATTCAGGCCACAACCTAGGTCGAAGATTTTCAATGTCGCACCCCCCGAATTATTTCCTCAAACACGGACAGCGTCTCCCGTGCACAGCGCTCCCAAGAAAAACTCTTTGCGCGGGCCAGGCCTTTTTCCCTCATCGTCCGGCGCAGCTCTTCGTCTCCTGCCAACTGCTGTAGTACCCATGCGATTGCTTCGGTATCATAGGGATCCACCAACGCCGCCGCATCACCGGCTACTTCGGGCAGGGAAGAAACGTTAGAAGTGATGACTGGCGTCCCGCAGGCCATGGCCTCCAGCACCGGCAGGCCAAAGCCTTCATAGAGGGGCACGTAAACGAAGGCCCCCGCCAGGTTGTAAAGAACAGGTAGGTCCGCAAAAGGCACATAGTCGAGATAGCGGACTCCCGGCGTGACTTTCAGTGCCGCTACAATGTCCTCGTAAAGCCAGGTTCGGGGCCCGGCCACCACCAGCGACCATTCAAGACCCCTGCTCCTCGCCATAGCATAAGCCTGTAACAGACGTCTGAGGTTCTTGCGCGGCTGAAGTGCGCCCACATAGAGAAAGAAAGCCTCCGGCAAACCATACCTCTCCCGCACCGCCTGCAAAGCCGAGGGCTCCACGCAGGGTTTAAATATGTTGTGATCTACCCCTGGATATGTGACGACCACCTTCTGCGCCGGGAGGCCATAAGTTTTTAGGAGGTCGCGCATGGTGGCCTCGCTGATGGTAATTACCCGATCCGCCCGGTGCACGGCGTGGGCCGTATTCCGCTTCAGGGTGCTCCGCGCACGTCGGGGAAAATGCTCCGGGAAGCGAAGGAAGGCCAAGTCGAAGATGGTGGTCACCACGGGAAAGGGCGTCGGCAAAAGCGGTGCCACATGATTAGGAAGAAAAAGGATACTCGGCCGCTCGCGAAGGACGCATGGTAATAAACGCAGGTCCACCCATAACCGGTTCCTCCGCCACGGGAAGGGGAGAGTAACAAAGGTAGCAATGTTCTTGCAGAGATCTACCACGTCCGCGCAGGGAGGTTCTGAGGTATAGTAAAGAAACTCTAGCCTTCCCGTTCCTGGTTCCTCCCTTAAACGAACCATATGAGCTAGCAAATTTAGAACGTAAGTGTGCGTTCCGGTCCTGCCCTGGTCCGCCGCGCAACGCGCGTCAACCGCGATCTTCAAGATAGAGCACTCTCCTTTGAGATCTCCACAGTGCGCAGGCCAAAGAGTCGGCAGTAGAGACGGCTCAACCCATTGAGCCGACGGGCCAAGAAGCCACCGCCGTCGACCAGCTTGCAGCTCATCAGGCCCAGGATCTCTTCGTCCCTGACTACTCGCTCCGCCTGTACCGCCCTTCTTTTAGCCAGCACGGCCCGCCAGTGCAGCACTGGCCATAGATACGCCTTTAGGATACCCGGAAAACTTTGGGGATTAGCCCATACACAGCGGGCAACCTCCGCTACAAGGTAAAAGCTGAGGTACGGTGCGATTTTCAGCAACGTACGGTTTTCGTAGAATAAAAGGCAGTTTAAGAGCCGGTTCCTCACCTGATAGTAAAGATTATCCGCGCGCTTCTTAGCTGTAGCCGATCCTTTATGAAAGACAACTGCCTCTGGTACCTGTATTACTTCGTAACCTTTTAGCCGCATCCGCCAGCTCAGATAGAGGTCCTCCGCGTACAGAAAATAATCCTCATCGAAGGGTACTTCACCCACCGCCTCCCGCCGGTACATCAAGGCACAGCCGGAGGCGAAGAAAGTCTTCCATGGCTCGTCAAAAATCCTCATGATGTTGTAGCCGAGGAAATTGATTGTGCCGTTCTTCTCGTAATACTCGGACGGCGTTCCTTCGGTGTAGACCTTGGCCATCGCCACCGCTACACGAGGGTCGTCAAAAGCCTGGAGCATCCGCTTTAGCCAGTCCTGTGCCGCCTCGGCGTCATTGTTAAGAAGCGCTATGAACTCGCCCCGAGCGTAGCACGCTCCGAGGTTGTTACCTCCGGCAAAACCAAGATTCTTTTCGGACCGCACCACCACAACCTCCGGGAACTTTTCCGCCACATAGTCCGCACTGCCGTCACAAGAACCGTTGTCTACCAGGATTATTTCCCGTTTGGGGTAAGTTTGGGCAAGCAGTGACTGTAAGCAAGCATTCAGCAGGTGGCGCCCGTTATAATTTACGACGATAACCGAAACCAGCGGCTGATGTACCAAGCTTCAAATCCCCCGTTTCATCTCGGGCCGCCGGGCCTTTATCAGATACTGGGTCGTGAAGAACCGCTCACGTAGGCCGCAGGTAATTGCGTTCAAGACTGGCTTAAAAGCCGCGCCCCTTGCCTTTTATAAGACTTCACTACTATTTCTTTTCGGACACAGCCGAAGCAGTCTGGGCTCTTTTACTCATAAGGTTCTTCAACACCCAAAGTTATACGCACCCTTCTCGCGCTGCAATGGCCGAAGAGTGGTCGCCTTTGCTTCCGGCCGAGCAGTGTCCGTGACAAAACTATAGCAGGCCAGGCCCAAGCCCACCAGTATCCAGAACAGCTTGATCTGGAAGAAGTCGCTGTAAACAAATGTTAGCAAAGCCAAGAGCGCCAACAGCCACGCGGTTATGGCGATACTCTGGGCTAAAGGGGGTAGCGATAGCCACTTAACCCGTGCCGTGCGTCTAACTAGGCACCACAGCACCCAAACCGCCGCCGCCGCCCCGAAAAGCCCCGTCTCGGCCAGCCGGGTAAAAAGAAAACTGTGGGCATCGATCTCTGGATTGCCGACCAGGCCGTAGGCCACGCATAGCGAATAGTACGTTTCAGGAATGAAAGGGGCCCACAACTGACCAAATCCGCCTGGGCCAATCCCGACCCAGGGATGCGCGGCGGCGATATTGAGTGCCGCCCCCCACTGACCCAATCGCGTGTAAAGGGTGTCCAAGCCGCGATTTTCAAGAGTGACCAAATAAGACCCGAGTTTTGGTAGTAAAAGGATGATGCCCGCAGCACCGCTCACCGCCACAATGCCCAAAAACCGCAGAAAACGGCGTGGCCGCCGGTGGATGAAAACCTCTAGAATCGCTAAAAGCGACAGAACCGCCAGGAGCGAAAACCAGAGTTCGCGAACCTGGGTCAACAAAAAACCAAAGGTGAAAAGTATACTTGCAACAGCCCATAAGAGCCTGTGTTTTAATTCGGTGCATGTAACGACCTGCACCGTTACCAAAACCAATAGCATAAACATGTACCAACCCAGGTCATTGCCTAGGGTTCCCGTAACCCGGCGAAAATCTTCCATTCGTGCCGCCTGGTAACCGGCTACAGCCACCTCGAAGAGACCAACGCCCACGAGCGTACCGACGAGGAGACGGAGGGTTTTTTTACCGCGTCCATAGTTAACTGTAAGGTATAAGAGAAGCATCCACTCAACCAACTGAAGGGTTTTAACCAGCGCCCGGCCGAGGTCAAAAGCGAAAACTGTCGAGAGGGCGTAAGCGCCTGCGAGGAACCCAAAAGGCATTTCGAGGCCGGTCCTGGGAAATGCGAGCCTTCCAACCACAAGCGACCTCAGTATCCACACTAAGGTCAGGGCAACGATGGCCGTATCTGCCAGCGTAACATAGGCACCCGCGATCTGGGGGCGGGGTTGGTTGAAAAAATTGGCTCCCAATGTCACGGCAAGGGCGTAGCGTGGCCTCACCAGGGCGAACACAAAGACCAGCATTCCGCACATCAGAAGTAAGATTAACTCCTTTTCCATTCCATCGCCCCTTTCGCCAGCGAGGTAAGTGAGATTGAGTCCTGCGGCTGCAAGACTGCTACCTCCAGGCGGCCCGTGTCTTTTAACCGGATGGTAACCTTCGCCGGCTCCCGGAAAGGAAAGGCCGCCGCATCAAACTTCGGGTCCCTGGCCGCCCAATCCCCTACCCGCAACGGTGCGTCCACATCCTCCGCCAGCGCAAATCCTCTCTTACCATTCAAAAGGTCCACACTTCCTTCTGGAACGGGAAACGGCGAGCCGCAAAGGCCTACCAGAGTGGCAAAGAGGTCATGCAGCTGAGCCAGGTTGTCATTAACGCCGTAAGCGCCTAACTCACTCGGCCAGCGGATGATTAGCGGAATGTGCAACTGCTCCTGGAAGAGCCCATACATGTGCCAGAAAAGCCCGCCGTGCTCCCCGAGCAACTCTCCATGATCCGAGGTGATGATTAGTACAGTTTCGTCGGCCAGACCGGACATTTCGAGATACTGGTGTAGCTCGCCGATTCTCCTGTCTACATAGAGAAGCTCTTCGTCGTACAACGCAGTTAACTTCTCAGCCGCCTCCGCCGGCATCGGACGAATTGCGTAGTACTGCGACGGCAGGGGCGCCAGATGGCGAAAGCTCGGCTTCCTTCTCCCTCCAAATGTGCCCAGCGTCTCCCTCGGGGGTTCGTATGGCCCGTGCACCTGCATCAGGTTGAGAAACAAGAAAATGTGCCTCTCCTGCCCCATAGCGAGCGTAGTAAGAGCCAGCCTTAGCGCGCGCCGTGTTAGAAAGGCCTTCCAGCTTGCCACCAGGCCGTAGGCTCGAGCGACTAAACGGTTTACAAGCCAGCGCACCCGGGCTGGCGAGGGCTCGCTTATTATGCTTGCCAGCTTCTCTCGTACGCTAAATCCGCTTGGAGCCTCCGCATGTTGAAAGGGGTAAGCGACACCCAGGTCGTAGAAGCGGTCAAAACCCCGGGTAAACCCAGTGGCGTTAGATATCAGACTGTTACAGGAGATCCCGACAGTGAAATAGCCCGCCTGCTGAAGTACCTGAGGCAACGTGATAAGGGCGTTATCTAGAAAAGGGAAACCCCAATGGCAACCGTGTTCCGAAGGATAAAGCCCTGTAAAAAGTGAAGCGTGCGACGGAAGAGTCCAATTCGCCGGGGCGAAGCACCACTTATAAAGCACGCCCTCTTCCGCGATGCGGTCGATGTTGGGCGTGGTCTTGCGGTGGTAGCCGTAACACGAAAAGCTTTTGGCTCTGGCACTATCTAGAACGATAAGGATGATGTGGGGTAACTTTTTCTTGGACAATATAACTTATCCTCCTAAAAATACCCCATCTCCCGCAGGCGCCGCATGGCCTGCTCTTTGGCGGCCTCGCGGCCGGCTCGCTCGGGGCCGGTCGTGGCGCCGATGCGGGTGCAGGGTTCGCAGCCCAGGCTACGGTAGCCGCGGCGGTAAAGCTCGCAGAAGGGCAGGTCGTATTTCCTGATGTAGCTCCAGATATCGATTTCCCGGAAGTGCAGGATGGGCTGCACCCGCACGTGATCGGGGTTCTGGCGTGGTGAATAGTACTCTTCGTTTTGCCGGGCCTCCTGCTCGTCCCAGCGAACCGCGGTGAACAGGGCCGCCAAGCCGAATTCCCGGATGGCGTTTTGCAGGGGGATGGTTTTGAGCTGATAGCAGCACTGCACGTGATCTTCGGCGATCTTGATGGTCTTGAGCGCTTCTTCGTTGCGCACCACGCAAAGGTTCAAGTCCCATTCTCTCGCCATGCGGGCCACGAAATCGTAGATTTCCCTGAACTTCACCGAGGTGTCGATCTGGATCACCCGCACCGGCACCCGGCCGCCGCAGGCCTGCCTGATGAGGTGCAGGAGCGTGGTGGAGTCCTTGCCGCCGGTCCAGGTTGTGGCCACCCTGTCCTGGCCGAAGCGGTCCACGGTTTCCTTAATGATGCGGATGCTCTCGGCTTCCTTTTGTTCGAGGGTCCAGTTGTAGAGGCGATCTTTGTCCACGAAAAAAACTCCTTTCTTCGTTGGCCTATCCGCAATCAATACGCTCCCCGCCTTGCCAGCACCACGCCGACGGTGCGGACGAGGATGGTGAGGTCGAGCCAGAGGGACCAGTTGCGGACGTACCAGGATTCCAGGCGCACGCGGTGTTCGTACCCCGTGTCGTTGCGGCCGCTGACCTGCCACAGACCGGTGACGCCGGGCCGCACCGAGAAATAGTCGCGGGCGAAGATGGCGAAACGCGGGAGCTCCTTCTCCACGATGGGCCGCGGGCCCACCAGGCTCATTTCCCCCTTCAGGACGTTGAAAATCTGGGGGACCTCGTCCAGGCTCGTCCGGCGCAGGAACCCGCCCACCCTGGTAATGCGTGGGTCCTTCCGCAGTTTGAAGTCCCGCTCCCACTCGGCCCGCAGGGCCGGGTTTTCGGCCAGGAGCCTCTGCAGGATCTCCTCGGCGTTGACGTGCATGGTGCGGAACTTGTAGCACCAGAACTCCCGGCCGCCCAGGCCCAGGCGCCGGTGGCGGAAGAGCACCGGGCCGGGCGAATCCAGCTTCACGGCCAGGGCTATCAGGCCCACTAGGGGCAGGACGGCGACGAGAATGAGCGAGCCAGCGACCAGGTCGAAGCCGCGCTTCAAGAACCGGTTCAGGGGGTTGGCCAGGTTGTTCCTCACCCTCAGGGCCAGGGCCTGCTCGTCGAAGTAGTAGTCCGTCTCCGCGCCCATGACGGGCACGCCGAAGAGGTCCGGTATGACCGTGACCGAGGCCGCGGAGCGCTGGAGCCTGTTGACCAGGCCCACCAGGGCCTTCGGCTCCATGCCGGGGGCGGCCACGATGAGGTCCCGGGCGCCGGTGGCCTGCATGACGCGGTCCGAGTCGCGGAAGCCGCCCAGGACCGGGTAGTAGACGCCGTTGGCGCGCACGCCGCGCTTGGCCGGGTCGTCGTCCAGAAAGCCGACGATGCGGTAGCCCAGGTGCCTGTCTCCGGTGAGGGCGCGGGCCACCAGCTCGCCGGTCTTGCCGGCGCCCAGCACCAGCACGGGCCTGGCCCACAGGCCGGCGCGCCACAGGAGCCGCTTGGCGGCCCAGCGGGCCGCGGGCAGGGTGAAGAGGTTGAAGGCGCAGGCCAGCACAAGGACGGTACGGGAGACCTGGCCCGCTTTCTTGCCCAGCGTGACCACGCCGAGAACAATCAGAAACGCGAGCAGGCAGGCCTTGGCCAGGCGCTTGGCCTCGCGCCAGAAGGGCAGGCGCCTGGTGTAGAGGCCCTGGTAGGCCAGGCACACCACGCCGAAGGCCAGCATCCACCAGAGGTTGGCCCAGAAGGCGGCCGGCGCCGGTACCGCGTAGGCGGGCCACAGGCGCGGCAGGAGCCACACCCGCAGGGCCCAGGCCAGCGCGAAGCCTGTGGCGAGGCCCGCCAGGTCCCCCAGCAGCAGGCCCGCCGGGGCCGCAACGCGCCGCAGGGCCGCAGCCAATGTAAAGCGCGCCCCGGCCTTCGGAACCGGCAGCGCGGCGTGTTCCAGGTTTCGAACGGCCCGTCCGTCCAAGGAACTTTCTCCTCTCCGCGCGCCGCGGGAGCCGACGGGAAGGTGGGGTGCGCGAGCGCCGCAGGATGCTGGAGGGCCGTCTGAAAAGGGGACGGGTACGTGGTCAGTGGGCGCCGCGGCGCGCAAAACGGAATCTTCCCGGCGGCCGGTTGCGCCACCAGCTATTCCGCGTCCCCTGGCGCCCACGTCGGGACCGCGGGTCATCGCCTCCGCCGGGTCCCCTGTAATTTCGACGGCAGGGCGGGAAATTCCTGCCGCCGGTGGAAATGTCGTTAAGTAATTTTACTCCCGGCGGGGGAGAAATTCTGTGATTGGGATCACAGTCCGGTGGAGGCCAGCATCCGGGCGACGGCCTGAATACGAGAGCGCAGGGTGAAAATCGTGGAGGAATAAGTGAGGGACCGGGGTATGGCCCCGTACTACTCCTGCGACCTTTAGAGCACTATCTCCGGCCCCTCTTCCCGTTCGCGGCCCCGGCGGTAGCGGTAGTAGTAATAGTAGTAGTCCCGCGCCGGCACGCGGGTGCGGTTGAGCACCACGCCCAGGATGCGGGCGCGCGCCTTTTCCAGTTGCTCCAGAGCCTCCTGCACCATGTCCACGCGCGCGCTCCAGGCCGAGACCACCAGGATCACGCCGTCCACCAGCGGGGCGAGCACGGCCGCGTCGGCCACGGCGAGCAACGGCGGAGTGTCGACGAGCACGGCGTCGTAGTTCTCCCGCAGCTGGGCCAGCAGGTAGGACATTTCGGGCGTGGCCAGCAGCTCCGCCGGGTTCGGGGGCACCGGGCCACTGGTGAGCACTTTCAGCCCGGGCACCGGGCCGTCCAGCAGCAGTTCCTCCACCGGCGCGCGCTGCACCAGGACGTTGGTGAGGCCCCGGTGGTTGGGCACGGCCAGCATGCGGTGCAGGGTGGGCTTGCGCAGGTCGCAGTCCACCACCAGCACCCGGTCCCCGGCCTGGGCCAGCACGGCGCCCAGGTTGGCCACCACCGTACTCTTGCCGTCGTCGGGCGCGGTGCTGGTGACCAGCAGCAGGGTTCTGGTCTCGGGCGGCCCGGCGAAGCTCAGGTTGGCCCTCAAGGTGCGGAAGGCCTCGGCCAGGCCGGTACGGCCGTCGACCCACACCGGCGCCGGGCCGTCGGCGCCCGCGGGCGGGCGGGGACGCCGCGCGCGGCCGAACACGCGGGACAAACGCCGCAACATCCTTCTCACGCCTCAGCACCCCCGGCCCTGACCCCGCGCAGCCGGCGCTCCAGGTGGGCGTCGGGTATGGAGCCCAGCACGGCCAGACCGAGGTGCCGGCGCACGTCCTCGGGGGTCTTGATGGTGTAATCCAGGTGCTCGGCCACGAAGGCCAGGGCCACGCCGGCCATGAGGCCCAGCACCAGGGCCACGGCCACGTTGAGCTTCTTGTTGGGCTTGACGGGTTTGGCCGGCACCACCGCCGGGGAAACCACCACCACGGTGGTGCTTCCCAGGTCCACTGAGCGGGCGATCTGGGTCTCGGTGGCCTTGCTCGCCAGCTGGTCCCGCGTTTGCTCCAGGCGCTTCACCTCGGCCGCCAGCTGGTCGCGTTTGGCCTTCTTGGCCGTGAGCTCGCCCTGGAGGGTGGCCAGTTGCTCTGCGAGTGTCGCCTGCAGGGACTGCAGGGCCGACACTTGCGCCTCCTTCTCCCCCAGGGTCGCCTTCTTCTTGGCGGCCTCTTCGGCCAGGTTGACGTAAACGGGGTTGACGTCCTCGCCCTCCAGCGTGCGGCCCGTGACGGGATCCAACCGGGTGACCTTGATCATGCGCGGGGTGTCCGCCAGGTCCGCCTCCAGCCGCGCCAGGCCGGCCCGCAGTTGTTCGGCCTCGACCCTCACCTTGTTGAGGTCCGCCTGGGCGCGGGTGAGTTCGGCCGTGAGGGCCTTGAACTGCTCCTCCAGGAAGGCCACGCTGCGCGGTTCGGAGTCGAATTTGCCCAGTTCCTCCACCGCCTTCTGGAGTTCCTTTTCGGTGGCCTGCCGCTGGTCCACCAGGAACTGCACGGAGCGGGCCATCTGCTCCTGGTTCTTCTCGGAGATCAGCCCCAGCAACTCCTCGGCCATGGTGTTGGCGATGCGCGCCGCCAGCAGGGGGTCCTGGTGGCGCACCTTGAGCTCGATGAGGTTGGAGTCCTTCTGGGCCGTGGCCGTGACCATGCGCGCCAGGGTAACCGGCGTGTACAGGGTGGGATCGAGCCCCAGCTTCTTGATGGTGCGCTCGGCCACGGTCTCGCTCTTCAACTGACCGACGTAGGTGTTCATGGTGAGGGCCGGCAGGCGCGTGATGGTGGTGATGACCGACTCGCCCTCCTTGCCGGCCGTGGGTGCCTGCACCTTTTCGGTGGCCTGGGTGACCAGCAAGACGGTGCGCGCCTCGTACACCGGGGGTAATACAAAAAAGCTCAAAAGTCCGGCCGTAAGCACGGCCAGCAGCGTCGTAAGCACCACCACCCCCCGCCGGCGGGCCAGAACCCGCAGGTATTCCCTGAGGTCGATGACGTCTTCCGCCGGCGGCGCCGGCCCGCCGGACGACATTTCCCTTTCCGCGGTCAAGGTTTGCCCCCCTTCTACTGCCCCGGCCGCACCGGGCCCAGGGCCAAAATCTCCCGGTATCGCTCGCGGGCCTTGGCGTCGGCCCGCGCGGCTTCGTCCAGCAGGGCCCGCGCCCGATCCGCCTCCCCCCGCCGGGCGTGGGCCGCGGCCAGCCACACCAGCGCCTCGCCCGCCGGGGCCTTTTGCGCCCGCGCCCGCTCCAGCAGGCTTACGGCCTCCGCATACCGGCCCAGCAGGTAGTGCGCCTGTCCCGCGGCCAGCCACAGGCCCGGCGGCCGGTCGACGGCGCGCCGGCCGTAGGCCGCCTGCCTGTTCAGGCGCGCCTCGGCGGCGGCCAATTCCTCCGGCAGGGCCGCGGCGCGCTCGAGGTACCCGCCGGCCCCGGCCCGGTCTCCATTTTCCAGAAGCCCGCGGGCCGCCGCCACCAGGGTCTGGCCCAGCACCTCCCAGTGGGCGCCCACCAGGGGATTGGCGGCCACCACGGCCTCGGCCTCACTCACGGCCGGGTCGTACTCCCTTAAAATCAGGTAGACGTTGCGCAGCGTGCCCCGGAGCACCGCGTCGTGGGGCGCCCGCGCGGCCGCCTCCCCTGCCAGGGCCAGGGCCCGGTACCGGGCCACGGCGTCGTCGCGGGCCACGGCCCGCACGGCCCAGAGCTGCGCCAGGTCCGCCCGGTACTCGGGCGTGAAGGGGTCGAGGCGCACCGCCGCGGCGTAGTGCGCCGCCGCGCGGGCCAGGTCCCCGGCCGCCACGGCCCGGGCGCCCAGGGCCCCCTCCACCCCGGCGCGGTAAAGGCGGCCGGCCGTCACCAGGAGGCCCGCGCCCAGCACCACGCCCAGCAGGGCGGCCGCAATCTGCCGGGCGCGCGGCCGCCGCGGCCAGGGCAGCCTTCCCGCGGCCGCAGGCATCGTCACGGCCGGCGCGTGGGACGCAGACGCGCCCCGCACCACGCCCATCAGGGCGAACAGCACCACTCCCAGGGCCGCCAGCGAAAGGTCGAAATCGAGGACGCTGTGCAGGAAAAGCGTGGCCGCAGCCGCGCCCGCCGTCGCGGTCAGGGCCGCGGCGTCGCGCGGCAGCCGGGCCACCGCCCGCCGGCCGGCCACAACAAGGCCGGCCACGAGGCCCAGGAAGCCCAGCAGACCGGCTACGCCGGCCTCCACCCACACCTGGGCCAGGTGGTTGTGCACCTCGGTGGTCCAGTAGACCGAAGATTGATACTGATGGTAAAGGGCGCTCCAGGCCCCCCCGCCGCCGCCCAGCCAGGGCCGGTCCAGGGCCACGCGCACGGCGTCGGCCGTGAAGAGGAGCCGCGCCTTAAAGCTCACGTCCTCGGCCCCGATGGTGGCCATGCGCGCGGCCACCGGGGCCGGCAGCACGGTGGCCGCCACGGTAGGGGCCGTGCCCACGGCGTAGGTGGCGTAGGCCAGGGCCACGGCCAGGACGTAGGCCGCCCCGCCGCGGGCCATCAGCCGCCGGGTGGCGTCCGGCACCTCGGGCCGGTTGAGCCAGGCCGCCAGCCCTTCGTACAGCAGTTGGGCCAGCCCGGCGGCGGCCGCGGCCACCGCGAGCCAGACGAGGGCCCGCGCGCCGGCGCCGCCGGTAAGGGCCCCGTAGACCGGCCGCACCGCCACCAGTCCGGCGGTCACGAAAAGCACGGCGTGGAACAGGGCGCGGTAGCGGTACACCGCCGGCACCCACCAGAAGAGCAGGGCCAGGCCCACCGGAAAGATCACCCACCCGCCCCGCGACTGGGTGGCGAAAAGCAGCACCACCAGCAGGGCGTTGGCGGAGGCCAGCACGACGCGCCCCAGGCTCCCCGCCCGCACGGCCAGGCCCATCCCGGCCACGCAGCCCGTGGCCAGGTAGGCCGCGAAGGCGTTCTTGTACTGGAGGGTGGACATGAGGGACCGGCCGTCCCAGGCCCCGGGCACCGGCAGCAGGCCGGCCGCGGCCAGCGCCCCCACGAGGGCCGTGACCACCACGCCGGCGTGGCAGGCCGCAAGCACCGCGCGGGCGTACCCCTCCCGGGCCGACAGCCGGGCCGCGGCCCAGTACACCGCGCCGTACATGAGGTGGGTCAGGAGGGCCCCCACGGCGGGCCTGACGTGGACGGCCACCAGGGTGGAGGCCGCGTAGGCCAGCACCAGGACCACCAGGGCCGCGTCTGCCCAGGTGAGCCCGCCGCGCGCGCCCCGCGCCGCCGCGTCCAGGGCCAGCAGCAGGAACAGCGCGCCCGCGGCCGCGTTGGCCAGCAGGAGCTCCGGCGGGAAGAAGAGCCCGCGGCCCAGCGGGGCCAGCACCAGCAGGGCGGCCACGACGGTCAGGATAAAGGGCGAGAGATTGAGGTTGAGCCGGATCTCGCCCGTGTTTTCACACCGGAACCTGCCCAAAGGAAAACTTCCTCCCGAAAAATGCGGCCTCGCGCCGCCGGGGACATCCGCAACAGGTTGATACGGGACACGGTTTTCGCTAGTTCTTCGACCAATTCACCCAATTTCCTGCCAGGCCGGCCGGACCGAACTCACCGTGCCGGCCCGGAACCGGCTTTCAGGTCCGGACGGGCGGCCAAAAAAACATTCCCCGGCGGGGTCAGGCGTGCGCCCGCCGGGGAAGGGTTTGCACGACCAGGACGATTACAGCCAGCCGACGGAGGTCAGCAGGCGCTTGAGCATGGTGACCGCCTCGGCCCGCGTGGCGCCCGCCTGCGGCGCGAAGCTGTCCACGGCGCGGCCCCGCACGATGCCCTCCTTCACGGCCACGGCCACCGCGTCCAGGGCCCAGTCGCCGATGGCGCCGCGGTCCGCGAAGACGGCCAGGAGCCGGTCGCGCTCCGCCGGCGTCAGGGTGACCTCCTTGCCCGCCACCTTAAGGGCCCGCGTCACCATGGCCGCCACCTGCTCGCGGGTAATCGGCTCGTCCGGACGGAAGGTGCCGTCCTCGAAGCCCTTCACGATGCCGGCCTTCGCCGCCGCCGCCACCACGCCGGCGTACCACGCGTTGGCGGGCACGTCCGAGAACCCGGCCGCGCCGCCCGGCTCCAGGCCCAGGCACCGGGTCACGAAGGCCGCGAACTGCGCCCTGGTCACGCCGGCATCGGGCGCGAAGGTGCCGTCAGGCATGCCCTGGGCCACGTGCCGCGCCGCCATGACCTCGATGTCGTTCCGGGCCCAGTGGGTGGCGATGTCCGCGAAGGTCTTCTCGTAGGCCAGGGCCGCGTACCGGCTCAGGCTCGCGAGCCAGGCGACGACCTGCTTGTTGGCCCTGTCGACCTTGCTCACGCGGTAGGCCCAGGAACCGTTTGTGGAGCGGTACAGCCCGAGCTTGTTCTCGTCAAGCCCGTCGGCCTTGTACGGCAGCGCCAGGGTGACCTTCGCCAGGAAGCTGCTGATGCCGCCCTTGTCCTCGGTGCCCTTGAGGACGCGGATGGCCACGTCCCAGGCGTCACCGGCGGCCCGGTAGCTCGCCGGGAGGGTGCCCACGTCGGCCCTGCCGAACTCGGCCCTGACGGTCAGGTCCTGGCCCACGAGGGGCTCGTAGTCCATGGCCTGAGGCGGGATGGTGAGCTTTACGTCGCCGGCGCCCACCACCACGGGCTTGCCGGCGTCGAAGACCTTGGCCAGCGCGTCCGCGCTCACGACCACGTAGTTGGTGGCCTTAACCAGGTCTGCGGGCACCACCAGCTCGACCCTGGGCTGCGTGGCCGCCAGTTGCTCCACCCTGGCCGCGTCGGCCGTCAGCGTGGAGGTCGTGGCGGTGCTCTTCACCGTGCCCGCATCTACGGGCGTGGTGGTCTCAGTGACGCCACCGCCGCCACCGCCGCCGGTAGGAGGAGCGGGTGGTCGATCCACCTGCAAGGTGAAGCCAGCTTTTTGTTGCCCGTCGCAGTAAACCGTCAGCGTGAAACTCTGGGGTAACGAGGGCAGCTGGCTGAAGGCGTAGGCCCACTGGTAGACCAGTTTGTATCCCGCGTAAACCCCTACGTAGACCTGCTCGTAGGTGGCCTGGTTGGCATAAACGGTTGCTACCACCTGGTCACCACGCTTGATTGTGAACCACAGGTTCGGAAGCATGGCTTGGAAGTCTTGCTCTGTCAGGGGAACTATCGCGATTTCGACCGCGGTGCTTGCGAGGGAATCATCGGTGACCAGTTGCGCGGTTCCGTCTACAGAAACCCACTCCGGCGTGGTACCGGGATACGTCTGTCGGACGTAGAACGACATTTGGTCGCCGGCGGGAGCGTACGCGGGGAACAAGACCATGGCCAGGAAGGCGACGAAGAGCACCAACCCCACGTTGCCGAGCAACGGGCGGTTGCGATAAAGTACGCCCATCACCTTACTCACCCCCTTTCCGGGCGGGGATGAAGGGAGGTTCCGGCGGGCACAGTACACCCCCGGAAACCTGGCAGCATTTTACCACAGGTTGGCCGGGGAAGTAAAGTGATCCACCTCACATTTTCGCGGGGAATGGAAGCCGAAATAGCGACCTCACTTCCGCGTCGGTGCGACAGAGGGCCACCCGCAGGACGCAGGGCAGGTGGTGGCGCCGGTTGGGGGCGTATTATAGCACAAAATGCACACATTGTGCAATGCCCGATTGGGCCGGCCGCCGGCGGCGCGACCGCGTGCGCACGGCCTCCAGAAGTCAGCCGCGCACCAGCCAGAGCAGGAGCACCGCGGTGCCGAGGAGGAAGCGGTACCAGACGAAGAGGTTGAAGCTGCGCGTGGCCACGTAGCGGAGCAGGAAGCCGATGGCCAGGAAGCCCACCAGGGCGCTGGTGGCCACGCCGACCGCAAAGGGTGCGTCGACGGTGCCCGGCCCCAGGCGGGTGGCCTCCAGGAGCCCGGCGCCGGCGATGATGGGGGTGGAAAGCAGAAAAGAGAAGCGGGCCGCGGCCTCGCGGGTGCAGCCCAGGGCGCGGGCGGCGGTGATGGTGGCGCCGGAACGGGACACGCCGGGCACCACGGCCACGGCCTGAGCCAGGCCCACCAGCACGGCGTCGACCGCGGAAAGGCCCGCCAGGTCCTTTTGGCGCCGGGCCCGGGCGTCCACCAGGTAGAGGACCAGTCCCATAACGATCAGCATGAGGGCGATGAGCCAGGGGGCGCGAAAGGCCGTGGCCGCCAGGTCTTCCAGCAGATAGCCGAAGGCCGCGCCGGGCACGGTGGCCAGCACCAGGTACCAGAACAGCCGCCCTTGAGGCGTGCGGCGGCCCGTGAGGCCGTGGCGCAGCAGCACCACCCAGTCGCGCCAGAAAAAGCCCAGCACCGCGGCCAGGGTGCCCAGGTGCAGGGCCACGTCGAAGGCCAGGCCCGGGTCGTGCCAGCCCATAATCCAGGGCACGAGGGCCAGGTGGGCCGTGCTGGAAATGGGCAGGAACTCGCCCAGCCCCTGGACGGTCCCCAGGACCGCCGCCTGCCACACCGTTATCTCTGCCATAGGCATTCCTCCCGCCGGGACCTGCGCCGCCCGCCCCGGCCCTTTCGCCGGCCCGGGGCGCGGGTGGCGGCCGGCCCCACCGTAACATCATAGCCGCGGTCCGGGTGCCCTGTCAACGCCTTGGCCCGGTAGAATACCCGGCTTGCCCTCACGGGTCACAACACGTGGTATAGTATTGTGGTGAGCCAGCTTTCGGGTACCCGATAAAGGGGGAAAAGGCGTGGGCGGACTCGAGCGCAGGGTCGAAGAACTGGAGGCACGGGCGGCCGCGCTGGAAAGGATGGCTTTCGAACGCGCCGAGCTTGAGGAACTGGAGGCACCGGGCCGGTGGAGCGCACGCCGGAGGATGTGGCGAAGGTCCTGAGCATTGTGGGAATCGGCGAGGGGCCCCGTCGAACGACGAGGAATTTTGCCAGCTTACCGGTGCGGTAACCGGAGGGGTTTCCGAAGGCAAAATTCCCCGTCGAACAACGGGCGGGGTTATTTTGTCGGGGCCGGCGCATAATAAACACGGCAGGGAACCCACCCGAGGGGAGCGTGAGCCGGTGTCCGAGAGGCGGTACGGAGGGCCCGGCGGATGTGGTATTTACTGGCCGCCCGGCGCGGAGCCGGACGCGGAGGAGCGCCCGCACCGGGAGCCCCAGGCGCCCCACCCCGGGCCGGCGCCCCAGACCCAAGCCAGCATCAGGGAAATGGGCGTGCCCGAACTGCCCCGACCCCGCAGCAGCATCCACTGTCTCACCATCGTGGGCCAGATCGAAGGACACCTGGTGCTGCCGCCCCAGAACAAGACCACGAAGTACGAGCACGTCCTGCCGCAACTGGTGGCCCTGGAGCAGGACCCAAGCGTGGAGGGGCTCCTGGTAATTCTCAACACCGTGGGCGGGGACGTGGAGGCCGGCCTGGCCATCGCCGAGATGATCGCCGGGCTGTCCAAGCCCACGGTCTCGCTGGTGCTGGGGGGCGGTCATAGCATTGGAGTGCCCATCGCGGTTGCGGCAGACTATTCCTTCATCGCCGAGACGGCGAGCATGACCATCCACCCCATCCGGCTGAACGGGCTGGTGATAGGGGTGCCGCAGACCTGGGAGTACCTGGAGAAGATGCAGGATCGGGTGGTGGACTTCGTGGTGCGCCACTCGCGCATCTCCGAGGAGGCCTTCCGCGACCTGATGTTCCGCACCGGGGAGCTGGCGCGGGACATCGGCACGGTGCTCATCGGCCGGGAGGCCGTGGAGCGCGGCATCATCGACGAGGTGGGCGGCGTGGCCGAGGCCGTGGCCAAGCTGAAGGAACTGATGGCCCGGTAGGCGCATTCCGGCGCGCCTCGGGCTACCCCTCCCGCAAGCCACGTCGGCGCGGGAAGCCCGGGCGGGGCCCCAGGACACCGTCCGTCGGGAGAAGGGCGGCCGCGCGCGGATTCCCGGGATCCACGAGGCTCGGAGTACCGAAGGGTTGCAACCCCCTTCGGGAGGCCGGAAGCGGACGCGGCACCAGGGTCGCCGGTGAGGGCGGGCCGGAGTTCCCCTTTAAAAATGGCCGAGGCAGGTTCATTCGGGAGGTCGGCGCCACATGATCCTCTACACGCCCCTACCCCTGGAACGGGTGCTGGAAGGCTGGGACCGCGTTGCGGCCGGCGTGGAGGTGGAGGCCGGCGGGGCCCGCCTGCTGGTGGAGGCCTGCGGTCCGGGCCTGGCCCGCGTGCTGCGCCTTCTAAGCACGGACCCGCGGGACTACCTGCGGCCCGAATTCAGCCCCGGAGCGGTGCTGCGGCTGGGGCCCGGGTGACGCGGCGGCCGCCGCTGGCCCGGCCCTTTTAATTCTCCCGGTTTATTCCTCCTCGTCAATACCGGCAATAATCCGGGCCAGCTTCTTCTTGTGATCGAGGTTGGCCAGCCGGGAGATCACGATCCGCTGTGCCTGGGGCGACCCCGCACCGTGCATGGACTCCGTGCGGTAGCCCACCGCGGCGCAGCCCATGGTCAGGTTTTCAATCAAGCGCAGCATCCTCATCCGGTGCTCGGTGGGCACCCCAGCCACCCCCTTGAGGTACTTTTCGAGGTAGCGGCCGATCTCCGGGTGCCGGAAGTCCTTTTCCGAAGGCATGGTGACCATGAGTCCGCCCGCTATGTCTTCGGCCAGGCGGGCTATTTCGTATGGATAGCGGGTTACGTTCAGCTTGCAAACGTTGGCCAGCAGCAGGTCGACCAGGTAGGTCCCCGAGGGGGTACGGTGCCCCTGGGAGGAACAGGCGAGGCCGCAGCAGTACAGGGTTTCGTTCAGGTGGATCATCTCGATGAGCTTTTCCCTGATGTGGGATGCCCCGGCGGTCCCGTTGTACTCCGCCATCACGGCCGCCGCGCCGATGAG
Organism: Ammonifex sp.; assembly: GCA_020725605.1. Lineage (GTDB taxonomy): Bacteria > Bacillota > Desulfotomaculia > Desulfotomaculales > DYER01 > DYER01. The sequence goes on along the minus strand of DYER01000099.1, from coordinate 26,175 downwards.
TACGTCGCCCACCCCCACCTTGCAGCCGCCGTAGCTCTGGCGGTGGTACGCGGCAAACCGCTCCACCAGGGCCCCGGAGAACTGGTACTCCCCGCACATGAATACCCGCTCCCAGGGCACGAACACGTCGTCGAAGATCACCAGGGCCTCCTGGCCGCCGTAGCGGGCGTTGCCCACGTCGATCTCGGACCCTTCCAGTTTTCTGGTGTCGCAGGACTGCCGGCCGTAGATGTAAAGCAGCCCCGGGGTGTCGCTCGGTACCGCGAAGGAGACCGCGTAGTCGCGGTCCTCCTCGGTCATGGCCACGGTGGGCATGACGCATATTTCGTGGGAGTTCACGGCCCCGGTCTGGTGGGCCTTGGCCCCCCGCACCACGATGCCGTCCGAATTCTTCCTCACCACCCGCAGGTAAAGGTCCGGGTCGGCCTGCCGGCTCGGGCGGAGGGACCGGTCGCCCTTGGGGTCGGTCATCGCTCCGTCCACCACCAGGTCGTTTTCCTGGACGTACGTCGCAAAACGGCGGAAGCGCTCGTGGTAGTTGGTGCCCAGCTTCCGGTCCATCTCGTAGGTCACGGTGTCGATGGCGTTGAGGGCGTCCATGCCCACGCACCGCTGGAAGCAGGACGCCGTTTTCTGTCCCAGCAGGCGCAGCATTTTGACCTTCCGCACCAGGTCTTCCGCGCTCTGGTGGAGGTGTGTGAAGCGGTTGACGGTCTTCCCGGTGAGGTTCGAAGTGGCGGTCATGAGGTCGCGGTAGCGCTCGTCCAGGGCCAGCTCGTAGGTCCTGGCCACGGAGTTGATCGACGGACGGATGACGGGGTGGTCCACGAAGTTTTCGATTTTCTCTCCGAACAGGTAAATGGTCATGTTCAGTTTGCGCAGGCTCTCCAGGTAATCCCGGCCGGTCTTCAAGGCCATTTGCTCACCCCCGGTTTGGTCCTGCCGGGTCCGGCAGAACGTCAATCTCCCCCGTAACCCGACCTTCCTTCCAGGACCCGCCCCTCTCTCCGTGGGGGCAGGGGCCACAGTCCGGTACCCGTTAACCGCTTTGAAGCTGGTATTTGAGCAGCTTGCGGACTATGGTGGAATGGTCGACTCCCAGAACGCGTGCCGCCTTGCGGGTACTTTTGAATCTGGCAAGGGCCTTCAGGATGAGCTGCTTTTCGACCATTTCGCTGGCCTCTCTCAAGGGGATGATATCCTCCACCCCCATCACCGGATTGGCTTTCTCCTGCAGGTATCCCAGTACCTCGTGCGGCTCAATGGTCTGCCCGCCGCTCATGATAACCATTCTTTCGATCACGTTCTCCAGTTCGCGTACGTTGCCCGGCCAGTTGTACCTCTCCAGCACCGCAAGCGCAGCCGGAGCGAGCCTTTTGTTCAGGCCGTACTTCTTGTTGTATCTCTCCACGAAATACTGCGCCAGCGAAATTATATCCTCTCTCCTCTCACGTAGCGGCGGGACGTAAATGGGTACGACGTTCAGCCGGTAGAACAGGTCGGCCCTAAAGCGACCTTCTCCGACCATCTTTTCCAGGTTCCGGTTTGTAACCGCGATAATCCTTACGTCTACTTTGGTCGGCCTGACGCTGCCGACTCTTATGATTTGTTGCTCCTGCAACACTCGCAGTAGCTTGACCTGCAGGGGCAGCGGAAGTTCGCCTATTTCGTCCAGAAGAAGGGTCCCGTGACTGGCGGCCTCCAGCAGGCCAACCTTGCCGGTCCTGCTGGCACCCGTAAAGGCCCCCTTTTCGTAGCCGAACAGCTCGGACTCGATCAAGGCCTCGGGAATTGCCCCGCAGTTTATCTGGATAAACGGCTTGTCCTTACGAGGGCTGTGCTGGTGAATCAGCTTGGCGATAACCTCCTTGCCGACGCCGGTTTCGCCCGTGATCAGCACGGTCGAGTCCACGGACGCAACGCGTATCGCCTGTTCAACGACCCTTTTCATAACCGGACTGGAAACCACCAGATTGGCCAGTTCCAGCTGGAGACTGCGCAAGGTTGCCAGTTCTTCGCAATAGCGGATGGACAGATCCTTGCTTTGCTCCATTTCCCTCCTGAGCGATTCCAGCTCGGTCATATCCCGGATATTGCAGACCACCCTTTCGATGGCCTGATTGTCGCCGAAAATGGGGTTGGCCGTCAGAAGCAGCTCCCTGTTACCGGCCACGGTTTTCTTAATTGTGACCGTCTTGCCCCTTTTCAGAGCCCTCGAGATAACCGGTTCGACAACCGTTTCGCTAAACTGGTTTCCCGGCAGGCAACGGGCCAGGCCGGTGAAGCTCCGGTTGCACTTCAACACCCTTCCCGAGCCATCGGCCACCACTATGCCGTCGAAGGAGGATTCGATAATACCCTCCAGGTCACGATTTAGCTCCTTGACGCGGTTCAGCTCGTCGGCCAGCATTTCGAGTTCCGAGACGTCCTGGAAGGTAACCAGGGCTCCGCATGTCTTGCCGTCCTTGACACTGGGGAAGATGTTGCGGAGAACCACTACCCCGTTTATGATTTGCCTTCGATTCCTGTCCGCCACGCCGGTATCCAACACTTCAGACAGGTGTTCGTCCTGAAACACGTCCCAATAGGACAACCCGTCAAGCTTTCCCGCGTCCTCGCAGAGCATCTCCTCGGCCGCCTTATTGACCAGCAGTATGGTCCCCCGGTTATCGGTGAACACCACTCCGTTGGGCAGTGCGTCGAAGATCGCCTTGACCTGCTCGTTGCGTAGCCAGCAGTTTCCGCCGTGGATGGCCATCAGGTCACTGCGGGTTAAAATGCCGGCCACATGCCCCGCTCCGTTCAGGACCACCACCGTATGTACCGTCTCGCGGGGAAGCTCTTCCACGGGGGCTTCCTCATGGACGGTGCAGAACTCCCGGTACATGATGTTCCCCACGGGGGCACGGAAGTCCAGTCCCTCAGTTATGGCCTTGAGGAAGCATTCGGTGGAAATAATGCCCACAACCGTTTCGGGCTGACCCCTGTCTACAACCACGATGCGCCGGATGGGCTTTTCCTGGAAGTTGGCCGCGGCCTCCCGGATTGCGACCTCTTCTGTAAGAATCACGAAGGCCCGACTCATTACGTGCCTCACCCTGACCACCGGTATTCCTCCCTTCGTTAAGCGTCCCGTAAACCGCCGCACTTATCATCGCTCCGGCCCTTTTCGAGGAAATCCGCCGCCCCAATAATACCGACTGCTGACTGCAACCCCACGGCAACGAGATTGCCCTCTCCTCGTCGAGCGCCGAACGGGCGTTATGGAAATAACCTCTGGCCTCCCCAGCTTCTCCTTGAGGTACCCGCTTGACCCGGAGGGCATTTCACCTGCTCCTGCGCGCCTCACTTACCAGGTAAGTGGCCATACCACAGGCGACCAGCCGGCCGCTTTCGTCCTTCACCTCGGCAATGCCGACGCTCACGTCCTCACCCTGGTGTACGACGGTGGCCACCGCCCTCAGGTCGCCCCTTTTCACAGGGAGGAGGAAACTCACTTTCAGTTGTACCGTCACCGGTCGCATACCCGGTTCGAGGCGAGTGGCAACCGCGACGCCGACGGCCGAATCGATAAGTGAAGCAATGACGCCCTTCGACGCCGTACCGTCCGGCTCCATCATTTCCTCCGAGACGGTTAACGCGAGTTCCGCCTTTCCCTCTTCGACCTTCCCGACCCTCATGCCTAACAGGCGCCAAAACCCGCTCCCCTCGGCCCTGGCGCGTAGCTCCCCCAAGAGCATCTTTAGTTCCTCCATTCGCCCCAACCCTGCGATGCTCCCCAGGCCGCTGCCGGAACTTCACCGCACCGAAAATTCCGAGCTTGTGCTTGAACTCTCCCCTAACCGGGTTTTCCGCGGTCGCCTTTTTGCAAACAATAAGGCCAAGGGAATAACAAGTACCGTTACCGTAGTGCCCAAAACAGCAAAGGCCATCCGCCAACTAAAACCAGCAATCAGGGCGTTACTTATGGGACTTAACACCGAAATGCCCAACCCTGTCCCGGCACCGAGCATTACCAGCCCTTTCTCTTCTGTCCGGCTGTAACCCTTGGTGTCGCAGGCGATTTTACCGTCAGGTCAGCGCCCCTGCCGGGTACACCAAGGCACGCCGGACCCTCTGCGGGGCCCGACGTGCCTTCCCTCCTGAAGCACTCGAGGTTCTTCTTCCGCGTCGCCGTCCCGCTTCCGAACTCCGTTTTTCCCGAACGGAAGGCGCTCCCTTCTATGGACAATGTATTCGAACCGGTGTGCTGCTCTCGTTTTGCCGACCCGTGCCTTCGTAACGGTCCCTACCTTCCTCACCTGCCGTAAAGTTTGCGGAACCTTTCGAGCATCTGGCGCGGCGTCACGGTTTCCCTTTCGTAGCGCGGGAGCTCCTTTTCGATCCCCGCCAGGTACCTGGCGATACTCTTAAGCTTTTCCAAATCGTAGCGGGACATCATGGTGATGGTTTCCATCTGAGGAGAGCCGCCGCCGTGCAGGCCCGCAACCTGCATAACCCCGGCCAGCTCCGAAACAAGGGTATTCTCGATCAACCGGAAGCACCGGTGCACGTCTTCCGGCGAGATCCTGGGGTTACGCCTGATGTACTTGTGAAGGAAGGGACCCGTTTCTTCGTTGTAAAAGTCTCCTTCCAGGGGAAGGGTGGCCGCCAGGCCCCCGGCCAGGTCGGCGAGTATCCTGTACTCGTTGTAAATCTCTTCTCCCGCCAGTTTCCTGCCGGCATTGGTGAGAATTTCATCGGGTATGTACGTTCCCGAAGGCGCCCGTTCCGCACGGTAGGCACTCGCCTGGCCCGCGGCAAAAACGAGTTCCGCGGTGCTGATAATGTGGCAGAGCTTTTCACGGACGTGATCCTCGCGCTCAATGCCGTTGTACTCCGCCACAAGCGCCGCCTCGCTGGCAATGATTTCCGAAATTGCGGGCTTGCAGCCGGTGTACGTGTGGCGGTGGTAGTGGGCAAAAAGCAGGGCCAGGAAGCCAGCGAAAGGCGTCTGCCGGGGGTCGGCCTTGCCGTTCATGAAGACCCTTTCTTCCGGCACGAAGACGTCGTCGAAAATCGTGAAGGATTCGGCGTCGCCGAATTCCGCGATGGGAGCGAGGAGCTTTTTCCGCCTGTGCTGGACCGCGTGCCGCGCGACGATCTTTACCCCTTCCCAATCCGCAGGAATGGCAAAGGCCACGGCGTACTCGTTGTCCTTCTCCGTCATAAAGCGGGTGGGGAGAACGATGATTTCGTCCGCGTAAGGGGCAATGGTGTTGTGGAGCTTTGCTCCCCGCACCACGATGCCGTCGCTCTTTACCTCTACGACCCTCAAATAAAGGTCGGGATCGTCCTGCTCGTGCGGTCTTTTGATTCTGTATCCCTTGGCGTCCGTCTGGGCGCAGTTGGCACAGAGATCGTTTTCCTGGTAGTAGCGGAGGTAGTTGAGGAAGCGCGGGTAATAGGCCGTGCCCAGCGCCTGGTCCATTTCGTAGGTGACCACCGAAAGGGCGTTCAGCGCGTCGGTCCCCATGCAGCGCTGGATACAGCCCCCAACCCGGTGGCAGAGGAGGCGTGTCATGAGCTGCTTCTTCAGCAGGTCCTCCCGGCTCTGGTGAATGTGGCAGAAGCGGTTGATTTTTTCGCCGGTAATGTGCGAGGTCGCCACGCAAAGGTCTTCAAAGGAGGGATCGTTGGCGCGGTCGTAGGTTTCGCGGATGACGTTGATTCCCGGCCGCAATCTCTCGTCGGTGCGGTCCACTTTGTGCCCGTCAATGTAAATATTGGGACGCATCTTCTTCAGGCGGTTGTAGTAATCCTCGAAAGTCTTAACTCCCATCAGTTCACCCGTCCTTTCAAATTTTTTCCGTCGGACTTTTTAGCACCACGGGCGCCATATCTGAAACCTCTTCGCTCTTCATTCAATGACGGTGTTGACGAGCGCCGGATCGTGTCCGGGGATAACCATATCCCGGCGGGAGGCGGTGGCCACCGCCTTCCACATGCTGTCGAACCAGGCCACCAGATCGATATGAATGGCCGGAGGAGCGAAGGGCAGGTCCGGACGCCCAGTTAGGGTCAGTTTGTTGCCGGCGAGATCCGTGAACTCCGAAAGGTTGGGATTTATGTTGTAATAGGAATAGGCGAGATCGCCGGCCAGTACCACCGTTCCCCGTGTGGTTTCAACCGCCAAACCCTGCATGCCCAGAGTGTGTCCCGGCAACAGGAGAACGCGCACGCCCGGAGCGACCTCGCAGTCGCCCTCCAGCAAAACCAGGTCCATATGTTCCAGACGCCTGAACAGCGCCTCGTCGTATACCGCCCGGGCCGTGGGAATGGGGTTAAAGGCCGTCTCCCACTCCTTCCTCTGGACCACGATTCGGGCGTTACGGAAAAGGTGCGCCGCGGCGCAGTGGTCGAAATGCAGATGGGTGAGAATCAGGAGTTCGATTTCTTCAGGCGTCGTACCGACCTTTGCCAGCGCCTGCCGCACCCCCTCTTCCCCGCCCCCTTTCAGCGGAAAGCCGTGTACCAGCCCGTCTTCGCCTGCCGCCGGCACCCCGGCGTCCACCACTATCTTCCTCGGCCCTCCCTCCAGGTAAAAGATCAGCACGGGAGCCACCAGAAACGTGCGCATGTCCCCCAACATGGTCAGTACGCCCACGGGCGCCGTCAGCTCGCCCACCTTCAGCGGGTGGATTCTATAACGCACCATGTCTATCCGCTCCTTTCGGCTTCGGCCCGCGCCTGCTGCTGAATCTCACGCCACGCTATTTTGCCGGTTCCCGTCTTCGGCAGGTCCTCCACGAAAACCACCTGGCGCGGGTACTTGTAGGCCGCCATCTGGCCCCTGGCCCACGCGATTATGTCCTCCGGCCGGACCTTGCCCCGGTACTCTTCCCTCAGCACCACGTAGGCGCGTACCTCCTCCACCCGTACCGGATCGGGGACCCCGACCACGCACGCTTCCTTGACGGCGGGGTGCCGGTACAGATGGTTCTCCACCTCCGCAGGCCATACCTTGAATCCCGCAGCGTTGATCATGCGCTTGGTGCGGTCCACGATATGGAAGTACCCTTCCTCGTCCATGTAGCACACGTCGCCGGTCCGGAAGAACCGCTTGCCCTCGAGTTCGATGAAGGCCGCGGCGGTCTCTTCCGGCAGGTTCCAGTAGCCCTTGAACACTTCCGGTCCGTCGATGACCAGTTCGCCCGGTTCGTTGGGCGGCAGTTCTTTGAAGGTGTCCGTATCCACAATCCGGGCATCAACTCCGAAGTCCGGGATGCCGATGCACTGCAGTTTCGGGCGGTCCGGCGGGTTGAAGTGGGTCTGGGAAATGGTTTCGGTCAACCCGTAGCCCTCGACGTACTTTAATCCGGTCAGCTCCTCCAACCGCCGCCCCACCGCCTCAGGTAGCGGCGCGCCTCCACCGCCCACGGCCACGAGGGAACTCAGGTCGCGGGAGGCGATGTCCGGGGCGTTCAAGAAATCCACCGCCATGGTCGTGATATTGACCCAGTGGGTGCACCGGAACTTTTCTATCGCCTCCACGGCCGCCCGCCGGTCCCACCGCGTTAGCAATACCAGCGTGGCGCCGGCGTAAAGGGGCGCCAGCATGCTGTGGATCAGTCCCGTGACGTGGAAAAGGGGCAACACGGAAAGGTGAACACTGGAAGGAGTCATTGTCAGCCAGTAGTAGGAGCTGAGAAGGTTGGCCATCACGGTCTGGTGCGTGTGCATGCAGCCCTTGGGTATCCCGGTCGAACCGGAGGTATACGGTAGCAGGCAAAGGTCCTGATAGTCAACCTCTACCGGAGGTGGTGGATTGTTTTCTTTCAGCGCCGTGAACCACCCCTCGTCGCCCGAGGGCGCGGCAGGGCCGGCCAGCACAAATTCGGGCACCGGCAGAGCGGGCTCCGCAGGGAGGTAGTCGGCGTAGCTCCCCACCAGGGCAAACCGCACACCGGCCCGGCTACCGGCTTTCTCCGCCCGCGGCCACAGGTCCGTGGTGGTGATGACCCCGGTAGCCCCGCTGTCTTTCAGCAAAAAGGTCAATTCCTCCTCCGTAAGCATCGGGTTTGCGGGCACGACGACCGCGTTGGCACGCATCACGCCGTAGAAGGCGATAACGTAATGGGGTGAGTTCTGCATGTAAAGGGCCACGCGGTCCCCCTTTGCGAGGCCCCGCCGCGCCAGTGCACCGGCCAGGTTTTGCGCACCCAGCCACAGATCGCGGTAGCTTATCGCCCGACCGTAGTAATTTATCGCGGTCTTGTTGGGGTAAAAATCGGCCGCCACCTCGAGTAACCGGAACAGCGGCACGGCGGGGTAATCCAGGGTTTTGGGCAATCGTGCCGGCCAGAAGGCTTCGTAAGGTCTGCTCATTTTGCTCCCCCCACTCTTGGCAGCGAGGTTCCTTATACTCACCTCTGAGCACCGGTTCTCTGCTCTTCGCCTTTCAGGATTGTTCAGCCGGCTATCTCCCCTTGAAATTCGGCGCCCTTTTCTGGAAGAACGCCGTAGCTCCCTCCACGGCGTCCTCGCTCGCAAAGACCACCGCCGATCCCGCCTGCTCGATCTTGATGCCCTCTTCAAGGGTGGTCTCGAGACCCCGCGTCACCGCCTTCAGGATCTCCCTGATGGCCAGGGGAGCCCCCCTGGCCAGCCGCGCGGCCAGGGCTTCCGCCTCGGGAAGCACCTGCTCCTGCGGCACCACCCGGTTCACCAGGCCGCAGCGCAGGGCTTCTTCGGCGCTCAGCGGGTCGCCTGTGAGCATGACCTCGAGGGCCTTGGTCTTGCCGATCAGCCGGGGTAACCGCTGGGTGCCTCCCCACCCCGGGATGATGCCCAGCTTGACCTCGGGCAGGCCGATCTGGGCGTTGGCCGCCATGATGCGCAGGTGGCAGCTGATGGCCAGTTCGGTGCCGCCCCCGAAGGCGCTGCCCTGGAGGGCCGCAATCACCGGTTTGGGATAGTTTTCGATCCTGGCGAAAACGTCGTGCCCGCTGATTTCCGGTTTCTGACCCGCCCTGAGGGCGGCGAATTCGTTGATGTCGGCCCCGGCCGAGAACAGTTTCGGTCCGGACCCGGTTATGACCAGAGCCCTTACCTCATCGTCCCCGAGACAGGCGTCCAGCAGGGCGTTGAGCTCCGCCAGTACTTTCTGTCCCAGGGCGTTGGCCGGCGGGTTGTTTATGGCCGCCACCACGTAGCCCTCGCCTTTCCTGACTTCCAGCTTGGTGTATTCCACCCTATGTCTCCCCCCTGGTCGGACTACCTCAACAGTTCGCGGCCGATCACCAGGCGCTGAATCTGGTTGGTGCCTTCGTAAATCTGCAGGATCTTGGCGTCGCGCATCAGCTTTTCCACCGGGTATTCCCTCATGTAGCCGTAGCCGCCGAAGATCTGCACGGCGTCGGTCGTTACGGACATGGCCACGTCGGCCGCAAAGCACTTGGCCATGGCGCTCTCCTTGGTGGCCGGCAGTCCCTGGTCCAGCATCCAGCACGCCTTCCAGACCAGGCCCCGGGCCGCCTCCACCTTCATGGCCATGTCGGCCAGCATGAACTGGATGGCCTGGTTGGCGGCTATGGGCTGTCCGAACTGCACGCGCTGTTTGGCGTACTTGATGGCCTCTTCGAGGGCCCGGCGCGCCACGCCCACGGCCGCCGCCCCGACTCCCGGACGGGTGCGGTCCAGGGTCATCATGGCGATCTTGAAGCCGTCGCCCTCCTTGCCCAGCAGGTTCTCCCGCGGGACCCGGACGTCCTCGAGAATCACTTCGGCCACGTGGGAGGCCCGGTCGCCCATCTTTTTCTCCTTCTTGCCCCCCCTGAGTCCGGGCGTGTCACCCGGAACCAGAAAGGCGCTGATGCCCTTGAGGCCCCTGGCCGGGTCCGTTTTGGCGAAGACGGTGTAGAGGGCCGCCACCCCGCCGTTGGTGATGAAGCACTTCTGGCCGTTGATGACGTATTCGTCGCCCTCCGGCCGGGCGCTGGTGGTGATGGCCCCGGCGTCGGAACCGGCGTTGGGTTCCGTCAGGCAGAAGGCCGCCAGCTGCGGCCTGGCGCAGAAGGGCGGCAGGAACTTCGCCTTCTGCTCCGGGGTGCCCGCCAGCAGCAGCGGCGTCAGGGCCAGCTCGTTGGCGCCGAAGGTACCGTTGATGCCCAGGCAGCCGTAGGCCAGCTCCTCCGCCACTATGGCGCCGGTGAGGAGGTCCAGCCCCTGTCCGCCATACTCCACCGGCACCCCCAGGTTCATCAGGCCCACCTCGTGCGCCTTCTCCACCACGTGCCAGGGAATTTCCTCTCTCTCGTCGTATTCCGCGGCAATGGGGATGATTTCCCTGGCGGCAAAGGACCTCGCCAGTTGCCGGATCTGCTCCTGCTCCTCGGTCAGCTTGAAGCTGATCAAACTCCAACACCTCACTTCTCGCCGTACTCGTAAAAGCCCTTGCCCGTCTTCCGGCCCCATTCTCCCCTGACGTACTTCTCAACCACCACCGGCGAGGGCCTGTCCGCCGGGTTGCCGGTTTCCCGATACCGCTCCATGCCGATGTGGTAGGCCAGGTCGATGCCCGTCAGGTCCATGAGCCGGAACGGCCCCATGGGGTGGCCCAGTGCCAGCACGACGGCGTTGTCGATGTCTTCGTAGGAGGCGATTCCCATATCGTACAGGTACAGGGCTTCGGCGTTGATGGCGGCCAGAATGCGGTTGACCAGGAACCCGTAGATCTCTTTTTTGAGAACCACCGGTACCTTGCCCATTCTCTTGGCCACTTCCACGGTGACGGCCGCGGTCTCATCCGCCACGTGCGGGCCCTTGACCACTTCGACCAGTTTCATCACCAGGGCCGGGTTGAAGAAGTGCATGTTGCACACCTTTTCGGGCCGCCGGGTCACGTCGGCAATGCGCGAGCTCACGATAAAGGAACTGTTGGTCGCCAGGATGGCGTGGGCCGGGCAGATCTCGTCCAGGCGGGCGAACAGCCGGCGCTTGGCCTCGAGATTCTCAATGATGGCCTCGATGACGAAGTCCGCGTCGGAGGCCGCCTCTTCCAGGCCCGGCGTAAAGGTGAGGTTGGCCCGGGCCTGGCGGGCGGCCTCCTCCGTCAGCTTGCCCTTGGCCACCCTCTCGGGCAGGTACGTGTCCGCAAAGCGCTCGGCCTTCTCCAGTGCCCGGGGATCCGTGTCGGTGCACCTGACCCGGTAGCCGGCCAGGGCGGCACACAGGGCGATCTGGTGCCCCATGTTGCCGGCCCCCACCACGCAAATCTTTTCCACGTTCACCTTTCAGTTAGCCCCCTTCAGTTTTTGACGTTCTTCTTCCGCCAGTACGCGGCGCAGGAGCTTGCCCACGGCGGACTTGGGCAGCTCGCTGCGAAACTCTACCAGCCGCGGCACCTTGTAGGCCGCCAGGTTCTTGCGGCAGTGCTCGATGATCTCCTCTTCGGTGGCCGTCTCACCCTCTTTCAGGACTATGTAGGCCTTCACCGTCTCGCCGCGGTAGGGGTCGGGCACGCCGACCGCTACCGCCTCTCTCACCTTGGGGTGCTGGAAAAGCACTTCCTCGATTTCGCGCGGGTAGATGTTGAAGCCTCCTGCCACGATCATGTCCTTCTTCCGGTCGACAATGTAGAAGTAGCCGTCCTCGTCCATCCGGGCCAGGTCCCCGGTGTACAGCCACCCCTCCCGCAGCGCCCGCGCCGTTTCCTCTGGCCGGTTCCAGTACCCCTTCATCACCTGGGGTCCCTTGATCACGAGTTCCCCCACCTCACCGACGGGCATCACCCTGGTGCCCGTTTCCACGTCCACGATCTTGCACTCGGTATCCGGGAAGGGAATGCCGATGCTGCCCATCTTCCGCTCGGCCAGCACCGGATTCGAGTGCGTCACCGGAGAGGCCTCCGAGAGGCCGTACCCCTCCGAGAACGTGGACTCGGTGCCCTCCAGCATCCTGGTGTAGGCGCTCCACACTTCGAGCGGGCACCCGGCCGCCCCTGAGTTGTACACCATAACCGCCGTCGGGTCCCTGAACTCGGGGCAGTTCAGCAGGGCCACGAACATGGTGGGAACCCCGGGGAAGTAGGTCGGGCGGTACTTGTTGATGACCCCGACCACCTGCTCCGGAACGAAGCGGGGCAGGAGAATCATGGTGGTTCCCGCGATGAGGGCCAGGTTCATGCAGCAGGTCATGCCGTAGACGTGGAAAAAGGGCAGGACGCTGAGAATCCTTTCCTTTTTCTCGTCGCCCACGAAGAAGTGGTTGACCTGGGTGGCATTGGCCACCAGATTAAAGTGGGTGAGCGCCGCCGCCTTGGGCACGCCGGTGGTGCCGCCCGTGTACTGCAGGACCGCGATGTCCTCCTGGGGGTCGATCTCCACCGGCGGCGCGGGGGCCCGCTCCGAAAGGTAGAGGTCGGGCAGCCAGACCACGCCGGCGGGGAGGGAGTCCGGCTTGCCGGTAAACCCGGTTACCAGCACTTTTTCCAGGGGCGTGTTGCCCTTCACGTTGGCCACCCGGGGATAGAGGTCCCACAGGGTGACCATCATCCGGGCGCCGGAATCGTTCATCTGGAACTCGATCTCCCGCTCCACGTACATGGGATTCGTGTTGACCACGATGCCGCCCACCCGCAGGATGGCGTAGTAGCTGAGGACGAAGTCCGGGCAGTTGGGCAACATCACGGCCACCCGGTCGCCCTTTCTCACGCCCAGCTCGTACAGCGCTCCCGCCAACCGGTCCACGAGCAATCCCAGCTGCCGGTAGGTCATCTTCCAGTCAAAAAAGATGATGGCCGTCTTGTCGGGGTAGCGGGATACCGTCCTGTTCAGCAACTCGTAGAGAGGAATGGATTCGTAGCCGATGTTGAAGGCCATTCCCTGTTCCTCGTACTTCTTAACCCAGGGTCGCGGATAGTCCACCCCTACCACCTCTCAGTATCGTTTTATATGCAATAACCGTACCAGAAAGCGGTTCCCCGACTCCGGGCGGGCACCCGGCACGCAGACCGATGACTATGGTGCAGTTAGACACCGCAGTGGTGTAGGAATACACCACATTGGGTTCTTCGCCGGCCCTCACCTCCTCAAGCACCGGCACACCGACACAATCGCAAAAGGCAGTGGTGCGGATTTGCACCACTGCCTAACTTTTGCGGAATACCAAAGTCAGTCAACGTAATAACCTTCGAGCGGCACCCACCTGGCCAACTGAGGCATAGTCAGTTTTTCCTTGACCCGTTCGAAGCCCTCTTGGGTTCTGGTCCAGTAAACCATGAGCCAGGGATCCGTGTATTTTCCTCCCTTGATCGCCTGCGGGAGGGCCATCATCAGCATCTGGCCGTTCTTGTGAATGCCGAGGATCTCCGCCGGATACTTGTCGCCCGTCATGGGAAAAACCTTCTCCAGGGCGGCCCTGATGGCCGCGACGTCCTCCACGGTGCCCGCCGCCACCATCGCCTTCGCCAGGGCGTGCATGGCCGTGTAGTTGCCCGCCGCCTCCCAGGTGTTGTGCACCTGGTACTTGGCCTGGTACTTCTCGTTGAAGGACTTGGCCGCGGGCGACGGATACTGGGCGATGGCGCCGACGCCAAAGGTGGTGCCCATCTGGTCCGTCTTCCCCTTGAAGACGACGTCTACGATGTAGTCCATCTTGGCCTGGTCCACCAGGATGAAGCCGCCCTTGAACCCGAGGTTCCGGGCCTGCTCGATGACCAGCGCCGTCGTGCTGGAGGGCCCGCCGATGAGCAGGGCGTCGGGCTTGGTCGCCAGGGCCGCGGTGAGCTGGGCCGAGAAATCGGTCTGCGCGTAGTAATTGGCCGGCTGGTCGGCCGTAATGACCCCGCCCCTCTTCTGCCACTCCTCCTTGAATATCGAGCGCCACTCGTCGCCGTAGGCCCCGACGGTAACGACCATGGCCACCTTGCGGTAGCCCTCCTGCCACGCCATGTCCATGAAGGCCTTCATGTACGCCGTGAAGGGCGGCGGAATGGCCACGGCCAGCTTGTTCCCCAGCTCGACCAGCTTAGGAGTGGAGGTCCAGGCCATCATCAGGAACTCGTTGCCCTTCTCCTGGTTGATCTCCAGCTGCGGCGCGATGCAGTTGAACACGCAGTCGAAGATCACCCGCGCCTTAAACTGGTCGCGGAACCGCCGGGCGTTGGCCACGGCCTGGGAGGGGTCGGCCCGGTGGTCGAGCTTTTCCAGCCGGAAGACGTACTTTTGCCCCCCCACCGTGATGCCGCCCGCCTCGTTGATTTCGTTGATGGCCATCTCGACGCCGTTGGCGCAGTCCCGGCCGTACTCCGCGGCCGGCCCGCTCAGGGGCCCGTTGAAGCCGATGACGATTTCCTTCGCGGTCTGCCGGCCCCCCTGCCCGGCGCAGCCCGCCACCACCAACAGGAGTGCGGCCACGACCACCAGCGCCGGCCCGAACGTTTTGAGTTTTCTCATTCTTTAACCTCCCTTCTTCCTCTTTCTACCTGTCGCAGCCTCCAAACCTCACGACCGGCGTCATTCCCCCTCCTCCCCTGGTCGGTGTGGGCCTCAGGCGCCCAGATAGGCCCGTTTCACCGTCGCGTTTTCCAGGAGTTCCGGGCTCGGGCCCTCCAGGACGATCCTGCCGTTCTCCAGGACGTAACCCCGTTCGGTGATCATGAGCGCTATATTGGCGTTTTGCTCCGACAGGAACACCGTCGTTCCCGCCCTGTTGATCTCTTTGATCACCTCCGCTATTCTCCGCACCACCAGCGGCGCCAGCCCCATGGTCGGCTCGTCCAAAAGTAACATTTCCGGCTCGGACATCAACGCACGGCCGATGGCCAGCATTTGCTGTTCCCCGCCGCTCAGGGTTCCGGCGGGCTGATTTCGCCTTTCCTTGAGCACCGGAAACAGTTCGTACACCCACTCCATGGTCTTGCGAACCCTGGACATTTCCTTACGCCGCGTGTACGCCCCCAGGAGGAGATTCTTGTAGACCGAAAGCTGGGGAAAAAGCTGGCGCCCCTCGGGGCAGAGCGACAATCCCAGGGAGACGATCCGGTCAGGAGAAAGCCTGTGAATCTGCTTCCCCTGAAACTCTATCGTCCCCCGGCAGGGCTTCAGCACCCCGGCGACGGTTCGAAACAAGGTCGTCTTGCCCGCGCCGTTGCTGCCCAACAGCGCAACGAACTCTCCTTTGCGGATCTCCAGACAGACTCCGTGAATGACTCGAAATCCCCCGATCGTGGTGGTCACATCGGTCAGCTTAAGCAGCGTACTCCCCTCCCAGGTAGGCCTGGACCACCGCGTCGTTCCTGCTTATTTCCTCCGGCGTCCCTTCGGCTATCTTGTTACCGTAGTTCAGAACGATAATCCGCTCTGCCAGGTCCATGATCAGGCGCATCTTGTGCTCTATTACGCACACCGTAACCCCTGCGGCTTTGAGCTTTTTAATCAACGTCATGATCCCATCGGTTTCGTCCTGGATGAGTCCCGCGGTGGGCTCGTCGAGCAATACGATCTTCGGCTCTGTGGCCAGGGCGACGCCTATGGCCAGGCGCTTCTGTTCCTCCTGGGATAGGGTGGACACCGGGTGGAGGGCCTTTTCCCTCAGCCCCACGAACTCCAGAACTTCCACCGCCCTGGCAAGGCTCTTCTCCCGGTCCGCCCGCCAGCGCCGCGTACGAAACAGGGTGTCCAGCAGGCCATGCGTTGTGCGGAGCTTGTGGGCCACGACCAGGTTGTCGATCACCCGGAGCTGGTTAAAGAGGGCGGTGGTCTGGAAGGTCCGGGCAATGCCCTTTCTGGCGATCTGGTGCGGCCTGAGACCGGCGATCGGCACTCCTTCCAGGTAAATCTGGCCAGAGGTGGGGTGAAGCAAGCCGCTGATGAGGTTAAAGACCGTGGTCTTGCCGGCCCCGTTGGGACCGATAATTGCGAGTATTTCGCCCTTTTCGACGTGAAAACTTACCTCGTTGACGGCCAGCAGCCCCCCAAATCTCCTCGTAAGCCTTTCAACCCTCAAGATCACTTCTCACACCCACCTGCCTGCGATAGTAGACCCTGACCTTCTTCCCCCCGGCCTCCACTAGCCCCACGAGCCCCCGGGGGCAATAAACCATTGCCGCGACCAGCAGGGCGCCAAAGACGAGGAGGTTGTACTCGGCCAGGAATTGGAGGGACTCCGTGAGTGCCGAGATGGCCAGGGTGCCGACCACGGGTCCCGCGAGGGTGCCCGCGCCCCCAAGCAAAAGGTACACCACCCAGTTAAACATGAGGTTGATCGAGGCGACGTCCGGGCTGACGCTTCTCATGAGACTCGCGTAAATGCCGCCTGCGATGCCCGCAAAAAAGCTGGCGATCACAAAGGAGAGCAGCTTCGTGGCAAAGGCGTTGATGCCCACGGCACCGGCCAGAACCTCGTTGTTCCGCACGGCCACGAAGCTCAGCCCCTGTACGGAGTTAACCAGGCGATGCATGACGAAAAGGGTTAACAGCAAGAACCCCAGCACGAGGTAATACTGCGCGGCCTTGGAATGGAACCCGATCTCCCCCACCAGGGGGAAAGGAATCGCATTCGGCAACGGGATACCGACGATTCCGGTGTGGCCGCCCGTGAGGCTGAACCAGCTACCCGCCACAATCGAGACGATCACGCCGAAGCAGAGGGTGGCAATGGCAAAATACGATCCCCGCGTGCGGAGCGTGGGCAGCCCGACGAAAAAGCTCACCGCGGCGGCGAGGAGGGCGGAAAGCGGAAGAGCAAGCCAGAAAGAAAGCCCCGCCTTCGTCATCATTGCCACCCCGTAGGCTCCGATGGCAAAGAAGCCCGCGTGTGCCAGGGAAACCTGGCCGGTATAGCCCAGGATAAGGTTAAGACCCAGGGTGGCAATGGCGAAGACGCAGCTCATGGTAATTACCTGTAGCACGTAGCGGCTCGGAAAAAGCGCCGGAACCGCCAGTGCAAAGACCAGCAGTATCAGGTACGGCCATTTTTCCCGAAAGAATTGCCCGCGCCTCACCGCTAGCCGACCTCCTTTCCGAAAAGGCCGGTAGGCTTAATGGCCAGGATCAGGATGAGGGCTCCGAAGGCGAAAACGTCCTTGTAGTCGGCCGAGATGTATCCCCCGCCCAGGGCCTCGACGATGCCCAGAATATACCCTCCGACAATGGCACCCGGAACGCTGCCCAGGCCTCCGAGGATGACCACTATGAAGGCCTTCATTCCCAGCAGGGCGCCCATGGTGGGGGAGACCATGAAGATGGGGGCCACCATGGAAGCCGCGATCGCGGCGGTGGCGGCGGATACGGCAAAGGTTACGGAAGACACGCGATCGACGTTTATCCCCACAAGCATGGCCCCTTCGCGGTTCTGGGCCACGGCCTCGATGGTCGCGCCCATAACGGTCTTCTTGATGAACAGGTGCAACAGCACAATCAGGACCACGGCGGCGGCGATTACCAGCAGGCGCTGCTGTGTGGTAACGACTCCCAGGAGGTTGACCGTTTCGGGGTACGGGTTTGGAATGCGGTGCCCCTGCGGTCCCCAAACGACCATAACAAAGGCTTCCAGAAACATCAGGGTCCCGATGGCGGAAATGAACGCGTTGACGTGCGGCTGGTCCCTCATGGGCCGGAAAACGATCCGTTCCACCAGGACCCCGAGCAGCGCCAGCAGCACGGCGGACAGCACGAGAGCCGGCCAGAAATCGATCTTCCAGGAGGTCACAAGGAAAAAGGTAAGGTACGCTCCGAGCATGTAAAAGTGGCCGTGGGCAAAATTGGGAATGTGCAGAATGCCGAAAACCAGGGTGAGCCCTACCGCCACCACGGCATAGGTGCTCCCCAGCATGATCCCGTTGAAGACCTGCTGAACGAATACCTCCATACCTTTGGCGACCGCCCCTCGTGTTGTGTGGGATTCATGCTACTTGCAGTTTTCTGGCAGTTTTTCGTAATTGCAATTTTCGTACCACGGGGCCACGACCGAAAAGACAACACCCCGCAGGTTAAACGGTGAAACACAAAAGCCCCGCGCAAAGTTTCATTATTAAACACAGGGCGGTCGGATTTGCGCCGTCCGCAATGGCCCACTTACCCCGTAAAAGGCCCTTCTCCTTTTTGCCTGCCGCACCACCCGCTCGAACCGGCGCCGGAAGCCGTCCTCGCCCAGGGGCCTTCTCAAGACAACCAGGGTGGTGTCGCCGGCCACGGGTCCTCCCAGCCCAGGCCGCAAAACCAGCGGTAGACCACGTTGTATTCGGCTCCCGGCACGCCCAGGGGGCCGAAAGGCTGGCCCACACCTCCAGGAACAGCACCCGAAAGAGCACCTCGGGCGGAAAGCTCGGGCACCCGAGCTCCGCGTGGTAGTAACGTACGGCATGCTCGTTCACGAAGGAGAAGTCACATATTTCTTGATCAGCACCAGGGGATGGCCCCCCGGGAACACGCGGCTGAAGATTTCCTGGTCGAAAAAGCAGGGGAAAGAAATGTCGGGACGGCGCCTTTTCTTTGATTAACTGGTAAAGAGAACACTCCTTTATCTTAGGGTCGGGTCGCCAAAAGCCGGATCTCGATGTAACGCTGAGGTATACTAGGAAAAACCAAGCTGGTTTTTGGGCTACTTCTTCCATCACTTCGCAAGTGCAATCCTTGTATTTCTTTCCGGCACTCAAGACTGTTTCGCCAAGTCATTTCCGTGTTCACAAAAGAAATTCTCTAGCTCCGACCGCTTACCAAACTCGCCGGAAAACCCGAAACGGCCAGTTACTTAATTCCTGGAACAAACCTTCTGCCAAATGGTATCATATTCGTGATATGTTCTGGCCAATGTTTTTTTGAAGAGAGCTATTATCGAGAACCGGCTATCCAGCTACCCGCTTCAAGAACTGATAAGAGGCTTCGCCAGTCAGTACCACCTTGTCTTCCTGGTTCTTCATGACGTACCTAAAGGTCACGACGCCCCGGTCTGGCCACTTGTCCGCCTCCCTCCTGTCAACGACTTCTATGTCAAGGCGCACCCTGTCATCGGGAAAAACGGGGTGCAGGAATCTGATGCTGTCCAGGCCTAGAAAAAGTAGCACCCTTCCCCACAGCCCAATTAACCCAGCCAGCTTTGTGGTGTAGGACACCAACTGCAACCCCGGAACCACCCGGTCCTTCAAGCCCAGACTCCTGGCGTAATCCGAGTTGATGTGAATGTTGCGTGCGTTATCTATCGGGTGGGCATGCCCCGTCAGAAAAGAGTAAATATCGACCTCACAAGCCGTTATCGTTACTTCGGGGGAGCTAAACGTCCTACCGATTTCTAAATCCTCGAAATATATATCTCCTACGCCTCGCTTACTCATGCCCCTTCCTCCCTCTTAGCCCCGGCTCTTTAACCATACGCTTCCGAAGTACAACTTCTCTATCTTGTTCGTTGGAGTTCTTGGTAAATCATCCATGCTTTATGTAGTTTGTACCATAAACCCCGACATTTCTATTTCAAGCCGCTTTCTCAACTCATCTCGGCCAACACCCCCCATTTACTGCAACAACTACTGCGACCTCATCCTCACCGCCCACCTTCGTCGGTACCAGAAATGCGGCAGACACTTTAACTTTGGGGTGATTGCTAACGAAGTCCTCCACTTGATATGATGATATATTCTTCCCCCCGACGCCGTATGACCCACCCTTTCCGATCTACAACACTTCCTCGTCCCTCTAACCAACGTCCCCTGAATGAAACCAACAATTTCGAAAAGCCTCAGCCGGTGTATCAATGCTTCTAAAGTATTCAACATACTCCATGGCAACTTTGGTCCAAAACAAATCTCACCAACCTGGCCCACACCGAGTTCCTGATCACCGTCATCTACTACTATGGCGTCTACCAGTGCGACGGTTTCCCCGCAAACCCCTTTTTGAGGGCCGAATCGCCTGTTACAAGTAACCATCCACCCTTGCCGGCTCCCTGATCTCATCCTTTGACAAGCCCTCTTATAGCTCTTCCGGTGTTCCCATCTCTCCAGGTAGCTCATCAATTATAGCAAAGAACGCATTTCCCGCTTCCGTTTGCCCGTATCCAGCAAGTACAAAATCGAATCCAAATCTCTCAGCTACTTGGTGGTAGTATTTAGGTAATGGTTGCATGTACGCCTTGTTTAAGGTATTTTCTCGGTCATATGGGCTCACGCGCCTGCTCATTAGCAAAGGGATAACAACCTCCAATAGTATAGCGCAGGTAGCTTTAGATTCCCTAATCCTATCCCAGTACTCGCTGAAGCTCTTGTTAAGCCTGTATTCATTTGCCGTTTCGTCATAGTCATGTTCTCCGTAACCCGGTCTACGGAGCACGGGAGCGAGCGGGACACACGCCAGCCAAAAAGGGATAGCAACTCATGTGGAGCCGTACTAAGCAATGCCCGGAACCGCATTTACGATAGGAAGCTGGGGCAGCCACGCTCCGTTCCGTGTGCCAGAGGTTCGTGACCTCTTCAGCTAAGGGCTGGAAAGATAGGTTTTCAACCACCTAATCCTGCCTCGTGAATTTTCCTCAAGAAAGATATCTCCTCGGGTGCAGGCGGTTTCGTACACAGACTGGCAACCACGGCTGCCACAAGTGATAGGGGTAGCGCAACCAGAATCTCTGTTGATGCCGGCATATCTAATCCAAAGAAGCATATACTGAAGGTAACAGCTCCAACTATCAACCCTGCGATTGCACCAGCGGTATTCATCCTGCGCCACCAAATTCCCAGGATAAGGGGTGCAAACAAAGAACTCACTAGAAAGGCCACGGCCGCCGTATACAGCACCACCAGGAACGGCGGAGGCTTAATGGACAGGATCAATGTGGCTACGCCAACTACCCAGGTGGTAACAAGAGCTACACGAACTACCTCGCGCTCAGATGTGTTAGGCCGGATGTATTGCTTGTAAAGATCATTGGTAAAAGCGGCACTGCATGCCAGTAACAAACCGCTTGCAGTCGACATTACCGCAGCCGCAACCCCGGCTACCAGAACACCCTTCATTATCGGGCCAAAGAGCATGTCGCCCAAGTTCAGTAGGTACTGGTCGGCCGGCACACGACGTAGCACGTCCGACGGCAGAAAGCTACATGCCATCGCAAGCAATACAGCAGAGGCCATTACAAACGCATAGATTAACATCCCATAATTAAGTGAAAGACGCGCGGACCTTACGTTCCGAGCAGTAAACACGCGCATCATCAAATGTGGCAGCACGCAAACGGCCAGCGCCCAACTTATAAAACCACCCACGTAGGAGGAATAGGGTAAAGCTGCCGCGATCGAGCCCAGCTGAGGCGCATCTGTGACAACGTGAGTAGCCATATTTCCCAGCCCGAACCTCGCTACCGCTGTAACTGTTAAGGCTATGGTGACAAAGGTTAAAAGCATTCCCTGTATGACGTCAGTGTAGGTCACTGCCCACATGCCACCGATGGAAACATACAGGATAAAGGTGACTGTTCCAATAACCAATCCGTAGACGTACGGCAGTCCCGTCAACCAGCTAATAACTAACCCCGTAGCCTTGAGCTGCGCCACCATATACATCCCGTTCGTAAGGAGAACAATTATTGGTACAAGTATCCCAATCGTTTTATTATCGTTATAGCGTTTACCCAGAAATTCTGGAACCGTGTATACCTCGGCATTTCGCAAATACCTGGCTACCAATACCGAAGCCAACGAAAAGCCACAGATTGCTCCCGCAACCAGGCTAGACCCGTAAGGCACACCCAGCTTATAAGCTGTACCTGGCGCAGCCAGCGTGGACCCTCCACTGGTGAGGGCAGCTAGGATAGCCCATGAGTTAAGAAATGTCCCAATACTTCTGCCGGCAGCCCAGTATTCCTCAGCCCTGTTTGCCACTAACCTTCGCGACCAAACGCCTATTCCGATGCATAGCAAGAAGTACAGGATTACAATGCTCAGCTCAACGCCTTTCGCCACAACCCAATCCCCTTTCCACCTTCATCATTTTCAAGCGCGCCCTTTGCAGTCGGCGGCAGCAAGCCATTAGCGTCTTTCCTTTTCTCTACCGATGAGGATCAAGGAAACTACCGGGGCAAGAAAGTACAACCCGATTAGCATCCAGCCCATCAGGCACAGACCCTTTATCTTTATATCGAAGTGCCAGGGAACATAGATAATAAGCGTAGCAACCACAATCATAGCCAGAATGACGAAGTCATTCCCCGACATTCTAATGACGGGAGACATGCCGTACACCCCCTCATCTGATTGCCATAGCTACTGTATAATGAAAGAAAACAGTAACAGTCGGCTGCACTACTCACCCGTGAATACCGGTTTCCTGCGCTCCAGGAAGGCACGCATCCCCTCCTTCTGATCTCGAGTGTCAAAGCACAAACTGATGAGTTCTCTCTCGTAAGTTGCGGCCGCATCCGGGGGCACCGCCATGGCGTAATTGATCGCTTGCTTGGCCAGCGCCAGGGCTTTGGGGGGGCGGCTGGCAAGATGTTCCGCCAGCCTCGCCACTTCTTCGGCCAGTGCGTCCGCCGGCACCACCCGGGTCACCAGTCCCCAGGCATGGGCTTCGCGCGCGTCGAGTGCCCTGCCCGTAAAGACAACGTCCGCCGCCCGTATCCTACCCACCAAAGCAGTGAGAAGGCTCGCGCCACCGAAAATGCCGACGTTGATTTCCTGCTGGCCGAACTGGGCTCCCTCGGCTGCTACCACGAAGTCGCACGAAAGAGCCAGCGCATTGCCGCCCCCGAAAGCCACACCGTTCACGGCGGCGATGGTGGGCTTCTCTATACTTCTTATCAGCCCTATGGCTTCCGCGAATACGCGCATGTACTCCCGGAACTTGAGCGCGTCCATTCCGTCCATCTCGCGTATGTCCGACCCGCCTACGAAAGCCTTGTTCCCCGCCCCGGTAAAAACGATCACCCGCGCCTCCCGCGCCTCGGTGCGCAACACCGCGATAATCTCTTCCAGCGTCTCCCGATTGAGGGCGTTCAAGGCTCCCGGACGGTTGATGGTGATGTACAGAACGGATCCACGCCATTCCAACGAGAGATTGCGATAGCTCCTGAATTGGCCTCCTCGTTTCTCCTCCGATGGTGAACATCCAGCCGCGAACCTGCGGGCGTAGTCGCGCACCAGCTCTTCTCTGATAACCTTGCCCGTGGCCGACAACGGCAGCGAACTTTCGATGATGATCCGCTGAGGTACGTTGTAGGCCGCCATATTCTTGCGGCACCAGTCGATTAACTCGGCTTCGGTTACCGCGGGAAAACCTTCCTTCAGCTTTACGTAGGCGATGGGTACCTGCCCCTTTACCGGGTCATCCGCCCCGATCACACCCACCAGTTCAATCGCGGGGTGTTTCAGCAGGAGCATCTCAATCTGGGTAGGGTAGACGCTGACGCCCGAAACCTTGAGCATGTACTTGGTTCGGGAAATGTAGTACAAAAAGCCGTCCTCGTCGTACATGCCGATATCCCCGGTGTGGAGCCAGCCCTCGCGGAAGGATTTGGCCGTTTCCTCGGGCTTATTAAGATACCCCTCGACAACCGAGGGCGACTTGATCACGATCTCACCCTTCTGGCCGGGACCCAACAGCTCTCCGCTCTCCGGGTCCACGATCTTGACGAGCGTTCCCGGCTGGGGAATACCGCAGAACGCCCCACCGTAGGTCTGGCTCCGCTCGATGTCGAGGTCCCCCCTGTGAAAGCCCCCCGTCATGGTGTCGCAGGTGTGCGTCTCGGTTAGGCCGTAGGCCGCCTCGCGGAGAATGGCTCCCGTGCGGAGACGCCACCTTTCCCGCAGTTCCCGGCTGAGACCCTTTATAAAGCTCGACCCCACGCAGAGTCGCAAACTTTTCAGGCTGTACCGGTCCTGCGCCGGATGGGTCAGGATCTCCCAGTAAAGATCAAACGGTGCGTACATGGTGGTTACCCGGTACCTATCAATGGCTTCCATGGCCACCGCAGGGTCCCAGCGCGTGATGGGAACGATGGTGGAGCCGCCGAAAAGCGGGCCGTCCACACCGACGTCTTTGCCGGCGATCCAGAAAATCGGCATGGCCGCCATGGCCACCTCGTCCCGGTATATTGCGTCCAGGAAACCCTGAAAATCTACGGGTCTTCCGGAATGGTCTTCCACAAGCAAATGAGCGTAATTGTAGGTGTAGATACAGGCCGCTGTGTAGATGATGTTGCGGTGGCGGTGCAGCACGGCCTTGGGTAACCCGGTGGTTCCGCCGGTAAAGTTCATGGTGGCGTAGTCCTCGGGTGAGATTTGCACCGGCGGCGGGGCCGCCGAACTCTTCTCTAAAAGCGAGGACAGGTAGGCCGAGGTTTCCCCAAGGGGTGCCGCCCCCTGCATGGTGGGATGCAACGGTATCTCGGGCTCGGGCGGCAGGAATTCCGCAAAGCTTGTTGGGATCACGCGGGCGGAGGGGTTAACCCTCGCCACCACCCCGCTCACCAGGGGGTAAAGCTGGTCCAGCGTCAGGACGGCTACCGGTTGCGCTTCCTGCACCAGGGACTCCAGGTCCAGTTCCTTCAACAGGGGATTCAGCAACACGCAGACGCCGCCCGCCTTCAGCGTTCCGAGATACCCGATGTAGAACTGCGGGCAGTTGGGGAGCATCAGCGCCACTCTGTCGCCCTTCTTTAGGCCCATGTCCAGCAGGAAATTGGCGAATCTATTGCTCAATTCGTCGACTTCCCGGTAGGAGAGTCGCCGTCCGTAATAGATGAGACAATCCCTTTCCGGCCGGCGCCGCGCGTATTCGGTTACGTAATGGCATATCGGAAGGTCCCCGAAGGGTTTGACAGGCCGCTCCGGGAGAGACGGATGAGGCCAGACGCGCCGCCAGCAGGCCTCCAGCTGCTCAAAATAGAGGCTCTCTGTCACGGGTTCCACCTCCTGGATTGTCAACTTCTCCCACAGGAATTGGGTTTGTTTGGACTTCCCCATTCAACCGCCGTTCGAGTTAGGTCCCTTCATTCTAGAGAAACGCCGTGAGTTCTAACCTCGGCCTCGCTCCGGGCATCACAAAAGCACCGAACCCCACTCCCGTGCCACGTACCACGTCATTAGAGAAACGTGAATTCCACCGCCGCGGACTCCTACCCCCTCTTACGAGTTCCTCTACGTCGTCCACACGGGCCCTGCCTCGTTTCGCTGCACCCTATGCCCGCAGACGCTTGCCTGTAGCGCGACCCTATAGCGGCTCGTGTCCTTGGCCACAGCCAACAAACTCTGCGTGCGGCACCCCCAGCGTCAATTCCTCCTATCACCCACATCTTGTGCGGGATGCAAGACCGATGGGCCCCACGAACTAGATCCGTCCGTTCCCCTTGAGACTTGCTAAAAGCAACTACTTCTGTCCGTTGGTTTTCTACTTTTCCGCAGTGTCGTACATTAACTAATTGCAATCCTTGTACCAACTTTCATAACCACGGGGTACCCCTTCGCCCCGCACGGTAAGCTCCCCAAATGGTGCATGCTCACACCGCGGCGGTGCTCTTCGTCACCGGACGGTCCTTCGGTCCACGGCAGTGCCTTTTTCCGCCACGATCCTTCCTTCCTCCCGCGGTGCCGCTACGCACCGCCCGGGGAACCCATCCCCGAAGACGTCCGCTGCGCTCAGCACCCGGAATCGCCACCGCAACCCAACCTCCGGCCCGGCGCTTCGCCCGCCGACCGCCCATGAGGGAGTGCTCTGGCACGGATGTTGCAAAGAAAGGCCGAAAAGACCGCACCGTGGAGGTCACAGCGGTGAAACGCAAGAGCGCCGCCCAAGGTTTCAATGTTAAACACGTGGCGGTCGGATGCATATTTCACCACCAAACACCCGGTAAAAGGAGGAACTCCAAATGCCCGAGGCCGTGATAGTCGGCGCCGTGAGAACACCTATTGCCCGGGAGAACGGGGCCCTGCGGGACGTGCCGCCCGAAGACTGCGCCGCACTGGTGATCCGGGAGGTGGTCCGGCGCAGCGGGCTTGCCGACCCGGGCCAGATCGACGAGGTTATCTTCGGCCACTGCCTGGGGGCCCCCGGTTGCATGGCGCGCCTGGCGCTCCTCAAGGCCGGCCTGCCGATCGGCGTGCCCGGCCTGACCGTGGACCGGCAGTGCGGGTCCGGGTCGAGCGCCGTGAACCTGGCCGCCGCTTACATCCGGGCGGGCGTGGGTCGCATCTACGTGGCCGGCGGGGTGGAA
>DYER01000098.1 GCA_020725605.1 Ammonifex sp. | reverse complement strand
GGTTTCAATTCCTCATAGGTAGGCTCGCAGTACGTAGCGGAGAAGTTCGTGGAGTGGAATGTGCCGTGTTTCAATTCCTCATAGGTAGGCTCGCAGTGTGGCTAGCTTAATTTTACCACGGTCTTATCTCCCGTTTCAATTCCTCATAGGTAGGCTCGCAGTCCTCTTGTTAATAATGACTATCATTACTTTTGACAATGTTTCAATTCCTCATAGGTAGGCTCGCAGTCCATTTTGTGCCCGTGTGGCGCGGGGTGGTTTGCCGGGCGGTGTGAAGGTGGCCGGGTTGGGCGCGCGGGGCCGGGCCCGGCGTTGGGGCCGGGAGCGCTCGGGGCGCAAGGCCTTGGCGCGGCCGCGGGCCGGCAGGTGTGGTGTCGTCGATGTCCGGGGGTTTTTGCGCCACCGGGGGTCGACGACACGGCCGTGCTCACACAATCCATTCCTCACCACCCTTGCGCACCCCCAGCAACTCGCGCTCGGCGTAGCGTCCGGAGTCCAAGATGTAAAACAGCACCGAGTCCTGGTCCAGGTCGATTATTTTTTCTAGTTCGCGCTTGAGTTTGCGATATCCTGCTTCGGTGAGTTCGCCCTCCAGCACCGAATTCTGTACCCAGTGAAGGTACTTGCGCGCGGTCTTCAATACCTTGGCCACGCGGGCCACGTTCACGTCGTACACCAAAATAACGTACATCTACTCGCCTCACCCCCGGTCCGCGCCGTCAACTCGCCTTGACGAGGGCACGCAGAAATGCGAGTCGTCCGGCCCGGTCGCCTTCGCAGTCGCTCCCGCTTGCCCGCCCGAGCCGCTCACCACCGGCTGACGAAAGGTTCGTAGGGTTCCTCCCCCAGGAAGTGCTTTTCCAGTTTGTAGAGTTCCAGGCGGATGAGGGTCTGGTAGCTGACGTTGCGCTTCAGGGCCCGGTGGTGGAAGGTGGTCTGGAGCTTTTGCTCGAACTCCTCCACGTACTTGCGCCGGCCCTTCTCCTTGAGGAGCACCGCGCCGCCGCGGCGCTCGAAGTCGTCCTCGCCGATGACCCGCCGGCCCAGCAGGCTGAGCATCACGCGGTCCGCCAGGATGGGCTTGAAGATTTCGGCCACGTCCAGGTTCAGCGTGAAGCGCCGGAAGTTGGTGGCGTGGAGGTATCCGATGCGCGGATCCAGGTGGGTCTTGTAGATCTCGGTCAGCACCTTCACGTAGACCAGGGAGTTGCCGAAGCTCACCAGCGCGTTCAGCGGGTCCGCGGGCGGCCGCTTGGTGCGCCTCTTCATGGCGAAGGGGCCGTCCTCCAGAATAACGTTCAGGGCGTCGTAGTAGTAGCCCCGGGCGTTGCCCTCCATGGCCATGAGTTCCTCGGTGGTGGCGCAACCCGGGAGCCGGTCCTTGAGTTCCTTAATGGCCTCCACGTAGGTCCCCACTTCCTTGCCGCGGTGCCGGTAGTACTCGAGGACCTGCAGGAGGTTGGCCAGGGCCCCGTCCACGAAGCGCCGGGCCAGCCACAATCGCTTTTCCGGGTCCAGGCAGTGCTCGACCTGGCGCAGGATCATGAAGCCCGAGTTGTAGTGCTCCCGGGGGTAGAAGGTCCCCACGTAGTTCCCGTAATAGTCGAAAAAGTGTAGAAGGATTTCGTGCTCGTGCAGGAATTCCAGTAGCTTCTTGTTAAACTCCACCTCGCCCAGGACCATGACGTCCCGCACGCTTTCCACGGGCAGGTACCTGGTCTTTTCTTCGGTTTCCACGCACAGGGTGTTCTCCTTGCGGCGCAAAACGCCCCCCGTGAACACGTAAAGCGTCTTCTGCACGCCCGCCGCCCCCGCCGGTTCCGGATGCCTGTGAATTCCATTCGACATTTGGTGCCCTTTTCCTCTCGGCCGGGCGCACGGCGCGCAACCGCCCGCCGCTGCCGACCAGTGCCACCGCGGGGCTGCCCGCAGCGGGCCGGCAAAGGTGCGGCCCCGACCGCCGGCCGCCTTCCCCGGGCCCGGACCCCGCGAAACCACACGCGGGCCGCCCGAGATGGGCCCCGGTAGACCCGCCTCGACCCGCGGATTTGCCAGGAAGGCCGTGTGAGGGAAGAAACTCCCGCCAACGGTGCTCCGGCTCAGGCCCAGCAGAACTCGGCGTAGGCGCATTTGCGGCAGAAGCCGGTGCGCTCGGCCCGGGGCGGCACCGGCCGCCGCAGCACTTCGGCCAGGCGCGCTTTGGTCTCCTCCACCCGGGCGGTCCAGCGGTCGTCCAGCACGATGGTCTCTTTCTGCCGCTCTTCCGGGAAAAGCAGCTCCCCTTCGGCCTCCACGCCCATTTCGCGCAACTCGTAGAGGTAGAAGGCCAGCTGCATGCGGGCCGCCTCCACGGCCCGCGAAGATTTCTTGACCTCGCCCACCACGAGTTCTTTGTTGCCCCGGCGGAGGAGGTCCAGCTTAAGGTGACCCACGGCAACCTCCTTACGCTCGCGGGCGTAGGTTTGCTGCTGAATGAGCCTGCCCAGTTCGAGGTGAACGTTATCCTCGTCTGGGCAGATCTGGCGGCTCATGAGCCAGGCCTGGCGGGGGCAGACCAGGTAGGACTGCACCAGGCTGCCGGTGATGCGAGGCTCCTCCTGCGCCGTCACGCTCATCCCCCCTTCCGCGGACCGCACCGGACCGGGCCGGCGCCCGTACCACGCCGCGGCCGGGCTGCGGACGGTACGGCGCCCCGCCCGAGTGGTGGCCGGTGCCGGCACCCGGTCCCCGCGCCATACCCGCTCGGCCCGCGCCGGGTACGGCAGCCCTCAGATTACGAGCATACCGCCGGGACACATTCGGGACACCATACGGCCCCGCCCTTCATCACCCCTCGGATTACGGGCATACCGCCGGGACCTCCTCTCGGCAGGGCCGCCCGGCACCGGCACGGCACCCCTCAGATTATGAGCATGCCCTCCTCCACCCGCTTGAACCCGGTCTCGGGATCGTAGACCTCGTCCAGAAGGTAAGCCGGGACGTGGCACGGCCTGGTGGTGGTGTCCACCCGGCCCAGGACCAGGCGGGCGGGGACCGAGACCAGGTACCTGAAGAAGTCGCGGCGCAGTGCGAGCAGCCCGCGCCACCGCTCGGCCCGGTCCCGGCAGGCCAGCAGTTCCCGGTAGCGCTCCCAGACCGCGGCGGCCCTTTCGTCGGCCACCACGAAGACCTCCACGTACCCCGGAAGGTCCTCAATGAGGCGGAAGTCGGCCACTCCCGCGGCCTCCCCCTCGCCGCGGAAGGCCAGCTCCTCCATGGCCCGCAGGAGGTCCCGGCTCCGGTCCGTGGATTTGGCGGCCCGTACCGCGGCGAAGAAGTCCGCCACCAGTCCGTAGAAGTCCGGCTCTTGGAGCCTGGGTCGGGTCGCAAATGCCCTCTCGGCGGCCAGGATGTGCACCCGACCGTAGACGCGGTTGGCGGGCACTCCTTGCTGGTCAGCCAGTCTGAAAACCCGCACCTCCCCGCGAGGGCGGCGAAAGTGCCGGTTACAGCGCCCCGCCACCTGTACCACGGCGTCTACGGGGCCGATGTCCCGCCACACCTCGTCGAAGTCCAGGTCCACGCCGGCCTCCACCACCTGGGTGGAGACCAGCACGGGTTTACGGCCGGCGGCCAGGGCGGCCTGCAGCTCGCGGAGGCGGCGCTCCCGCTCGGCCGGAACCACGTTGGTGGAAAGGTAGTAGAGCGGCGCGCGGCCCCCCAGGGCCTCCCTAACGACCAGGTAGAAGTCCACCGAGGAGCGGATGGTGTTGAACACCACCAGGTAGCTGCGGTCCGGACGGTGGCGGGCCACGAACTCCGCGGCCAGGGACGGGATGTCCACGGGTCGCAGGTCCGCCCCCACAGTTACCCGGTTCAGGGCCGCAAAAAACCCTTCCACGGTTCGGGGGTCCCCGGCCAGTTCCAGGGCCTCCTCCGGGCCGAACCACTCGGGCCGGGTGGCGGTCATGAGGATGAGGTGCAGGTTCAGCTCCTCCGCGGCCCGGCGCAGCGTGGTCTCCACCAGGGGCCAGTACTCCACCGGCACGTTCTGGACCTCGTCCATAATCACGATGGCCCCGCCCAGGCGGTGGAACTTCTTCAGCAGGCGGTTGCGGTGGCCGATGAGGGTCTGCAGCAGCTGGACGAAGGTGGTGACCACGATTTCGCTCTGCCAGCTCTCGGTCAGCAGTAGCGACTCTTCCAGGGGTCGCTCCTCTTCCGGCTCCGTGGCGAAGGCCGGCTCGGCCAGGTGGTGGTGCTTGAGGAGGTAGCGGGCCGGGTCGCGTGCGAATTCGGGCAGCCGCTCCCGGAGCACGTCGTAGAAGACGCGGTGGGTCTGGTCAATGATATTCGTGAAGGGTAGGGCGTAAATAATGCGGGGTACCCGACCCGTACGTTCCGCCAGGCGGGCCCTTAGGAGCAGGGCCGCGTTGAGCACGGCCAGGGTCTTGCCGCTCCCGGTGGGCGCGGTGAGGGTGAAGAGGCGCCGCTCCGGCCGAGCCGCGGCCATGCGAGACGCCGCGTACTCGTAGAGCTCCGCCCGTAGCCGGGCCACGTGGTCCGCGGGCGGGCCGAAGCGGGCCGCCCGGAAAACCGTCACCGCGTCGGCCGGAACGGGCACCCGGGCCACGTCGTTCACTCGGGCCGCGTGAAGTTTGTCGGCGTCGATGAGGGCCGAAAAGACCGCCAGCCACCTGAAGTAGCGGCCCGGGTCAGGGACGGCCCGGGCCACGCCTCGCCAGTACCGGTAGAGTTCCCCGTATACGCCCAGCCATCCCTCCAGGAAACCCTCCAGCAAGGCGGACCAGTCCGCCACCGGCCACAGTCCGGCAGGCAGGCCCCGGCGGCGCAGGAGCCGGCCGAGGTGGCGGGAGGCCGTGCGTAGTGAGCGGGCCACGGACCGTTTGCGCTCCGCCAGGTCTTCTACCTGGGCCCGGAGGCTACGGACACGGCGGAACTCGTCGGGTTCGAGGGTCTCCCAGGGGTCCGCCAGGCGCCGGGGGGCGACGAGCAACCGCTCCGGGCGGTCCAGATCCCGGTGGTGGTAGGCCACGGCGTGGAAGGCCAGCAGCCGCCACTCCTCGGCCAGGCCCAGTTTTTCGGCTAGGAAGGCGGCCCACAGCCCCGAGATGAGGGCGTGGTGCCTGTGCTCCGCGGCCTCGCCCAGTTCCAGGTATCTCTGAAAGAATCCGGTGTACTTGCCGAAGTCATGGGCAAAGGCGGCCACCAGGGCCGGGAGCACCAGTTCCCGGCCCCGGGGCCAGGAGTCCAGCCTGGCCGCGGCGCCCGCGGCCACGGCGGCCAGGTGGGCGCTCAGCAGGTAGCGCCTCCGCTCGTCCTTGTGGGCGAAGTAGCGCACAGTTCTCCCTCCAGAAAGGCCACGGTGCAGGTGCGGTCCGGCAGGCGGAACCTGTAGGCCGGGCAGCGCAGGCGCACCGGAAGCGGCCGTGCCCCGGCTTCAAAAATCACGTCCGCCGGCGGGGCCAGAGTGCGACCCGGGCCGAAGGCGAAGGGCGCGCGCTCGCGCACGAAGCGCGGGCCCGATCCGCCGTTGCGGCCCAGTACCACCCCGGCCAGTAAGCCGGCCTGCAACACCGAGTCCAGGACCACCGCCCCTCCGGGCGGTACCACCTCGTAGTCTCCCGGACCGGCCAGGGCCACCGGTTCGGCCTCGGCTATGAACTCGGTGAGGCCCAGGTACAGGGGAAAGTACGGCCGGCGGTCGGCCAGGCGCGCCGCCACCTCTTGCACCAGCGCCCCGTCCGCGCAGGAGAAGAAAACGCGGAAGCGCAAGGTGAGGTGCTCACCGGCGGGCAGAAGCAGTTCCAGCGGTACCTGGGTCCCGCGGGCCGCGCCCAGACCACGCAGGCGCGCCAGGTCTTCCCCTTTGGTACGCACATAGTTGACGGTCTGGATCAGGCGCCGCACCGGGGTGAGACCGACCACGGCGAAGGAAGCCCGACCGGGTGCAAGGATCTCGTAGTAGGAGTCGCGCTCCAGGCCCGCCACGGCCGCCACCACGCCCATTAGGGCCGTGCGCGGTGGAAAGCCGTAGGTCAGGGAGGACGAATTAGTATAGTACTTTCTGAAATGGGCTATGGGCCCGCACAAATCGAACACCGCGACGAGGGCCAAGGCTCTCAGTCCTTTCCCAGGTACACCACCTTCTGGGGCCCGCACACTTCCTCCAGCCAGGCCGGAAGGGTTAGCGGGCGGCCGTCCATGGTGGTGCGGAGTTCGGGGTCCTGCCAGACGTGAACGCGCTTGATCCGGTCCATTACCCGCGCCAGCCGGTCCTCCATACCGTTAATTTCCAGAGTGACCTCACCGACGGATCGCAGGCCGCGGTCCGGCTTCAGCCTCAAATTCGGCCGCGGGTCCCCCATAAAGGTTTCCGCGTCGGTAAACACGAAGCGGGCATAAAGGCGCGGGTACTGCCCCACCTTGCTCCGCGTGGCCTGGAGCGGAATGGCCTTTAGCATGGCCTCGTCCAGCAGCCGCAGGTCCTCTTCGGTCGTAGCTACGTCGGTGCGCCCGTCCGCCAGGCGCCGCATCACTTCGGCCCGCCGGGCGCTGATGACGCCGTGGAAGGCGATCAACGAATAGTAGAGCCTGTAGTCCTTGCCGAAGGTGCCCTGCCGGGCCCTTTCCTCGGAGGCGAATTGGGACGAGATGGTGTTGGACTCCACCAGTTGCACCCGGTTCAGGGAGTAGCCCCAGTTGAACTGCACCGGTCCGGTGAGGTTGATGGCCTCACCCTCCCCCCGCCGTTCGCCCTTCACCGGCATGGTGGCGCCGAAAAGGCGCACGTCGATGAGTCTGGCCAGCAGCTCCGGCAGGTCGCGGCGGGTGGGCTGGTCCTCCCGGCCCAACACCTGCTTGAGTCGCTCGCCGGCGATCACCAGGCCCTCGGCCTTGGTGACGTAGATGGTGTACCCCCGGTCCTGGAGGTAGTCGCGGATGTAGCGCTTGAGGCGCACGTCCGAGACCAGGTTGCGCTCCCGCTCGGTGTCCATGCGGGGGCGGTTCTCGTCGTCCGGATCCCCGTTGGGATTGCACATGGTGGCGTCGTAGAGAAACAGGATCTCTCCGTTTTCGCGGATCACTTCGGGCACCGTTCATACCTCCTTTGTCAGATGGATCACCAAGATCACCACCGCCGGGACCGGAACCGGTGGCAAACCGGCCGCGCGCGCTACATGGGGCCTTTCGCCACAGCAGTCACGCCCCAATGCAGTAACGTCCCGGTGGCCTCACCGTCCGGGCCCGCGAACCGGACCCGTCCCGGCCCGGTTCCCTGCTCACTCACGGCCGGCGGCCCGTACGCCGTAGGCATATCCCGACAAGACGTAAAAGGTATTCTCCTGCGGCGTCAGGGGCCAGTCGCCGCGGTGCGCGTCCAGCAGGCGCTTCATCTCGGCGTAGAGACGCTCGTTATAGCGCAGGCGGTCGTACTGGCGCAGGCGCTCCACGATCTCGTTGCTCAGCTGCATAACCTTCTGCCAGCTGAGACCCTGGTAGTTGATTTTTTCCATGACCGGCTTGCCCTCATGCCCGGCCCGGAACTGGCCCTTACCCACCTCTCCGATGAGGTAGCCCAGCAGGAACAGGGCCGCCTGGGGGCCGGTATACCGCATTTCAGCCAGGTACTCCCTCATCGGGCCCTCGAGGTGCAACACGGGCTGACCCTCCAAAAATATCCCTCCCTCCAGCAGGTTTTCCTCGTGCAAGAGCCTCAGCAGGAGGTTGGCCTGGAGCAGCTTGAAGGCCATTTCCACCCCCTCGAACCCGGGCCCCGGCCGGCGCACGTTGGTGCCTTCGAACTGTCCGGTCAGGTAGATCCTGGCCAGGGCCAGGAACTGCGCGATTAAAAAGTCGTACCCCACGGGCCGGCCGGTGAGCAGGGACTCGTAGATGTGGAGCAGGTTCTTGTGCTCTACGCCCCTTCCGGTGCGCAGGGGTACCAGGTGGCAGATCCCGGTGAGGTCGAGCCACCAGCGCCGCTCCTCAGCACCCAGCAACCCCACCGCCCGGTTGGCCAGCCGGTGGGCCGCCCTCAGAAGATGGGAAACGCGGCCGGGCGCCACGTCCTTCACCAGGCGCAGTACCCGCAGCTCGCTCTGGCTCTTCTGGTAGAACAGGAAGTTTAGCAGGGCCACGTTCTCGTGGGGCAGTTCGTCAACCAGGTCCGCCAGTTCGGACTCGAGGCCCCGGTGCCCGCCGATGCCTTCCAGCCACCCGGCGGTGTCCGCCAGGGCCCAGACGCGGGCGTGCAGCCGTGCGGCCCACCCCTCGGCGTCGCGGCGCTGTAGGTCCACCGGCACCAGGAAGGCCGGCAGCACCAGGAAGTTGAGGGGTCCGACGCGCACGTTCAGGCGCTGCCGGGCGTATTTTTCGGCTACCAGCAGGCCGCGGAAGCAATCCGCGCAGACCAGGAAGTTCCGGACAAAACCCTCCTCGCTCACCCCGGAGGCGAAGCCGAGCTTGTCGGTGATGTAGTACTTCAAGAAGTCCAGGCGGGCCAGGTCGTGGCTCACCCGCCGGTCGCGGGCCCCGCACACCGAGCAGGTACCGGTGAACGTGCCGGTGCCGGTTTCGGCGAACGCGGCCTCCTTGTAGGCCAGGATGGCCCGGTCGTAGGCCGGGTCCGCGGCCAGCGGCTCTCCCCGGAAGCACAGGGTCCAGAGGGCCACCTCTTTCGCCGATACGCCGAGTTCCGCGAGCACCCGCTCCTGGACCGCGCCGGCCACCAGCTTGTGAACCTCCCGTGCCTTACGCTTACCGTCCCACCACCGCCTAAGGGTACCGGGCGCCACCCATCCCAGGGCCTCCACGTCCAGCACCCTACTGCCGTCGGGCAGGGAACCGAAAAAGCGGCCCAAAATGGTATGCAGGCTCCGGCAGAGGGCCGTGTTCCCCAGGCCCATTCGTTCCAGGGCCGCCGTAAGGTTCACCGGGCTCGGCCCCACCAGGTAGGACAAGTTGTCGGTGGTCAGGAACATCTGGGGCCTATTGCCCACGGCGTTACCCACCCAGCGGTAGCGCAGTGCGGTATCAATGCCCACCTCCTCCAGGTCTGCTGCCAGGCCGTCATCCCGGAAGTCCAGTTTGACCAGGTAGACCCGGTCGACCCCGCGCGGGCGGCGCACCTCCTGCGCCAGATCCGCCACTACGTCCTGGTTTTCTCCGGCCAGCAAGCGGCCCAGCAGGCTCACCGCCTCCAGCATCTCACTCCCCCCTCAGTTCGCAGCAGCCAAAGCCCTGGGAATTCTTGGCGCCCAAGCCCGCACTCAAGGCGATTTCCAGCAGTTGCGGGTCCCCTGTGAGGCGGTAGGTGCCCATCCAGCCCTTGATGACCGTGTCCTTGTAGTTTACGATCTTGAGGTCCCCGGGGCCCACCCGCTCCGGGGCGATTTCGAAGCCGGCCTCAATGGCTGGCCGGCCGAAGACCAGCAGGTACTTCCTGGCCAGATTGGCCAGGACCAGTTCCCGGAACCGGGGCTCGAAGGGTGAATAGTAATAGGTGTAGGAGCCCGTACCTACGGGAACCGTACTGTAGGTGACCAGGGGCGAGAGCATGCGCACCACGACCTCGCGGCTCCGCACCACGTTGTCGCGTACCTTCACCTCCCGCACCTCCAGCGAAACCCCGGCCAGCCACACCCGGCCCTCCCGTAGCAGGCCGTTGGCGATCTCCTGCAGCACCACGGGCACGGGGGAGCAGATCACCAGATGTACGGGCGGCCTGAAGACCAGTTGCTGCGCGAGCCGGTGGAGCCGGGGCTGGCCCAGCAGGCGAGAGAAAGTGAAGAGCTTGAAACGCCGGCCGCCCAGGGCGAAGCCGTGCTGGTGCAGGAAATCCCTCAAGGCGGGCTGCCGGATCTGCCGGTAGATCATGGCCTGCACGTGGTGGTTGTAGTGCACGGGCAGCGCCACTTCGGTCTCGCCGCCGAAGGTAACCGTCAGGCGCACGTCAGCATCACCGCCCTTTGTCCCTTTATGTCGTCCGGTGGGGATGTGTAAAAGTTTTCCCCGCTTGCCTGCCAAATCCTTCTCCTCCGGGTGATATTGGAATGTAATTTCAGTATAATAAAGGGGACTGCAACTGGCGTTCAGTGGGGAAAATTTTTTCGTTAGGACTGGGGGCGATGGGTTGGGGAAAGGTATCCGTAGTGGTGACGGCCTACAACGCGGCGGCCTTTCTGGAGCGGGCCGTGGCGAGCGTGCTCTCCCAGACCGCGCCCGTGCTGGAGGTCCTGGTGGTAGACGACGCCTCGACGGACCGAACGTCGGCGGTGGCGGAGGAACTGGCGCGGCGCCACCCGGCGGTGGGCTACGTGCGCCTGGAACGGAATCGGGGCGTATCCGCGGCCCGCAACGTGGGCATCATAAGAGCGCGCGGTGAATGGGTGGCCTTCCTGGATGCCGATGACGCCTGGCTGCCCGAAAAGCTGGCGCGGCAGTTCGCGGCCCTGGCGCAAAAGGCCCAGGCCACCTGGGTCTATTGCGACGGCTGGCACGCCGACGAGTTTTTGCGCCCCACGCGCCACCGGCTCTCGGACGGCCTGGGATGCACGTCGGAGGGCCGGATCTACCACCGCCTGCTAGCAGGGGAGTTCGTATGGCCCTCTACCACCGTCTTCAGGCGGGAGGTCTTCGAGGCCGTGGGGCTTTTCGACGAGGGCCTGCGGGGCTGCGAGGACTGGGACTTTTTCATCCGGGTGGCCCGGCGCTATCCGTGCGTTTACGTGCCCGAGCCCCTGGTCCTGCACCGCACCCACCCCGCCAGCCTTACGGCCGCCCACCGGCCCGTGGTACGCGAGCACTGCCGGCAGGCCCTGGAAAAGCTGCTGTCCGCGACGCCGGACCTGGACCAGGATACACGGCGTCGGCTGTACTTCAACTTCCACCGCACCTGGGGCTACTTGCAGTTCACCGGCGGGGACCGGCAGGGGGCCCGCGCGGACTTCCGCGCAGCCCTGAAGTTCAGGCCCTGGAGCCCCACGGCCTGGTGCGGGTTGTTCCTTACGGTCGCCCTACCCCCTCCGGTATACCGGCGCGTGGTGCGGTGGCCCCTGAAGCACGTTTATTACCGCTTCAACGGCCTGGTCAAACGCCTGCGCCGCCCCGGCACCGAAGCCCGCGCCGCTGAGGCCCGTGCAGAAAAAACTTTCCACGGCCCTTCCGGGAACAGGATTTCCCCGGGGGGCACCTAAAATAAATATAAACCTTCCCTCGCGGAAGGGAAGCGCCGGCACCGCCACCGATCGTACGACGGACACGGGCAGGCCGGCGGGGAATGACCGGGGAGGGAGTCCCTTTGCGGCCCGTACACGAACTGCTGGCCACGCTGGTACAGCCCGCCGACACCAAGCTCCTCCTGGTGGTACTGGACGGGCTGGGGGGGCTGCCGGTGCCGGAACTGGGCGGTCTGACGGAGCTGGAGGCCGCCCGGCTGCCCAATCTCAACACTCTGGCCCGGGCCTCGGCCCTGGGCCTGATCGACCCGGTGCTGCCGGGCATCACCCCGGGCAGCAGCGCGGGGCACCTGGCCCTTTTCGGTTACGAGCCCCTGGAGTGGGTGATCGGGCGCGGGGTGCTGGAGGCCCTGGGCATCGGCCTTACCCTCGAGCCGGGCGATGTGGCGGTGCGGGGCAATTTCGCCACCGTGGAATACAAAGGGGATGCTCCTGTGGTTCGGGACCGCCGTGCCGGTCGACCGGCTACGGAGCATACGGCCCGCGTGTGCGGGCGCCTGCAGGAGGCCATCCCGGCCGTGGGGGACGTGCGGGTCATCGTGAGGCCCGTCAAGGAGCACCGTTTCGCCGTTGTCTTCCGGGGGCCCGGCCTGGACGAGAGGGTGGCGGACACCGATCCCCAGAAGGAGGGGGTGCCGCCCCTTCCCCCGCGGTCCCTCCACGAGGCGGCCGGAAAAACCGCTGCCGTGGCCGCCGAGTTCGTGGACCGGGCCGCGGCAGTGCTGCGGGACGAACCCCGGACCAACTTTCCCCTGCTACGCGGCTTCTCTTCCCTGCCCGCGCTGCCTTCGTTTACTAAACTGTACCGCCTGCGGGCCGCGGCCATAGCGGTGTATCCCATGTACCGGGGGCTGGCGGCCCTGGCCGGCATGGAAATCCTGCCCACGCCGGGCGAAAGCCTCGCCGACGAACTGGCCGTGCTAGGGGAGCGCTGGGCGGACTTCGACTATTTCTTCGTGCACGTTAAGGCCACGGACTCCCGGGGGGAGGACGGCAACGCCGCGGGCAAGGTGGCGGTACTGGAGGAATTCGACCGCTACGTTCCCGAACTTCTGAGGCTTAAGCCCGACGTGCTGGCGATCACCGGGGACCATTCGACCCCTTCGGTCCTGCGCAGCCACAGCTGGCACCCCGTGCCCCTGCTGCTCCATTCGCCCTGGGTGCGGCCGGACCGGGACGCGGCGGGGTTCACCGAGCACGCCTGCCAGCGGGGCAGCCTGGGCCGCATGCGGGCGGTGCACCTCATGGCCCTCATGCTCGCCCACGGCCGCCGCCTGGAGAAGTTCAGTGCCTGAGGGGTGGTACCTCTTGGCGGAACGCATCCTGGTGGTGGCCGACATCCACGGGCACCACGAGGCCCTGGTAAGCTTGCTCAGGCAGGCCCGTTACCGGCCGGGGGCGGACCTGCTGGTCCTGCTCGGGGATTACATCGACCGCGGGCCCCGCGGGGTGGAGGTGGTGGCCACGGTGCGGGAACTGGTGGCCGCCGGCGCAGTGGCCCTGAAGGGAAATCACGAGCAGATGCTCCTCGACTATCTGACGGGCGAGCTCGAGGAAAACGTCTACCTCTGGAACGGCGGTGGGCCCACCCTGGCCGGCTACCGGCGGGCCGGCCGGGAGGTCCTGCTCTCGGACGTCTCATGGATGGAAGGCCTACCCCTGTACTACGAACACGAGCCCTACGTCTTCGTGCACGCGGGCCTGCGGCCCGGACGGGCCCTCGCGGACCAGTCGCCGGACGACCTCCTGTGGATCCGGGAGGAATTCTACGCCTTCCCCACCGGCCTGGCAGACCGCACCGTGATCTTCGGCCACACGCCCACGGTGTTCTTTACGGGCAGTCCCGAGGTGTGGTTCGCCGGGGATAAGATCGCCGTGGACACCGGGGCCGCCTACGGCTTCTTTCTCACCCTGCTGGAATTGCCCGGCGGACGCACCTGGCGCGTGCCCACCGGCACCGCCTACCGGGTCTGAACCCCCGTGGCCGAAGCGCTACTCGGCCCTGCGCCGGGCCGTGGCCAGGCTGACGACCATGGCCAGCATGCAGGATTCCAGCACCTCGTCCAGCCGGTCGAAGACTTCCATGGCCTCGGCCACGTGGCG
The DNA here is from genome assembly GCA_020725605.1 of Ammonifex sp. GTDB lineage: Bacteria > Bacillota > Desulfotomaculia > Desulfotomaculales > DYER01 > DYER01. Next base: position 715 of record DYER01000098.1, on the reverse strand, counting down.
CTCGGCCGGCACCTCCGCCTGGAGCACCTCCCTGTACCGGTCCATCAGGGCCGCCGCCTGCCCCATGTGCTCCAGGGCCTCCCGGCCCTCGGCCGGAAACTCCTCCGGGTCCGCGCCGCCCAGGTCCAGTCCCTCCAGGAAGGCCTCCAGCTCGGTCCCCGTGTCCTGGATGCGGCGCAGGAGGCCTTCCGCCGTGGCCGGATATTCGCCCCGGGGATGCCGGAAAAAGCCGGCCTGCATCTGCGTGCTGGCCAGCTCGTCCCATAGACCGAGGAAGTTGATTACAAAGCGCTCCGCCTTCTCGCGGGTAGGAAAGACGATGCGCTGCCGGTTGAAGATGTGGTGGAGAACGTCCAGGGGCGGTACCATGCGGGGCGCGGCCAGGACTCCCCGCACGTAAGCCTTGATCTCGGGCAGGGAGCGCGGACAGCCGACCTCCTGTAGCATGGCCTTGAACTCCTCGTCCCCTTCGTAGCACAAGGTGATGACGTTATGCACAACAACGAGCCTCCCCATAAAATTTAAACCCGGCCCGTCGCGCCGGGCCGGGTTTGGGCTTAGAATTAGCGCGAGTAAATCTGTAAGCCGAGTTCTGTCGAGGGTGGCCATCTCTCTGGGACGCCAGTTACCTGACGCCTCAAGCGACCTTACCCGGGGACGGAGCGGGCCACTCCATCGTCCCCCTATTCGGTCTTGCTCCAGGTGGGGTTTACCT
>DYER01000097.1 GCA_020725605.1 Ammonifex sp. | reverse complement strand
CCTGGCCCGCCAGTGGTTCGTGTACGCTTTCGCCGCCATGATAGAGGCGGACTTCGACGGGAGCAGCTTTATTCCGCGGGGCGAGTCCATATGGCCCGGCCCGATCAGGTTGACCGGCTTCCGGTACGCCCCGCCGGGGACGCGAGTGCCCGGGTCCGGGGGGCACGCCGTGACTGCGCGGCCGGGCTACGAGGCGGACCTGGAGGTGCCGGTCCTGGGCGCGAGGCTGCCCTTCATCGGGGAGCAGTACGTGACGGTGCCGATGCGGTGTTTGGGAGTGGTGAGTCCGATGGCGGAGTAGTACCTTAACGCCTTCGGTATCAAGATCGAAGTGGTAAATCGGTGGAGGTGGTTTAAATGGGGATTACCGTACTTGACAAGTCGGCCCCTGCGACCCAGACCCGGACTGAAGGACGGTCACGGCTCCTGGGGATTGACGTTGGCTACGGCTACGTGAAGGCGGTGGCCGACACCGGCGTCCGCGCCTGCTTCCCCTCCGTCGTGGCCCCTGCCGCCGCGGACCCGCTGGGCGGGGTCCTGGACGATGGCGTGGGCCACCGGGTGCGGGTGAGGGCGCTGGACGGCCGGGCTCGGGAGGTGCTGGTGGGCGAGGCGGCCCTGCGCAGCCTGCACGCCCAGTCTTTCCTCGGCAAGGACAAGCCCGCCGACCTGCACGATCTCTTCGTTCTGGCCGCGGCCCGTCTGGTCAACGCCGGAGGTTCCGGCCCGCTCCCCGGCCAGACCGCGCTGGCCCTGGGGCTACCGCTCAGCTTCTACCGATCGCAGAAGGCGGCCCTCGTGCGTCGGATTGAGGCCCTTCAGGCGTGGGTGTCTGTGGACGGCGGGCCGGAGGTGTACCTGAGTTTCGGGCCGATAGCTGTATTTCCGCAGGGGGCTGGCGCGGTCCTGGCCCATTCCGACCTGCTGCCCGGCGAAGACATGGTGGCCGTGGTGGACACCGGGTGCTACACCGTGGATTACCTGCTCTTCGAGATGCGGAACGGCCAGCCCGTCCCGGTTCCCGAGGCCTGCGGGAGCCTTGAGGCGGGCGTTCACCTGGTCATGAAGGACCTGGCGGCGGCCTTCGAGGCCGAGGCCGGGGCGCCGCTGCCGGCCCGGCTGCACCAGCGCGTCCTGGACGCGGCGCGCGAGGGCAAGCCAACTTTCCACTTCGGCCGGGAGATAGACCTCACGGCAGCCTTCCGCGAAAGCGCAACCCGGACGGCCCGCCTGATCGCCCGGCAGGTGGCGTCCCGCTGGGCCGACTGGACGGGATTCATCCGGGCCACCATCCTGTGCGGCGGCGGGGCATTGCTCCTGGGGGACGAACTGGCGGCGGGCCTGCCGAACGCGATCGTCGTCCCGGACCCGGTCTTCGCCAACGCCGAGGGGTTTCTGAAGATGCTTACCGGAATCTTACCGGCATAACACCGGCTAACCGCGTTGGGCTCCGGCGGGTGTTATCGGTATAATGCCGGTAAAACACCGGAAAGGCGGGATACCCTTGCGACGGCTGGAACTGCGTCTGCCGGACGACCATCCCATCTGGCGGGTGCCCGACAGGCTTCGGGCTTCTACGGCCCGCAGGTGGCTGGAGTTGGGCGCTGCGGCGGAGGAGGCCCGGGAAAGTCTTGAGGAGCGTCTGGCGGCGGTTGAGGCCCGGCTGGCGGCTCTGGAAAGGGCCCTGGCCGCCGGGCCCCCCGCGGAGTCGGCGGGCAGGAAGATCGACGCGGCGGCGTTTGCCAGGGCTATGACCGCGTTTGACTGAGTCCTGGTAGCCCAGCGGCCGGACGAGCAGTGGCGGTCGAGGGTTGCAACTCGACCGCGGAAAAGCCTTTGGGGAGGTTTCGAATTTTTCGTCAGGGGCTTGGGGCTTCCCGTCTTCGGCGCTCGGTTTAACTGGCCGGGTTTTCCGGCCTATTTTCTTTTTGGGAAGGAGGTGAATCGGGAAATGACCAAGGCCGACCTGATCCGCCACATGGCCGAGAAGGCCGACGTGACCCAGAAGGTGGCCGCCCAGGTCCTTGACGCGGCCCTGGAGGCCATCCGGGAGGCCGCGGCCCGGGGCGAACGGGTGAACCTGCCCGGCTTCGGGGTGTTCGTGGTGGTGCCGACCAAGGAGCGCGCCGCCCGGGACCCGAGGACCGGGGCCGAGATCCGGATTCCTGCGGGCCGCGCGGTACGCTTCCGGGCCGGGAAGGCCCTGCGGGACGCGGTGAAGTAGGGCAGGTGGTGGAGTGAGGGGCCGGACCCGTGGGTCCGGCCCCGGCAGTATTCCGAAACGAGCGGAGAGCGTGACTGAGCCTGAGCATCCGGTTGAAACCGGCTTTATAAGCGTGCTGGAGCCCGTCGGGATGCGCCTGGTGGTAATGGTCTCTTGGTTCGACGGCCAGGTGCGGGTCAGGTGCCCGGGAGTGCGCCCAGTACCTGTCGGACACGGACCTGGGCCGCGTTTTCTGCCCGAAGTGCGACGGGGCGGGAGTAAAGGCCGATTGCCCGGACTGCCACGGGTCGGGCATCGTGTCCGTTCTCGAAGCGGTTTGCGCCCGGTGCGGCGGCTCGGGAGCGGAGTCTTGCCCGTACTGTTCCGACGGCACCGTGGAGTGCATGGAGTGCCGGAGCCGCGGCCACGTCTCCTGGGACCAGGCCGGGGCGTGGCTGGCCCGGCAGGCGGAGAAGGCCAGGGCCCGGCGATAGCCAATCCGGCCGGGGGTTGGGGTGGGGGCAATGAGCGTTGCCCGGCGCTGTTGGCTTGCGCCGTTTTTGGTCCGTCCACCCCGCCCCTTCCTGCCGGTCGGGGCGGCCCCGCTCCCGCTCCTCCTAAACACCTATTTTTAGGTGCGGATCATTCTGGTCAGGGAAAGTCAGGCCCGGCCTGGCCGGAGCCGTGTTCAGCCCTGCCTTTTCCTGACCAATTCGGGACGGCACGTGTTGCCTTGCATGAATTCGGCCGGGACCGCCCGGCGGCCCGGAGGGCCGCGCGGCCGGCCGGGCGGTCGGGTAAGTCCCGAGCCCGGCCGGCCGGAAAGCCCGGAGCCCGGCGGCGACCCGGCGCCGGGAAGACCCGGCCCGGAGGGGCCGGGCAAGGAAGGGAGTGGAGTGATGCCTGCGAAGTCGGAGCGCCTGCACCTCAGCCTGCCCAGGGACCTGATGGCCCGGCTCCGCCGCGAGGCCGCGGCGCGGCACGTGCCGGCGGCGCAGCTGATCGCGCTGGCGGTGGAGCGGTTCCTTTGGGGGCTGGAGGTCGAGGAGCGGCTGGACCGCATCGAGCGCCTGGCCAGGGTGTGCGTCCTGGCCCTGCTGGAGGACTACCCGGAGGACGAGCGGGCCGCGGCGCGGCGCAGGCTCGCGCGGGAGGCGGCGGAGCAGATGGCCCGGCAGGAAGGGAGGCGGAAGCGTGCTGGTGTGGGCGAAGGCCCTGCGGCGGCCGGGGACGATCAGGAGTCTCCTGGCCCGGCACAGGTTCCTGATCGACCGGCGCAGCGACCTGCCGTACCTGAGGCCCCGTGAGTTCCTGACTCCGGGCACCATGCCCTGGCTGCCGCGGATGCCGAAGGTCCACCTGATCTACATGCGACCGCCCAAGGCGTGGCCCGGCGACCGGGCGGCCCTGGCCCTGGACGCGGCGCGGCTCCTGGAGGAGAGGGACGGGGTGATGCTGGACTGGGCGGTCGGGATCGGGGAAAGGTCAGGCGCGGTCTGGCTGTTTGCCAAGACCTGGGCTCTGGAGGCCGGGACGTGGCGGCGGGTGTTCTGGCGGCCCGGGCCGGAGGACTTGGCGGCCCTGAGGAGGCTGGCCCCGGGGGTCAAGGACCTGAGGCTGGCCAGGAAGAGGATGAGGGTTAAGAGGGTAAGGAGGCGGACGAGGTGACCGGAGCGGAAAAACTGGCGGAGTGGCTTTCCCGGACCAGGGGCCCCTGGCGCGTGGACCTGTTCACGGCCCCGGAGGACCGGGGCCTGGACCCGCTGGACGCCACGGCCGGCCGCCTGGCCCTGGTGGCGGACCGGTGGGCCTTCGACCCGCAGGCCGGCGGGCTGGCGTTCTACGTGCACGCTGGGGGCGAGTGCGCGGCCGAGCTGGTGCTGGTGGCGGACGCCCTGGGGGAGCCCTGGGAGTTCGCGGAGGGCCGCGGCCGGGCCTGCCGGTATGCCGGCCTGGAGACGCCGGCGCCGGGGTTCGCCCGGGAGCTGGTGCTGGCGGTCTGCGCCTTGGGCCCGGCGGGCGCGGAGGACGAGCTGTAGCCCGGGCCGGTTTCGGGCGAGGCCGGCCTGGACGGTACCATCCGGGGGAAGGGGGTGGGTGTGGGATGTGGATGCGGATTCTGGCGGTTCTGGCCTGCCTGGCCCTGTGCCTGGCCCTGGTGTCCCCGGCCCTGGCGGACCAGGCCCAGGGGGCCCGGCAGGCGGCCCAGGGCGGCTCCGGCACCATCGGCGGGATAAAGCCGGTGAGCCCGGAGGAGTTCGCGGGCAAGCTGGAGGCCCTGGGCGAGAAGGCGTACCGGGCGGCGAGCCCGCTGACGGACGTGGCGGCGAAGCTGGCCCTGGCGGCCGCGGCGGTGCTGGCCTTCCTGGTGGTGGTCGTGGGCTCGCTCGTGCTGAAGCGGGTCTTCGGCGCGGCTCTTGCCGTGGCCCTGGGGCTGCTGCTGTGGTACTGCGCGCCGTACCTGGTGGCCCTGGTGAAGGGCCTGGCGGAGTGGCTGAAGTCCTGAAAATCCTGAGCGAAAGGAGCGTGCGGAGAATGCGCAGTCTTGCGGTTAAGCTGGCGGCCCTGCCCCTGGCCCTGTGGGCGTGGCTCCTGGCACGGCCGGCGCTGGCGGACACCGGGGGCATCGCGGAGAGGACCGCGGAGGACGTGGCCCAGAGCCTGGTGAACGCGCTGAAGCCGGTGCTCATGCCGGTGGGGGCCCTGATCATCTTCGCGGCGGTGGCCTGGACCGCGCTGAAGCTCATCATGACGGCCAACAACCCGCAGGAGCGGGCGCGCGTCATGGAGTCCCTGCCCTACATCCTGGGCGGCGGCATCGCCCTGGGCGCGGTCTTCCTGCTGGCGGGGTTCATCATCGGCCTGGCTAAGGGGTTGTACCAGTAATGCGGACCTGGCCGGTGCCGGTGCAGCTCAACGAACCCGAGAAGATCTTCGGCGGCCTGCTGGACCTGCGCCAGCTCGCGCACCTGCTGGCCTGGCCGCTCCTGCTGGGGGGACTGGGGGCGGCGGCGCTGTTCCTGCCCGCCGCCCTCCGGGTCCTGCCCCTGGGGCTGGGCCTGGCAATCGGCGCGGCCTTCGCCTTCGCGCGGCCCCACCACATGCCGCTCGACCGGTTCCTGTGGCTCTGGTGGCGCTGGCGGCGCAGACCGCGGGCGATGTACTTAAGGGGGGACGAGTAGTGGTCTGGTTCACCGCAATCATGCTGGTCCTGGCGGCCCTGACGGGGGCCGGGACCTGGTGGTACCTGAAGCGGCAGGAGGCCGGGGGAGCGACCCCGGCCTCCGGGATTCCTGCGGGCGGACCCTTCCGACCCGGAACAGCGGCTAAAGCCTCGGCGGGCCTGAAGGACTTCTGGGAGGTGGAGGACGTCCGGCGCGGCGTGCTGGTGCTCTCCGGCGGCCGCTACCGGACCGTGTGCCGGATTTCGGCCGCCGACTTCTGGCTCCTCTCCGACGGGGAGCAGAACGCCGTGGAGGACGCCCTGCGGGCGGCCCTGATGCAGCTGACCTTCCCGGTGCAGTTCCTGGTCACCGCCGAGGCGGTGGACACGCGGGCCGCGGCGGAGGAGCTGCGGGAGGCGGCGGCCCGCCTGCCCGGGACCCTGGCGGACATGGCGCGAGCCCGGGCCGAGTGGCTGGCGGCCCTGATGCGGGAGCGGCAGGCCGCGGCCCGGCAGGCGTACCTGGCCGTGCCCTGCGACACCCAGAAGGGTTTCGAGCACGCCGCCGGGGAGCTGTGGGCCAGGGTGAGCAACCTGGCGGACGCCCTGGCCGGGGCGAAGATGCGCCTGGAGCCGCTGTCCTCCGAGGCCCTGGTCGACCTTTTGAGCCACCTGCTCAACCGGGGCCGCGCGTGGCGGCCCTCGACGGCCCTGGAGGAGGGCGTCCTGAGTTTGTATCACGTCGGCGAGAGGCAGGTGCTCGACGATGCTGCTCCCGCGGCTTAAGGCCAGAAGGCCGGAGCCCGGGGCCCCGGACCCGCTGACCAGGAACGTCCTGCGGGTGCAGGACCTCTTCTGCCCGGACGGCCTGGAGATCGGGTTCGATTACCTGCGCCTGGGCGCGGACCGCTTCTGCCGCGTCTACGCGGTCCACGGCCTGCCCAGGCGGATCCAGGTGGGGCTCCTGGACGAGATTTTCCTGGCCGGGGACGTGGACCTGTCGGTGCACGTCAGCCCCGCCCCGGACAAGACCGTGGTGGGCCTGCTCACCAGGAAGGAGGTCCAGGCCCGCACCCAGGCCGAGATGGACTTCCGGCGGGGGAAGGTGCCGGACCCGGAGCGGGAGGCCCAGATGGAGGACTACCGGGCGCTGCGCCAGGCGGTGCAGCTTGGGTACGACCGGCTGATGTTCGCCACGGTGCTGATCGCGGTCCACGGCCGCGACCCTGAGGAGTTCCGGCGGCGGTGCGAGCGGGTGGAGACGGCCCTGGCCCGGCGGGGGGTCCAGCCCCGCGTGCTGGTGCTGCGGCAGGACGAGGGGCTGAAGTCGGCCCTGCCGCTCGCGGCCAACCGGATAGCCGACTTCGAGAGGAACCTGACCACGGGCGCGGCGGCCTGCCTGCTTCCGGCCACGGCCTCGGGGGGCGGCCACGCCTCGGGGGTGGTCCTGGGCCGCAACGTCTACTCCGGGGCCCTGGTCATGCTCGACCGGTTCGCGGGCGAGGCCGTGGTGCCGAACCAGCACATGTTCATATCCGGCGAGACCGGCTCCGGCAAGTCGGTCACCGTGCGCCTGCTGGCCCTGCTGGAGGCCTACCGGGGCGTGCGCACGGCCCTCGTGGACCCCGAGGCGGAATACGTGCATTTCGCGCGGAGCCTGGGCGGCCAGGCGGTGCGGCTGGAGCCGGGCCGGTTCAGCGGCGTGAACCCGCTGGACGTGGAGCCGGAGCCGGACGAGGACGGCCGCCTGCGGGTGAACCTGCTGGAGAAGGTGGCGGACGTCCGGGGCCTGGTGGCGGCGGTGTTCCGGTACCACCAGGGCGACGGACTCAGCGCCCGGGAGTCGGCCCTGCTGGAGGAGGCGGTGCTGGAGGAGTACCGGGCGCGCGGGGTAACCCACGACCCGGAGAGCCTGTATACGCCTTCCGGTCTGAAGAAGCCCATGCCGACCCTGAGTGACCTGCAGAGGCGCCTGAGCCAGAAGCCCGGCGGGGAGAGGGTCGCGGACGGCATGAAGCCGCTCCTGGCGGGCGGCAGCCTGGGCATGTTCGACGGCCAGACCACCCTGGCCCTGGCCGACGCGCCCTTCATATGCTTCGACCTGAAGGGGTTGGGCGACGACCTGGCGCGGTTCGTGGGCATGTACGCCACCCTGGCGTGGCTCTGGCAGAAGTTCGCGCAGAAGGGCGGCAAGGCGGTCAGGAAGTGCGTGGCCGTGGACGAGGCCTGGATGTTCCTGCGCCACCCGGACGCGGCCCTGTACCTGGAGACCCTGGCGCGGCGGGGCAGGAAGCACGGGTGCGCCCTGACGGTGGCCACCCAGAGGTTCGAGGAGTTCGCTGCCAGCCCGGAGGGCCGGGCGGTGATAGACTCCTGCGCCACGGTGCTGGTGCTGAGGCAGGAGGAGCACGCGGTGGACGCGGCCATCAACTACTTCCGGCTGTCGGGCGGATGCCGGCGGCTCCTTTCCGGGGCCGAGGCCCGGCCGGGGCGGGGAATCCTGAGGACCTCCGGGGAGACCCTGGCGGTGCAGGTGGAGCCCGCGCCGTTTGAGTGGGAGTACGTCGAGACGAAGACGAGGGGGCGGTAGGCTTGTTTCACCGTAAAGATTGTGTTGACATCGCGGGGCCAGCGGTGCGCGCGTTTTTCGGCGCGCTTTTTTCCCCTGGTCACGCTGGTTTTATCCCTCCTGCTGGCGCTGGCCAGCGTTTGGATTTGCTCCCGGAAAGCTGCGGCGCTGAGCCGGAGGCCCGCGAACCTGCCGTCTGACCTGGCGCGGAAGTGGGGTGCGGCGGTGTGAGGCGTGCGGCGGCTTTTGCGCTTCTCCTGCTCCTGGCCTTCGTACTGGCCGCGGCCTGCGCCCTGGCCGTGGGGAACGTGCGGGCGGCCTTCGCTCAAGGCGACGAGATGGAAGAGGCCCTTGAGCGCTCGCGGCAGGCCGCCCAGCAGGAGCAGGGCCAGCAGGGGGAAATCCAGGACAAAGGCGGCACCTTCGAAAAGATCGTGGCCTCCCTGGTGGAGTTCCCGCTGAACATGGCCCAGGGGCTCACGAAGGCGGGAGGGTTCAAGAGCCTGGACCGCCTGGTGTTCCTTGAGGGCCTTTCGGTCGAGGAGCGGGCGCGCCTGCCGTGGGAATCCGAGGCCGAGATCAGGGCGGTGCGGGACTGGTTCAGGTTTCTGTGCCTGGTCACCGCGCCGTTCTACGTGGTGGCGGTGACGGCCAGCGCGTTCCGGCTCCTCCACGCCGCAACCAACCCGGCGGCCCGGACCGAGGCCATGGAGTCCATACAGCGCTGGTTCCTGGCCGTCGCGCTCGTTGTGCTCGCGCCCCTCGCGGTCCACCTGCTCATGGCCCTGACCGGCATCCTGCTGGACGCGATAAAGGGCGCGTTCCAGGCCGTGGCCGGGCCGCTCAACCGGGGCGTAGGGGACTGGGGCATCGACTTCGCCGACATGAAGATCGCCACGGGGTCGTGGCTGGGTACGGCGCTGGTGAAGGTGGCCTTCTTCTTCGTATACTGCTACTTCAACGCCCTCTACATCGTCCGGAAGCTGGCCCTGACCGTGTTCTACGCCTTCACGCCCATCATGGCCCTGCTCTGGGCGCTCAACAGGAACGTCACCGCGGCCGCCGTGTGGCTCGGGGAGCTGGCCTCCAACGCCTTCATGCCCGTGGCCCACGCCCTGGTGCTCTGCACCATACTCCTGATGGCGGACGTGAAGAGCGCGGGCCAGGGGGGCTCCTGGGTCGCAATCATAATCATGCTCTACACCCTGGTGCCTCTGGCCGAAGCCCTGCGGAACTCCCTGCAGTCGCTGTTCACCCGCATGGCGGGGCTCCAGGAGGAGAGCGTGGCGTGGAAGGGCCTGCTGGCAGCGGCGGGCCTGGGCGGCCTGCTGAGCCTGGGCCGCGTGGGCTCGGCCACCCTGGGCGGCGGCCGGCCCGCGCCGCTCGAGGAGGGTCCGCTGCCGGGAGGCGGGAACGGCCCCGCGCCAGCGGTTCCCGGCGGCGGGGGGCTGAGTCCGGCCCCGGCGCGCTCTCCCGGTCCCGGCGGCTTCCTGCGTGAGACGGTGCCGCGGCGGAGGCGGACAGGCTTTCTGAGCCCCGATATACCGGGCGGTCCTTCGCCGGAAACGGGGTCCCCGGGATCCGCCTCTGCCCCGGCGGGCGGCCCGGTCCTTCCCAAGTCGGGCGGGCTTGAAGGCTCGGCGCGGGCCGCGGCGGTCTGGGGCGGACGGGCGGCCCGCCTCACCGCCGCCGCGCTGCGCCCGATTGCGGGCATCGTGCCCGGCGGCGGGCAGCTGGCCGACGCCGCGGCCGCGGTCACCGGCATGGCCGTGCGCGCGGGGGTGGTCCTGGGCCGCACCGGCATGGCGGCGGTGGGCAGGCTCCGGGCGGGCGAGACCGCGCGGGAGGCCCTGAGGGCCGAGACCGGGGCGGAGACCGCTATTGGAGGCGTCGGGCGCACCCTGTGGACCGCGGCCAAAAGCACCTTTAGTCCCGAGGAAGGGCTGCGGCAGGGCCGCATCTACACGCGGCACGGCGCGGGGACCTTAGACGGGGCGAGGTACCGGTAGCGCGCTCGGCCCTAAAGAAAGGGCTGAGCGCTTTTCTTGATTGTCTAGCGTTTCGGGGTTGGGCGTGCCCCGCCTTTTGTTTTTTGGGGGTGGTTTTCTTGCGCGGGTTCTTGCCCGAGAGAAAACCGTTGCCGCCGGTGAGACCGCTCTTGCTGGCGTGGTTTGTTTTCTCGGTAGTTCTGTCCTGGTTCCTGGTGGCGGAGTCCGGCAAGGTGCCGTCCCCAGGCCCGCAGGGACGGGATGCCATTTTGGAAAGCGCCCCCGCGTGGGAGGGTGGCCCTTCCGGGAAATCCGTTTCCGCATCGGAGCCGACGCGGTCCGAGGGAGCCCCCGGTCTGGAACCGTCCCGCGGCGCGGTGCGGGCTAGATTGGAGGCTCCGTACGCCCAGGTCTTCGTCGAGGCGGCCAGGGAAACGGGCCTGGACCCGGCCCTGCTGGCGGTCGTGGCGAGGGTTGAGTCCGAGTTCAAACCGTGGGCGGTCTCCCGGGCCGGAGCGCGGGGCCTGATGCAGCTGACGCCGGAGACCGCGAGGCGCTACGGAGCCGACCCGCACGACCCCACGCAGGCCGTGCGGGCGGCGGCCAAATACCTGCGGGAGCTGATTGCGGAGCACGGCTCGGTTGAGGCGGCCCTCCGGGCTTACAACGGCGGCCCTGAGGCCGCGGACCGGCGGACCGCCCCGGCGGAGTCCAAGGAGTTCGCGAGGAGGGTGATGGAGGAGTGGCGCGCGGCGTACCGGTAGCGCTTGGTTTCCCGGTTTTTCTGGCGCATGTGGTTTTTTCCGCGCTGGCGGCACCGCGCCGCTGGCGGTCGGTGAGGACGGAAACATACGGTTTTTCAGGCCAGTTTAACGCGCCCGGCGGAAGGCGCGTAGCATCGGCGGAGAAAGGAGCGTGGTTTTCGTGCGGGTCAGAACGGTAAGGATCGACGACATCAAGATCGTCGACCGCATCAGGAAGGACTACGGCGACCTGAACGAGCTGGCCCAGGACATCGCGAAGTGGGGGCTGATCAACTATCCGGTGGTCACGCCGGACAACGTGCTGATTGCCGGAGAAAGGCGCATCAGGGCCTGCCGTCTTCTCGGCTGGACCGAAATCCCGGTCATCGAGATGACTGTGCGGGACTACGAGCACCAGCTCAGGCTTGAAATCTCCGAAAACGAGAACCGCAAGGAATTCACGATTTCCGAACGTTTGGAATACGCCCGCCGGCTGGAACAGGTGGAGAGGCTGAAGGCCAGGGAGAGACAGGCGCACGGCCAGACCGCTCCCGGGAAAACGCTTCAGGAAAATTTTCCTGAAGCGTTGGAGAGGGGGCAGACCAGGGATAAAGTTGCGGAACTTGTGGGTTTCGGCTCGGGCAAAACCTACGAGAAAATCAAGTTCGTGGCCGAGCACGGGGACCCGGAGACCATCCGCAGGCTGGACGCCAGAGAAATCAGCGTCCACCGGGCCTACCAGGAGACGAAGGCAAAACTGGAGGCCGCGGAGAGGGCGGCCAGGGAGGCCGAGGCCCGCGCCGAGGCCGAGAGGCGTAAGGCTGAGGAGCTGGCCGCGAGGCTGGCCGACGCCGAGAAGGCGCTCGCCGAGGCAAGGGCCAGCTCCGCGGAGGCCGACAGGCTCAGGGCCCAGGCAGAGGGGCTGCGCCGGGAGCTGGAGGGGCTGAAGGCCCGCGGACCGGAAGTGGTCGAGCGCGTGGTGGAGGTGCCGGTCGAGAAGGAAGTGGTGCCGCAGAAGGTTTTGAACGAGCTGAAGAAGCTGAGGGCCGAGCGGGACGCGCTTCTGGCGCGGGTCGAGGAGCTGAACCGCCGGGAGGAGGCGGTCAGGCAGGCCGCCGAGGGGCAGGCCCGCAGGATGGAAGAGGACGCGGCCCTGTTTGCCGGAAAGGTGCGGGAGTTCCTGGTGGCCGTTTCCTGCCTGGCCTACACCGCCCGGGAACTTCGCTACTGCCGTCCCGAGGTCCGGCGGGAGTACGAAGCGGCGGTCAGGGCCCTCCGCGACTGGGCCGAGGACGTGCTGCGGCAGGCGGGCCGGGATGCGGGGGTCATTGAAGTCGAGGCCGAAGTGCTGGAGGTGGTGTGAATGCTCTCGATCCAGGCCATGCAGGAAGAGATTCGCCGGGAAGAGCAGATGGAGGTTCGGGCGGCCCTGACCCTGCTGTCTTACCGCGACGGCGAGATGTTCGCCCAGCTGGCCGTCAGGCCGCACGCGCCCACCCTGAGCCGCACGGTCGCCGCCGAGATCAGGAGATTCCCCGCCCCGGAAATGCGCCTGTGCGGGGAGATCACGGCCAGGGTCCTCGAAGCCCTCGCGAGCTACAAGTCTTTCCGGACCCTCCTGGCCTCGGAGGGGGAGGCGTTCCGCGGCCTGCTGGAGGTGTACGTCGCCCGCCAGCTCCTCCTGGCCAAATGCCGGCAGGGTACCGTCATTTCCCCGCAAGCCCGGCAGGCAGCCGCTCTCTTCCTGGCGGCCCGCCTGACGGAGGCGGCGGTGGCCGCCGGGTTGAACAGGGCGGCCGGGGAGCTGGCCTCCTGCGGGCTCACGCCCCGGGAGGCCCTGGAGGCGCTTTCCTCCCTGGTGCGGGGGTGTCTGGAGGAGGCGCTCCGGGGTGGGGCCCTGCCGCCCTACCCTTCCGCGCCGCAGCTTCTTCCCGGGCGGGCCGCGGAGGCCTGAGCGATCGTGAGGGGGAACTTCGAGCGCGGCCGGCGGGCCGCGAGGACCCACGCGAAGCGGTATGCCAGACGTCTGGCCCTGGCCGCAGCCAGGAAGGCTGCCCTGCTGGCGGTAAAGGGGACCGCGGCGGTAATCGCCGTGGTGGGATGGCCGGTGCTTCTGGTCCTGCTGGCGGTGGCCATGGCGACCCTGCTCTTCGCGGCGGTCTACTCGGCCATGCCGGGGGACCAGCACCTGACCGGCGTCAGGCCGTCGGAGCTGGACGCGGCCTACCGGGCCTATGCCGAGGCGCGCGTGGCCGAGATGAACGTCAAGGAGACGTGGGTCGTGCCGGGCGAAGGGGCGTGGCACCCGAAGAAGGGCGAGTACGTCCTGGGCCGCCTGGCGGACCGCTACGGGCAGGACGCGAAGCTGGCCAACCGCTGGGGCGACGCGTACGCCCCGGCCCTGTACGCCGCGCTTCAGACCCCGGTGCAGGACAGGATGGCCGACCGGGCCTGGGTCGAGGCAAGGATGCGCGAGGCGGCGGAGGCCCTGCGGCCGTGGTTCTACTACAAGGAGTCCAGGGTGATCTACTGCGGCAAGGACGGCTGCGAGGAGGAGCCGGTCTACCTGCTGGTGGAGGCGTACACCATCAGGGGACACTTCCGCTACCGGTACGAGTGGGTGACGGAGCACCGCGGCGGCTCCGTCACCTACGAACGCCTGAAGGACGTGGAAACCATCTCCGAAGGCCGGCCCTACCTGGAGGCCTACCTGGCGAAGGCCCTGGAGCTGGAGCCGGGCTCCGAGGACGTCAGGCTGGCCGCCGACATGGTGTTCAACGCGGGCGAGGCGTTCACCGGCCGGAAGGAGTGGCTGGCGTGGCTGGATCAGGCCTTGGGCGGCGCGTTCGCCTGGGCCTCGGCGGCCATGGTTCCGCCGGAGTACCGGGTCTTCCTGGAGGAGGCCGGGGCGCGCACCGGGATTCCCTGGTGGCTCCTGGCGGGCCTGATACAGGTGGAGTCTTCGTGGAATCCGCTGGCGGTCAACGAGAGGACCGGCTGCTTCGGCCTGACGCAGATCGCGCCCGAATACTGGCCCGAGAGGGCGCGGGCCGCCGGGTTCGACCCGGAGCGGGACCGGTGGAACCCGCGGGCGCAAGTAATCGTCGGGGCGGCCTACCTGGCGTCGCTGTTCGACGCCCGGAGTACGGACTGGGAGGGCGAGGGCTGGCGGAGCGACCCCGGCCTGCTGGCGGCCCTGGCGCGCTACGGAGGGTACGGGACGGACGTGGCGAAGGCGCAGGGCTACATTCAGAAGGTCCTGGCTGCGGCAGAGGGGTGCCGGACGCCGGCGGCCTGGCCGGTACTGGGCTACACGACCATAACGAGCTACTTCGGCATGCGCTACCATCCCACGCTGCACGCCTGGCGGATGCACAGCGGCGTGGACATCGCCGCGCCGGAGGGCGCGCGGGTGGTCTCGGTCTCCGGCGGCGTGGCCTACGTCTTCTGGGACGCCGGGGGCGGCGGCCTGACCGTGAGCGTCAAGGACGGCACCCACGAGTACGTCTACTGCCACCTGTCGCAGGCCCTGGTCGTCTCGGGCCAGACGGTGAGGCCGGGCGACGCGATCGGCCTGGTGGGGCAGACCGGCGAGGCGACGGGGCCGCACCTGCACTTCGGGGTGAAGGTGCTGGACACCGGGAGCTGGATAGATCCGGCGGTGGTCCTGAGGGCGTAGAAGGTAGCCTTCTACATTGGGTACGCTTACCGGAGTGGACCGCGGGGAGCTTAACGAAGCGCAATGGTCCATTGGCATGTGATGTGGCAAGACCTTAGGGTGACCCGGAGGGTTATCCGTTGGGGCAGGGAAATGAGGAAAGACGTAGAATACAAGTGTGGGATTCGGTCGTTTTTGGTCTAGATGGCGGAGATTTCTTTCGGGGATTACCCTTTGCTTCGTATTACCGAGTGTACCTTAGCCAAGCCATAGAGGGACCGTGTACAAGGGGACGAAAACCTACGGCTTCGCTTATAGTGTGAGGAAGGGCCTAGTAGTTTGAGCAAGAATTACCCCTTGTACGGCCCCATCAATATTGGCGCCCAGTCCACCGGGGGAGTGAGATGGTTTCTCCCTTGCCTCCAGGGGGGCTAACGAACCAGAAGGGGCAGCAGCTGCGTAGGCTTATCGTGGCGTCCAGTTTCGTGCAGCTCCTATGTTTTTGGGGCTCTGGGTCAGGAACCGTAGGAAGCCGAGCATGTGCTTGATCCAACCTTCGCCGGTCCAATGGTAATCTTACGCAAGGCATAGCGGCGCTACCCTTTTTGGGTAACAGAGCTTGCGTCGTATGGCTCCTTGAAGCGGTTCCAGGTACCATCAGACTACCGGCACAAGGACAGCCAGACCCTCCTACTGGGTCGATTCAATAGCAGGGATGGGGAGTTTTAGTTTTGGCATGAACTAAAAAGAGCACGCCTGTTCCAAAGTGGATAGCGCCTTAATTAGTCATAGAGCGTGCAAGAGTCTGCCATGGTAGGCAAGAGCAAGAGCCTAACAACTTAACTTAATAAGGTGACATTTTCTGTATTGAAAGCTACCACGGGTCGAGGGCAAAGATTTAGAGGTTTTTGGTAAAAGTAAAGTGAGAACGGCCGACAGCATCCGCGGGCAGCACGATTCTTAAGCTGCTAATTAGCATCTGTCCAACCAACTCGAACAGCGGCTAGAGGCACGCTTAAAAAGACCCCCGACGGCATAACGTCTACTCGATGGGGGCATGCTGGGATAGGTGTGCAAGCCGCTATTAGGTCCGTGGGAGGCGGCCCACGTGGTGAGTCTTCGGGGGGATCGCATGAGTTTCTGGGATTATGAAAATTTTCCTGGGTCAGGGATCACTATTAACCCCATACCAGAGCCTCTGTGGCAGAAGGCTGCAGATTAGCCCAAACATTGGGAAAACCGTAGATAACTCAATCAAAGATGCATGTTCACTGATCTCAGTCCGGTTACGGCAGTTGGCGGGGATACCTGTTCGGTTTGAGGGATATGAGCCGAATGTTTTATAAACTGGCCTCTTTGTCCTAGCCCATCATCAACGGACTCTACCATGAATTCGTGGCCGCTCTTGGGTCGGCTGCACAGCTAGCCCAAGTCACCGGAATACTGTTGGTATTCACGCGCTGCTCCGCAGGTCGTGATTGGTATAAGTCAAATGCTGGCCTAGTAGTTATACTATAGTAAGGTGTAACCAGCGGAGGGAAATAATGGGGGTGGGGAGGGTTAGCAGTGACAAGCGGTAGGTTACTGAGGCAACTGATTAAGGCAGGCGTGCGGCATGGGGGGCATGACTTTCGCCAGGTAGCAGAGGAGATAATTCGGGAAGAAAGGGCAAAAAAACACCATCTCCTGGCCAACGACCTGGAGCGCATCCTTTACGGGGAATATCCCGGGCCGCGTCGAAAAAATGTTCAATATGATATCCCTCGAGATCGGGAAAGAGGCTTACCTCTTCTTGAGATTTGTGAACCGGCACGGGATTTGCAGGATATAGTTCTATCCGACACCAACAGATCTATACTGGAAGAAGTACTTCTTGAACAAAGTAGGGCTGAGGTATTGGCCAGTTATGGCCTAAAGCCTATTTTCCGTCTTCTATTTTGTGGGCCGCCAGGATGTGGAAAGACACTGGCGGCAGAGGTTTTGGCTGCCGAGCTGAGTCTGGAACTTGTACTTATTCGTTTTGATGCTGTGATTTCATCATTTTTAGGGGAAACGTCTGCAAATCTTCGTAAAGTATTTGACTTTCTGGAAGGGAACTGTGTAGTGGCATTGTTTGATGAATTTGATGCCATTGGGAAGACCAGGGAAGATCTTGCTGAACATGGCGAGCTTAAGCGAGTTGTCAATTCTTTCTTGCAGATGATGGACGGGTACCGAGGGAAAAGCATTTTGATTGCGGCCACCAATCACGAGCGACTCTTGGATCGCGCCATATGGCGTAGGTTTGATGAAGTATTGCTGTTCGAAAGGCCCAATTTAGAACAGATCCGGCATTTACTTACCGTGAAGCTAAGAGGGGTTCGGTATGATCTACCCTTGCAGGATCGGGCTTTTCTTAATCAGTTTAAGGGGTTCTCGCATGCTGATATTGAACGCATATTGAATCGAGCTATCAAAACAATGATATTGAAGGGACGGGAGTTTCTTACCTCGGAATTAGTGGAGGAAGCACGTAAGCGCGAGGAAGAAAGGCTCGCTATAATTGCAAAAGTATGACTCGTTGAGAAGAGGTGTGGTTGTAATGGGGGAGCCGTATGATCACCTGACGTTATATCGGCTGGAAAGAAGCAATCCCCGCCGTGTGCGAGGAGGGCGATGGAGAAGGGTTATTCCTCCGTCGACCCCAGAGGCTCACGCCAAAGAACTTTCCTATCACCTCGAAAAGGCTGTGGTAAAGGCACGTGAACAGGAGCCCGGATTTGATCCCGCTCTCCTTTTGAAAATCACTGCAACTGGAATTAAGCCAGAGGATCTTGAAAGTATTCAGGGACTACGGGTAGTTAGCCAGGAAGGAAACGAGCTTATGGTTCTTTTTGCCTCCGAAGGGGGCCTCCAGGAGTTCGAAAGAAGGTTGCTGCAGATGATGCGTGGTGATATACCGACCCGTAAAGATATAATTTACGCCGTAAAGGGAATTGAAAATTGGACACCGGAGGATCGCCAGGGACCGGCACTTCGTACGGAGGGCGTGCCGAAAGAAGAATCCTTTGTTGTGGATGTCGAGCTGTGGCCTCTAGAAAGTGGGCCGAAGCGGGAAGAAATGCTTGAGTGCTTTGAGCAATGGTGTTTAAAGCATAACATTAAGAAAATAGACCGTTTGAATCAGGATAATGTTATCATGTATCGAGTAAGAGTTACAGCAGAATCTTTAGAAGCACTTTTGTTGTATCGTGATGTTCGTCTGGTGGATCTTCCGCCTCGTTATGAATTGTCGGAAGGACTCGTACAGCTACCCGTAACGGATATACCGGAAACGCCTTCCCCACCGGAAGGTAGTTCGGGTGTTGTCGTTCTTGATAGTGGTGTGGTAGCAGGGCACCCTTTGCTTGGGCCGGCCATTGGTGATGCGCAAAGCTTTATTCCTGGAATGGGCTCGGACGACGATTCTGGCCATGGAACGATGGTTTGTGGGTTGGCCTTGTATGGGGATGTTAGTAACTGCATTGATGCAAGGCGGTTCATTCCGAAATTTCATATTTTTAGCGGTAAGATTTGGGATGCAGCCAATCGTAACGATAGGGGTTTTGTCGAGAATTATATATGTCAGGCAGTTGACTATTTTGTTAATAATTATGGTTGTCGAGTTTTTACTTTGTCTTTCGGGGATCTGCGCAAAGTATATCTGGGTGGTCACGTTCGGGGGCTTGCCTCGGTTCTGGATAGCTTAGCACGTGAATATGGCGTACTTTTTGTGGTTTCTAGTGGAAATTTTACGGGTACGGCGGATATTCCAAACACTCCTGCAGATTGGCGATCCCAATATCCGGATTATCTTTTCTGCGATGAGGCTCGAATTATTGATCCTGCCCCGGCTCTAAACGTTTTGACTGTAGGCAGTTTAGCTAGGTATGAGCGACCCCGTCCAGGACAAAGATATCCTGCTGATGTGGCATATCAACCAGTTGCCCGCCGTGATCAGCCGTCACCATTTACACGTGTGGGTCCTGGACCGGGTGGAGCGATTAAACCGGAAGTGGTGGAATATGGTGGGAATTTTTCGGTAGATCTTAGGTTGAATCGTCTTATGGAGGCTACCGATCTGCTCGGCGAAATTAGTACCTCGTACAGGTTTATCACTGGAAATTTATTTGCGGTTGATAGGGGGACCAGTTTTGCGGCCGGTAAAGTAGCGCACCTGGCCGGATTAATACTCAATCGGTATCCAGATGCCGGCGCGAATCTCATACGAGCCTTAATAGTAGCTCACGCGAGATGGCCTGCCGATACCGAGGCTCTTTTTAACGGTGATGCGGAGAAAATATTTCAAACAATAGGGTACGGAAAGCCAGATTGGGAGGCAGTGATTAATTCATTTGAGAATAAAGTTACGTTAATAAGCCAGGAGGAAATTGAGGGAGAAAGTCATCATTTCTACGAGATCCCTCTTCCTGAAGACTTTTTTGGTCCTCCCGCAACAAGGCCGCGACGGATTACAGTAGCTTTGGCGCACACGCCGCTCGTCCGCAGGACGAGAATCAGTTATAAGGCGAGCACGATAACCTTCAGAGTTGTTAGAGATAATGATGTCGAAAATGTTTTTCGAGTTTTCTGTCATACGCCGCCGGAAGAGCGGGAAAGGTTAATCCCGGAAATTGAAGGTTTTTTCCCTAGAGCGAGTGTTAGGAAAAAGGGTACGGTTCAGGCAGCCACTTGGAAGTTGTCCAGGGTAGATGCGAGGTGGGGAGGGAAGAAACTTTATGTTGTGGTTACCAGGTCAGTAGAATCATGGGCAAAGGATATTTTTGAGCGTGAGCCGTACGCCCTGGTTGTTGTTATTGAGGATGGCGGGAGCGAACAGGTTAGATACTATACGCAAATTCAGGAAATGTTACGTCTAAGGGTGAGAGTTTAGATTTGGACAAGAACAGTCTGTGGAACTTTTTGGGGCTAGTTTAATCGCGACTCTACGAACCCCCCCTCCCGCCGCGCCTGCCGCACGAACCGTCCGTGCACTCGATCAGGTCCTTGACGACGTCGGGCGATCCCGTAGGCCGCCGCCAGCTTCGCCACCCGGTCCCACTGCTGGCTCAAACGGTCCGTTATACTTCAGCAACGTCTTCAGGGGCACCGCACCTTGGCCGCGTAATGCTCCAGCGGTTCAGCCGGCGGTTCGGCCGGCCGGGCTCCTCGCTGAAGGTTAGCAGCTTCTCGCGAACCAGTTGGCCCTGTTCGACCCTTCTCTGGGACGATGGAGGGGTTGCTGCTGCGGCGTCCTTGAGTGGCCGGGCTTCCGGGAGGAGCGCGAGACGGGCAGAGGTCCTGCCCCCGGCGGGGGCCCTCCGACCCGACTTTCACACCCCGGTCCTCAGAAATCCCGGAAGCAGGCGGCTTTTCGGGCACGAGGAGGGGACGTACCACTACACCCCTCCCGGAGGGTGAACTTTCATGATGGCAGCACACTCACCTCCGGGGGAGGCCTCAGGCCCACGGCCTTGAAGGCCTCATAGGCCTTGCCCACCAGCGGCGTGCGGCACAGGTAGCGCCGACCGTCGAGGTGCAGCTCCGCGGCGTGCAGCTGGTCCAGGTCGTGCAACACCTCGGCCAGCGTGGCCGTGCTGCCGACCTGACGAAGCGACCGCTGCAGGGCCGACTCCAGCACCAGGGCCAGGAAGCACACCATGATGTGGCCCCGCACCCGCTGCGGGGTCCAGTGAAAAACGGGGCGCAGCTCCAGGCCCGTCTTCAACTCGCGAAAGGCCCGCTCGATGCGCCAGAGCTCCCGGTAGGCCTGGGCCACGGCCTCGGGGTCCAGGTCGGTGTTATTGGTGCGCAGCACGTACCGGCCGTCGTACCTGGCGGCCCGTTTCACGGCCTCCTGGTCGATGCTTACCCGGGCCTCCTCGACCTTGAGAAAGCGCCGGTAGCCGCGGGGCACCAGGGCCTTGGTTACGCCTTCGGCCAGCTGGCCGGCCAGCTGTTCCAGGATCTCCTGGCGCCTCTTTTGCTCGTAGGCCGCCCGCTCGGGATTGTAACAGACGATGTACCGGTCCGCGTCGTGCCAGACTTCCTTTACCAGCAGGTTGTCGGCCGTCTTGCGGTAGCGGCCCCCGCCCCCGGTGGCCAGCACCACGGCGGCCTCCTTGGAGCGCAGGCGCAGGCCCACGATGTACTCCAGTCCCTGGCGCTCCAGCTCGGCCAGGACTTCCTTGCTCACCACGCCGCGGTCCGCCACCAGGATGATGCGCCCCAGCTCGAAGCGCTGGCGGAGCTCCTTTAGCGTGGTGCGGAAGGCGGCCACGTGGGCCGTATTGCCGGGAAAGACCCGGTGGGCCACGGGAATGCCCTCGCGGGTCATCAAAAGCCCGATGACCACCTGATAGCAATCGGGCCGGTGGCCCGGGAGTAGCCCAGGGCGGCCAGGCCCGCCGGGCCGCGGCCGGTAAAGTAGGTGGAGGTGGTGTCCCAGAAGACCAGGTCCAGCTTGTAGTTGAAAAGGTTCATGGTGCGGGCGAACAGTCGTTCCTCGATCTCTTTCTGGTGCTCGGCCAGGAAGTCCAGGGCCCGGTAGTAGTGGTGTAGCGCGAGCTGGGTAAAGGACGGACGGTACACGGTGTTGACCCAGGTGCTTACCTGGCGCTTGGAGGAGGGGTCGCACAGCCGGTTCAAGACCATGGCCCAGATGGCCTCGCCAACCGGGAATTCCAGTGCGGTGCGCTCCACCAGGCGTTTGACCGTCTCGGCCAGGCCTAAGTGCTCCCACAGCCGGTGAAAGACGAGTTCATACCCCCAGTGGCGGGCGCTTTCGAGCAAGAGCCCCCGGGCCTGGAGCTTCACCCACTGGTGGTGGGAGTACTTGGCCAGGCTCTCAATGAGACGGTCGAGCTTACGCTCCACCAGGTCCTCGATCCGGCCCAGGGTGGCCACTACGCGCTGGCGGACGCGGCCGTTCTCCCGGTGGCTGTCCACTATCTGCAGGTAGGTACGCGTGGACCCGTCCTTGTTGGTAAAGGTCTTGGTGCGTGCGAACATGGCAGCTTAATTTTAGCACAATGGCCGGCCGTTTCCAAAACAGTATCTGGCAAACGTGGCATTACGGTTTTGGGTCCCGTAAACCTGACCTCCCTTGGTTTTTTGGACTTGCTGGGTCCGTGGCACGTCACAAACCCGGGGGGCTGTCAAACTTGAGTCTGACCAATCCCGAGGACACCCGGCTCCTGGCCGATCCGCCCTTCCCCGAAATACTGGCCAACGAGATCGCGTGGGCTGTGGCTTCGGCCCCTGGGCGTGGTATAATGAAGGTGCGTAGCGCGGCCCGGCCGGAGGGGGCTTTAATCCCGGGGTATGGGTCCCGGCGTGCACCGGGGGACGGGCCGCCAAGCCGGCCGCCGGAGGATCGGACCCGATACGGGTTTGAGGAGGGAACTGCCCGTGGCGCGCAGGTTCAGGGTGGTGCTGGAGTGGAACGAGGAGGGGGAGGGTTACACCGTCACGGTGCCCGACCTGCCCGGCTGTGTGACGGAAGGCGACACGTTGGAAGAGGCCCTTGCCAACGCGCGGGAGGCCATTCGCGGATACCTCAAGGCGCTGGAGAAGCTGGGTCGGCCCGCGCCGATTGGGGATGCTCCGCCGGTCCACAGGCAGGAACTGGTGATCAGCCTGTGACGGGGCGGCTGCCGCGGGTGTCGGGCAAGGATGTGGTAAGGGCGCTACGCCGGTGCGGTTTTGCGCTGCACCACATTGAGGGGAGCCACCATTATTTGGTTTCTCCTGCCGGGAGGCTGGTTACGGTGCCCGTTCACGGCAGCAGGATTCTTAAACCCAAGACTCTCAAGAGCATCCTGGAGCAGGCCGGACTCACGGTGGAGGAACTCCGGGAACTGCTGTAGGCGGGAGGGAGTCGCCCTGGGGGACCGGGCCGGAAGAGGTAATGGTGGATGGGCAGAAGGATACCGGCGGTCCTGGTGGCGCTGTTCCTCGCCTTCTGGGCGGGAACGGCCATAGGAGACCGCCTCTTTTCTTAGATTTCGAAGGCCGCTGGACCTTCAAGGCCAAGGAGTATTTACCCGTGCACTACCTGGGCGGCACCGCGTACGCCGTGGCGGGGTTCCTGGCCGAGGCCAAGAGGCAGGGGGACAGGTGGACGGTTGTAGAGAAGGCGGCCCCTGACGCGGGTCGTTTCTGAACCCAGGAATAACCAGGGGTGGGCCAGTGGCCGTGACCGGAAAGAAAAAAATCGGTTTGCACATTCCATGTGCCTGACGGGCGGCTTGAGGTGGCTCGGCAGCAGTTTTCCGCGAAAGACCGCATCTCCAAAGGTCTTTCTTGAGGCGCCGAAGGGGCATGCGGGATGATGCATCCGGGAAAAGTAAGAACCGTAGCGGTGAGGCGGGCGGGTGTCAGGGGGAAGTTGCCTAGGAAATGGACGCATCGCCTTTTGCCAGTGAGGTCCGTACGGAAAAGCTCGAGCTTTGCGCGCTCGCCCTTCCCGAGGCGCATCCCGGCGATTCCCTGGCGGGCATGCTCGTAGAGGCTGCCGGGAAATGCGGCGGCCTCCGGCCGGGCGACGTGCTGGTGGTGGCCAGCAAGGTCATTTCCAAGGCGGAAGGGCTGCTCGTGAAGCTGGACGAGGTTTCCCCCTCGAAGGAGGCGCGGCGGCTGGCCGGCAAGACCGGGCTTGACGCCCGATTTCTGGAAGTGGTGCTGCGCAACGCCGACGAGGTCCTCTTTCTGGTACCCCTGAAGCGCCTTGCGGACAAAGGCATCATCGACCTGGGGAAGCTCTCGCCGGACCCGGAAAGGGCACGGCGGGTTTTGGACCGTTTCCCCTGCGAGGTCTTCGTGCGCCGAGGAGGTACGGTTTTCAGCAGCGCGGGCGTGGACTCTTCGAACCACCCTCCGGGGGTGGTGAGCCTCGTCCCGGCCGACCCGGACGCCGCGGCCCGGAGGCTCAGGGAGGAAATCAGGGAGCTTGCGGGGATTGACGTGCCCGTGGTGGTGACCGACACCGAGTACGGCTTTGGCTTCTGGACGGTGGATGTGGCCCGGGGCGTCTCCGGGCTCCTCCCCGTGGCGCGGCGCTTCGGGGAACCGGACCGGTTCGGGAAGCCCAAGTTCGGCGGCGCGGACCTGATCGCGGACGAACTGGCCGCCGCGGCGGCGCTCCTGATGGGACAGTGTGCCGAGGGTGTGCCGGCGGTGCTGGTCCGGGGCTTGCGCTACGTTCCAGCCGAGGAAGGCGTCCGCGCCTTTGCGCTGCCGGCGGGGAATGTGGCGAAGGCCGTACGGCTCTCGTTTCTGTTTTCCCTGAAGGCGCTGGGGTGGAGGTGGCTGGCGCGTCTGCTGCTGAGGAGGCTCGGGGCAGGATGAGCCTGGGTCCTGACGGTCCGCTTCTGGGGCCGTGTCTATGGTCGGAAGGGCGTGCGGCCGGAGCGCGGATGCCTCCGGGGGAGCGCACCGTACAGGCCGGGCCTACGGGGTGGCTAGGAAGACGGCCCGCCCCTTGGCCTTGCGGGCGTGCCTCGAGAAAGCCGCTCGGATCGACCGATGCCGGGCGTCCGGCGCAGGTGGTTCTCGATGGAACCGAAGGTCCTGCAACGGAAATTTTGCGGCTGCCTGGTGGGGCTTGCCGTCGGGGACGCCCTGGGCGCTCCGTTCGAGGGCCGATGGTCGGTCCCCGGTCCCGAGGTCCATGCCGCAGCAAGAAGAAGGTCGGTGCTCCGCTACACCGACGACACGCACATGGCGCACGGCGTGGCCGAATCCCTGGTGGCCTGCCGCGGCTTCGACGGACGGCACATGGCCGGGACCTTCGTGCGGAATTTCGAGCGGGAGCCGTGGCGGGGCTACGGCCCCGGCCCGCCGCGGATCTTCCGCCGGATAAAGCTCGGGGCGTCCTGGGACCGGGCCGCCGAAGACATCTACCCCGGGGGCTCCTTTGGCAACGGTGCCGCCATGGGGGTGGCGCCGGTAGGGCTTTTCTATCACCGCGACCCCGGCAAGCTCCGCGAGGTGGCCCATCTCTCCGCCCGGATCACCCACGCTCACACCCCCTGGGAAAGGAGGGTGCCGCCCTTCAGGCCTACGCCGTGGCAGTGGCCGCAGTGTGTGGGCCCTCGGGTTCTCCCGCCGATTTTTTGAACGAGCTGAAGGCCTTTGCCGTCCACCAGGTCTACCGCGCCAAACTGGAACAGGTGCAGGACCTTCTGCGTTCCGGGGACAAATCGGAAGTGGCCGCCCGCCTGGGAAACGGGGTGGAAGCGTTCGAGTCGGTGCCCACGGCCATATGCTGTGCCTTGCGCCACTCCGAATCCTTTGAGGACGTGGTCGTGGAGGCCGCAAGTTTGGGTGGGGATGCCGACGCCATCGCCAGCATGACCGGCGCCATCTCCGAGGCGTGGCTGGGCATAGAGGCCATTTCCGGAGAGTGGGTGGCAAAGCTCGAAAACAGAGATTACGTGGAGCAACTGGCGCGCAGGTTGTTTGAGGCCGCCTGCGGGCGACACGAGACATAACGCGAAGCAGTACGGGGTGGCGCGGGGGGCAGGGGAGTTACCCGCGGGCAGCTCCTTGGATTCCTGTGTGGAAAAGTATCTCCGAGAGGCGTGGGGAGCTTCTGATTCCGCGGTACCATTGTTCTTTCCCGCATGTTTGGTGAGTCCGTTGCATGGGGCGCCGGAGGGAAAAGATTGACGAACGGTTCCTGGAGGGCCAGGAACGGATGCCGCCGGCGGGCCACGGCAGGGCAGGCTACCTGCCTCGGGCAGGGGGACCTGGAAAAGCGCAGAAACATATTCGCGGGGCGGTTGCATTTTGGCCGGGGAGGTTGTCGGTATTTGAGAAATCCAGGCTGCAGGATGGGGAGGGGTTGGACGTGATCAAAATGCGGGGGCACCACCTGGTTTGCCTGCACTTTTTCCGCGGGCACGGACCCAGCAAGGAGTTTGTCGCAAAGGTGGATGAGGTGGTGGGCAGGGCCGAGAAGGGCGAGGAGATAGAGGTGGTGGAAGGCGCGGACGACGTTTGCCGGGCCTGCCCGGCCCTCCAGGGGGAAAGGTGTGCGGCCAAACCGGACATGGACGCGCAGATCAGGGAGATGGACCGGGAAGCAGCCGCGCACCTCGGTCTCGGGGTTGGGGCCAGGGTGCTCTGGGAGGACGTGAAGGCCAAAGTGGCGTCCACGCCCGGAGAATGGCTGGCGGGCTTTTGCGAGGGGTGCGACTGGGAAAAGGTCTGTGTCGACGGCAAGAAAGCCCTCGGGCTGGCGTGAGCCCGGCCTGCGCAGGACGGCCTGCAAACCTTTGTGTGGCAACGCCCGAGGGCCCGCGGGGCAGGCATACGCTTCCTCTCCGGGAGCCGCGGCCCCGGGGAAGGTGCCCGGGCCCTTTTTCAGGAGCATTTTTCGGGAGGGACCACCGTTGAGGCATCACGGTTGCTGGTTTGGTTTCGCCGGCCCGTTCGGTTTTGTTAATGCTCACATTATCTGACCGGTATTTGCTCTAATTGGCTGGCCGAAAAAGAAACCGGCCGCGTGGGCCGGCTTGCTAGCCGTCTACGAACTCCCCGAGGGCGCCCCTGGCCTATCGCGGTCGATGAGTGGTTTTTCCTACAGGAACCCGTCCGGCAGGCAGGCGGTGCAGACGTTGTTCATCTTCCGGGGTATGCCTTTGGAAAAATAGCGTTACTACCATTGGTCAAGGAAAGTGAGACGGGCCAAGGAGCACGCTTCGGAGCGGCGCGCTCCAAAGCCGTACTTCTTGGCGAGCCACCTCCGGAGGATAAGAGGTTCGCCGGGCGAGGGTCCCAGGAGGGCGGCAGAAGAGTACCGGGTTGCTTTACCGGAGGGATATACCTTCGTTAGGCCCCACGAGAGGGGGAGACGACGGACGCGTGAAGGACAGCCCCGGAGAGGCTAAGAGCCGGGACATATCCAGGTTCCGCCTGGGAAAAACCGAGCGCCGCATCATGCAAATCCTGAGTTCAGAGCCTTACGGCGGGCCGGTGAAGATGGCTGATCTGGCCTGGCGGGTCGCGGGCCGGGACCCCGCGCCGGGGGAGTCGCCAAAGAAAGCCTGCTACAGCCTGTACAAGGCCGTCCTGGCGGCCGCGAAACGGCTGGAGCGAAAGGGTTTGGTCCGGCTGGAGGAGACCGGCTACGCATCGTGGGAAGGGCGGTCCGTCCTGGCCGTCGCCCTGGCGGAGGAGCCAGCGCGGCCGCGGAGAAGACCCTTGTTTGTCACGCGGAGGAAGCGACGGGAGGAGCCGCTTCCGTCGCCCGAGTACCGGAGGCTGTTGCGGGAGGTTCGGCGCATCTTGGGGCTGCGGCGGCAGGAGCCGCTGTAGGGTGGCGTAGCGGAGGGGGCTTTGCTCCGGCAGGAAATTGAGGAAACATGTAGAAATAATGACCGCGGGAGGCGGTCGTTTTTGCTTCCGAAAACCGAGGGCTTTCTACGACCAGGCGAGGTTGCAGCGTTGTTCCGCGTAACGGTGCGCACCCTGCTCGACTGGGAGAGGAAGGGTTTTCTGGTTCCGGTGCGCTTACCTTAGGGCCGCAAGCGGTACCGCAAGGGGGACGTGGAGGCTCTGCTAGAGAGGATTCGGGCGCGGCGGGTGGGCAGTAGGCCAGGAGGAAAAATCTAATTACTGAGGCGGTCTGAATGTCCCGCGTAAGGAAGATTGTCCGCAAGAGCAGTACGTGGTGGAGGCACGGCCGTCACAAGGGCCTGGCTGAAATCGCGGCGCACTTCGACCGGCTGGGGGAGGAGCGGCGGAAGCGCCGCGCCTTCGAGCCGCTGGACCTCTCGCGGCCCGACTGGTCGCGGGGAAGGTAGAAGCCCGTCAGGCCGCGGGCCGTCGCGGCGCTTGCGGCGAGAAGCGTGTCCGGGGGTGTTTCGATGCCGGCCCGCGTGTTGCGGCAGGACCCCGAGATCAAAGAGTTGTTCCATGCGCGGATCCGCGAGAAGGTGGAACAGGAAAAAGAGCGGATGCGCGGGCGCATAGACGAGGAAATTCCGTCCTGGATACGGTGGGCCGTCAAACCGCTCGCGGAGTGGAGGTTCGACGCCGTGCGGGCGCGGGACAGGGCCCGCGGCGACAGGGGCGAGGACAGCGCAGCCCTGCACTTCTGGCTCCTTTTGTCGGGCGAGTGGATTCTGATCAACGACGCGGTGCTAGAGACAGACCCCGGCGAGTTCATCCAGGTGGACCACGTTCTGGTCGGGCCGCCGGGGGTCTTCCTGGTGGAGACCAAGGCGTGGGAAGGTGCCTTCCTGGCGGTCCGGGATGAGTGGCGGCGGAAAGAAGGGACTTCGTGGATTCGTTGCGAGAGCCCTACGAAGCAAAGCCTGCGTCACGCACGGTTGTTCGCGGAGTGGCTGAAGGGCGTGGAGCTGGATTTGCCTGGCAATCCAGACAGGTTTGTGTTTCCGGTCGTTCTGCTTACCCGGTGCCGGTGGATCAAGGCCGAGGGTTGCTCCGCGCCGATTTTTCGCGACGGGGCGCACCTGGCGGGGCACCTGCGTCGGAAGGCGAAGGAACATCCCGTGCTGTCTTCGGAACAGAGGGAGGCCGTGGCGGCTGCGGTGGCCCGCGCCAGACCCTTGTGCGCGGAGTTCGGCGTGGAGCGGATGGAGAGGGTGCGCGCCAAGGGCGGCGATTGGGTCCGCGTGTTCGGCTCTCGTGAAGGGGCCGAGCTAGCGCGGCGAATGTACGCCGCGAGGGGCCGGAAGGTTTCCGGTATTTTCGCCGACAGGCGCGAGGCCGGGTGGTGGTGTTTTCATGTCGGGTAGCGCAGGGCGGCACCGCCTCGGGAGTGGTGAGAGCGGAGCCTTTTACGTCGGCGTCGACGGCTGCAAGGGAGGATGGTTCGCTGTGGCTCTGGCCGACGGCGGCTGGCACGCGGCGGTGTTCCCGGATGTGGCCAGTCTCTGGGAGAGGTTCGGAGGAGCCGCGCTGATCCTCATCGACGTGCCCATCGGCCTGCGGGACTGCGGCCCGGAGGAAAGGACTTGCGACAGAGAGGCGCGGAGGTTACTTGGCCGGGAGCGGGGTTCGAGCGTCTTCCCGGCACCGTGCCGTGCGGCCGTTTACGCCAACTCT
Organism: Ammonifex sp.; assembly: GCA_020725605.1. GTDB lineage: Bacteria > Bacillota > Desulfotomaculia > Desulfotomaculales > DYER01 > DYER01. The sequence goes on along the minus strand of DYER01000097.1, from coordinate 373 downwards.
TATCCGCAGGCCAGCGAGATCAATCACCGGCTGACCGGAAGGCGGCTGTCCAGGCAGGCCTGGGGGATCGCGCGGAAGATTCGAGAGGTGGACGAGTTCCTTACCAGGGACGGCGAGGCTCGGTCGCGGATCAGGGAGACCCACCCCGAGGTCTGCTTTTGGGCGCTGGCGGGCCGCCCGATGAGGTATTCCAAGAGGACCGAACCCGGTTACGAGGAGCGCCGGGAGGTGCTGCGGTCGGCGTACCCCGGCGTGGATGTTGTGCTCCAAGGCGCCCTGTCCGCTTGCGGGCGCGGCCAGGCGGCCAGGGACGACGTCCTCGACGCCCTGGTGGCGGTGGTTTCGGCAAGCATGGGGACAGATAGGCTTTCTG
>DYER01000096.1 GCA_020725605.1 Ammonifex sp. | reverse complement strand
TGAACAGGATGTGGTCGGTCCTCACCGGACCGTACTTGGTGATCACCGTGGAACCCTCCACCAGCGGGAGTATGTCCCGCTGCACCCCTCCGCGCGAGACGTCGGGGCCCACGGTGGTCTCGCGGCCGGCAATCTTGTCGATCTCGTCCAGAAAGATAATGCCGTGCTCCTCCGCCCGGCGCAGGGCCTCGCTCGTGACCTCTTCCATATCGATCAGCTTCTGGGCCTCCTGCTGGGTCAGAATGCCCCGCGCCTCGCGCACGGTCACCCGGCGCCGCTTTTTCCTCCTGGGTATCAACCCCCCCAGCACGTCCCGGATGTTGATGCCCAGTTCTTCCACCCCCGCGGAGGTGAAAACCTCCAGCATGGGCGGGCCCTGCTCTTCCACCTCGACCTCCACGAACTCGTCCTCCAGTTCGCCGCGGGCCAGCTTCTCGCGCAGGATCTCCCGCTCGAAGGCCACGCGCCGGGCCCGCTGCTCCTGCATTCTGGGATCCTCCCGGGGCGGGCGGGCCCCGCCGAAGAGGAGCTCCAGGGGGTTGCGGGCCGGCGTCTCGTCGGGCATGGGGGCCAGCAGTTCCACGATGCGCTCCTCGGCCATCTGCCGGGCCCTTTCCTCCACGGCGGCCAGGCGTTCCTGTTTCACCATGCGCACCGCGGTTTCCACCAGGTCGCGCACCATGCCGTCCACGTCCCGCCCCACGTAACCCACCTCGGTGAACTTGGTGGCCTCCACCTTGACGAAGGGGGCCTTCACCAGGCGGGCCAGGCGCCGGGCGATCTCGGTCTTGCCTACGCCCGTGGGCCCGATCATCAGAATATTCTTGGGCAGGACCTCGTCGCGCAGTTCTTCCGGCAGCCGCGCCCGCCGGTAGCGGTTCCGCAGGGCGATGGCCACCGCGCGCTTGGCTTCCTCCTGCCCGACGATGTACTTGTCCAGTTCCTCCACGATCTGCCGGGGTGTGAGGTCTTCCACCGTCGCTACAGCTCCTCCAGGGTAATTTCGCGGTTGGTGTGCACGCAGATGGAGGCCGCGATCTCCAGGGCGATGCGGGCGATTTCGGCCGCCGAGAGGTCCGTGTGCTGCGCCAGGGCCCGGGCCGCGGCCAGGGCGTAACCGCCGCCGGACCCCACAGCCGCGATGCCGTCGTCGGGTTCGATTACCTCCCCGGCGCCGGAGACGATCAGGATCTGCTCCCGGTCCGCCACCACGAGAAGGGCCTCCAGCCGGCGCAGCAGGCGGTCCGTACGCCAGTCCCGGGCCAGCTCCACCGCGGCCCGGGAGAGCTGGCCACGAAACTCTTCCAGTTTGGCCTCGAACCTCTCGAACAGTGTGAAGGCGTCGGCCACGCCGCCGGCGAATCCGGCCAGCACGCGGCCCTGGTAAAGGCGCCGGATTTTCCTGGCACGGTGCTTGATGATGGCGTGTTCCCCCAGGGTCACCTGACCGTCACCGGCCATGGCCACCCGGCCGCCCCGCCTGATGCCCAGGATGGTGGTTCCCTTCAAAAGCAACTTCCACCAACTCCAAATTACCGTGGTCTCCGGCAATCCCCAGCCCGCCGGCCGCATTGCGCCCGATGGCGCAAAATTCGGCCCCGGAAGACCACCTGGTATAACATACGTGCACCCCAGGGAGATTTTCCGGCCGGCCCGTTCCGCGGCCCACCCCAAAAGGAGGGCCGCGGCCCGCGGGGCCTTTTTCCGGGGCGCCCGGGACCCCGCCCTCCGGGCTAGGCCCGGGGATGGGTGCGGCGGTACAACTCCTTTAGCCGGTCCACCGTGATGTGGGTGTACACCTGGGTGGTGGTCAGCCGGGCGTGGCCCAGCAGCTCCTGCACCGCGCGCAGGTCCGCCCCTCCCTCCAGCAGGTGGGTGGCAAAGGTGTGGCGCAAGAGATGGGGATGCACGTCCCCGGCCAGACCGGCCTTACCCCCGTAGCGGCCCACCACCATCCGCGCGCCCCGCGTGGTCAGCCGCGCGCCCCGGCCGTTGACGAACACGGCCTGGTCCCGCGGCCTCAGGGCCGGGCGCCCGGCGCGCAAATATCGCTCGAGGGCCGCCAGGGCCGGCCGGCCCACGGGCACCACCCGTTCCCTGTTGCCCTTCCCCCGTACGCGTACCGTGCCGCCCTCGCAATCCACGTCCCGGAGGTCGAGCCCCACCAGTTCGGCCACGCGCAACCCCGCGGCGTAGAGCAGTTCCAGCAGGGCCCGGTCCCGCAGGCGCAGCGGGTCATCGCCGGCGGGGGCCTCCACAAGGCGGGAGGCTTCTTCCACCTCAAGGGCGCGGGGGACCTTGCGCCGGACCCGGGGCGCGGGCAATCCGGCAAAGGGGTTGGCGGCCAGCACGCCCTTCAGGCACAGGTAGCGGCAGAAGCTGCGCCAGGCCGCGAGCTTCCTCGCCACGGAGGTACGCGAGAGCCCCTGCTGCACCAGACGGGCCAGGTAGCGCCTGGCGAGTCCGGCCTGCAGCCGGTCGGGGGTCACGGGCCGGCCCCCTTCCAGGGCCGCCATGACGGCGAGACCCTGCTCCAGATCCCGCCGGTAGGCCTCCACCGTGTGGGCACAGGCGTTCCTCTCCGCCGTCAGGTAGGCCAGGAAAGAGGCTACGAACTGTCGCATGCAAAGGCCTCCTCCCCCGTGGCGGCCAGAAACTCCGCCAGCCGCTCCAGGGCGCGGCGGGCCAGGGCCAGGTTGCGCGCCCTGCGGTCCCTGGTGGGCTCCGGCAGGGCCGGAAAAAGCCCGAAGGAGACGCTCATGGGCTGGAAGTGCCGGGGGTCCGCGGTGGCAATGTAGTGGAGCAGGGCCCCGTGGGCCGTCTCGACCGGAAAGGCCACCGGCTCGGCCCCCCTGGCCCTGCGGGCCGCGTTGATGCCCGCCACCAGTCCCGCCGCGGCCGACTCCACGTACCCTTCCACACCGGTGATCTGACCCGCAAAGAACAGGCCGGGCCTTTTACGGCACTCCAGGGTGGGAAATAGGAGCACGGGCGCGTTGAGAAAGGTATTGCGGTGCATCACGCCGTACCGCACGAACTCGGCCCTCTCCAGACCCGGAATGAGCCGGAAAACGCGGTCCTGTTCTGACCACTTCAGACCGGTCTGAAAGCCCACCATATTGTAAAGGGTGGCCTCCACGTTTTCCGGGCGCAACTGCACCACGGCAAAGGGCCTCCTTCCGGTTCGGGGGTCCACCAGTCCGACGGGTTTGAGGGGGCCGTAGCGCAGTGTATCGCGGCCCCTGGCCGCCAGCACCTCCACGGGCATGCACCCCTCGAAGTATTTTTCCCGCTCGAACTCCTTGCGCGGCGCCCTTTCGGCCCGCACCAGGGCCTGCCAGAAGCGGTCGTACTCCTCCTCGGTCATGGGACAGTTTAAATAGGCGGCCTCTCCCTTACCGTAGCGGGAGGAGCGAAAAACGCGCTCCATGTCGACGGACTCGGCGGTCACGATGGGCGCCACCGCGTCGTAGAAATAAAAGTACTCCTCCCCGGAGAACTCCCTGATACTGCGGGCAAGGGCGTCCGAGGTCAGGGGCCCCGTGGCCACGATCACCAGATCGTCATCGGGCAGTTCCGTCACCTCGTCCCGAACCACGGTGACCAGGGGATGCTCCGCCAGGGCCGCGGTCACGCAGGCGCTAAACCGCTCCCGATCCACGGCCAGGGCCCCGCCCGCCGGAACCCGCGCCGCCAGGGCGCACCGCATGATGAGGGAGCCCATGCGCCTCATCTCTTCCTTGAGCAGGCCTACGGCGTTCTCCAGGGCCGCGGCCCGCAGGGAGTTGCTGCAGACCAGTTCCGCGAACCCCCCGGTATGGTGGGCGGGCGTCATCTTGACCGGGCGCATCTCGTAAAGCCGCACCGGAACCCCGCGCCGCACCAGCTGCCAGGTGGCCTCGGCGCCCGCCAGGCCCGCTCCGATCACCGTGACCGTCAACCCCGGCCCTCCCCCGTCCCCTGGCCCGGCCCTTCCTGATACCCGCATTCCCGGGCCGAACAAACCCGCCGCGGGCCTTTCTCCACCATCAGCCCGCCGCAGCGCGGACAGGGCTCGGGAACCGGACGGTCCCAGGTCACGAAATCACAGGCGGGGTACCCGGCACAACCGTAGAACTTGCGGCCGCGTTTGGTGCGGCGCATAACCAGCGCGCGGCCACACCTGGGGCAGTGGGCTCCGGTCTCTGCTTGCGGCGAGCCCCTGGAATACTGGCACGCGGGATACCCGGGACAGGCCAGGAAGGGACCGTAACGTCCGGTCTTAACGATCAACTGCTGCCCGCAATAGGGGCAGGTCTCTTCGCTCTTTTCGGGGGTGACCTCCTGCGGCAGGATTTCCTGTTCGGCGCGCGCCAGAACCTGCCGGAAGGGGCCGTAGAACTCCCGGAGGACCTCCACCCAGTCGGCCTCGCCCTCTTCGATCCGATCCAGCTTTTCCTCCATTGCCGCGGTGAATTCCACGTTGATGACGTCCGGAAAGTACCGTTTCAGCAGGTCCACCACCACGAAGGCCAGCTCGGACGGATGGAGGTACCTGCCGCGCCGCACCACGTAGCCGCGTTTCAAGATGGTCTCGATGGTGGGAGCGTAGGTGCTCGGCCGACCCACGCCCCTTTCTTCCAGCACCTTGACCAGGGTGGCTTCCGTGTAACGCGGCGGGGGCTGCGTGAAATGCTGCTTGGGCTCGAGGCGCTCCAGGGGCAATACCTCACCCTCCACCAGCGGAGGCAGTAGTAATTCCTGGTCTCCTTCGTCAGCCGCGCCGTCGTCCCGGCCCTCGGTGTAAACCTCCATGAAACCCGGAAAGCGCACCACCGAGCCGGTGGCCCGGAAGAGGTAGCGCCCGCCCCCGATGTCCGCGCGGGTCACGTCCAGCACCACGGGGCTCATCTGGCTGGCCACGAAGCGACGCCAGATGAGTTCGTAAAGCCGGTACTGGTCCTCGGTGAGGTATTCCTTGACCGCCTCCGGCTCCCGCCACACGCTTGTGGGCCGGATGGCCTCGTGGGCGTCCTGGATGCGTCCGCGACCCTGCCACTGCCGGGGCTGGGGCGGCACGTAGGCCGGCCCGAACCGTTTGCCGATGTAGGCCCGCGCCTCCTCCAGGGCCGCCGCGCTCACCCGCGTGGAATCCGTGCGGATGTAGGTAACCAGTCCCACGCGGCCCTCCGGGCCCAGATCGAGCCCTTCGTACAGCTGCTGGGCCACCAGCATGGTCTTGCGCGTGGAGAAGTTGAGCTTGCGCAGCCCTTCCTGCTGCAGGGTGCTGGTGGTGAAGGGCGGCGCGGGCTGGCGCAGCCTCTCGCGCCTGCTGACTTCCCTGACCACGTAGACGGCCCCTTCCAGCTCCCGGAGGACCGCCTCCATCTCCGCCCCGGTACGTATTTCGATCTTGTCCCCGTTGCGGCGCACCAGCCGGGCCGCGAAACTCACCCCCTCCTTGAGGAAGTGGGCCGCGAGCGTCCAGTATTCCTCCGGCACGAAATTCCGGATTTCTTCCTCCCGCTCGCAGATCAACCTCACGGCCACGGATTGGACCCGCCCGGCGCTCAGCCCCTTCTTCACCTTGCGCCAGAGGAGCGGGCTGAGATTATAACCAACCAACCGGTCCAGGATGCGGCGCGCCTGCTGGGCGTTGA
>DYER01000095.1 GCA_020725605.1 Ammonifex sp. | reverse complement strand
GCAACGCCTGCCCGGCCTGCACCTGCCGGGAGTGCATCTTCGACCGGCCCGAGCCCGAATGGGTGGCCCGGGTCGTGGCGCCGCAGTCCAACCTGGCCTACCACCTGGTGCGGGCCATGCACGTGGCCGGCCGCTGCGTGGACTGCGGCGAGTGCGACCGGGTGTGCCCGGTGGGCATACCCCTGCGGGAGATCAACCGCAAGGTTCTGAAGGAGCTGGCCGTGCTCTTCGGCGCGCCGACGCCCGGCACGGCCTACCCGGCCCCCGAGCCCCTGGCCACCTTCTCGGTGACCGATCCGGAGGAATGGCTATGAGCGTTACCACGCTGACCGCCGGTGTCATGTCACGCGAGGACCTGGCACGCCTGCTGGCCGGCCCCGCGTCCGAGGGCCAGCTGACGGCCCCGGTGCGGGTCGCGCCCGAGGTAGTGCTTTTCGTGCCGGTGCGCGACCCGGACGCCATCACCCTGGATTACGTGAACAGCACGGTTCCCCCGAAGGAATACCTCTTCCCCCGGGCCGAAAAGATCCTGGGCTGGCGCGGCAGCGGGCCGCAACCGGAGCTGGTCCTGCCGCCCGAGCCGCAGCCGCTGGTGCTCTTCGGGGTGCGGCCCTGCGACCTGCGGGCCATCACCGTGCTGGAGCCGGTCTTCGGCGGCCCCTACCCGGACCTTTACTGGCGCCGCCGGCGGGAACTCACCACCATCGTGGGACTGGGCTGCACCGAGCCCGGCCCCTACTGTTTCTGTGTCGCCTGGGGCATCTCGCCCGTGGCCGCACCCGAGGCGGACCTGATGCTTACGCCCCTGGAACCCCCCGCGGCAGGGGGCTACCTGGTCGCGGTGCAGAGCGCGAAGGGCGAGGAGCTGCTGCGGCGTTCCGGTGTGGGCCTGGAGGCCGCCGGTACGGAACCGGGGGTCCTCCGCGAACGGCGCGCCGCCGAGCTCACGGCACGCTTCCGCCGCCTGATCGACCCGACCGGAGTGGAGCGGGCCGCGGAGCGCCTGTTCGAACACCCCTACTGGAGGGAACTGGCGCGGCGGTGCCTGGGCTGCGGGATCTGCACTTTCCTGTGCCCCACGTGCCACTGCTTTAACGTCATCGACCGCACCGCGCCGGACGGCAGCGGCGGCCGGTACCGCTGCTGGGACTCGTGCCTTTTCGAGCGTTTTACCCTCCAGGCCAGCGGCCACAACCCGCGGCCCACCCGGGCGGAGCGGTTGCGCAACCGGCTGCTGCACAAGCTGAGCTACCACCGGACGCGTTACGGACTGGAGGGATGCACGGGGTGCGGCCGGTGCGTGGCGGCCTGCCCGGTGAACATCGACATCGCGGAGGTCGTGGCGGACCTGAAGGGGCTGATGACATGACGGGCAATCCTCTGTGGCCGCATCTCGCCACCATCGTCAAGATCGTGGATGAGACCCCGGACGTGAAGACCTTCCGGGTCGTTCTGGACGACCCCGGGGCCCGCGAGAATTTTCGCCACCGGCCGGGACAGGTGGCCCTGCTTTCGGTTTTCGGGCAGGGGGAGGCCACCATTTCCATCAGTTCGTCCCCCACGCGGCGGGATTACCTGGAGTTCAGCGTGCGGCGGGTGGGGCGGCTGACCGGCGCGCTGCACCAGTTCGAGGAAGGCTACAAGATCGGCCTGCGGGGGCCCTACGGCAACGGCTTTCCGCTGGAGGAACTGCGGGGCCGGGACCTCCTCTTCGTGGGGGGAGGGATTGGCCTGGCCCCCCTGCGCTCCCTGATCAACTACGTGCTGGACCGCCGGGACGATTTCGGCAGCGTGGAGATCGTATACGGTGCGCGGTCCGTGGCGGACCTGTGCTTTAAGGAAGAACTGTTCACCGTATGGCCCAAGGCCCCGGGGGTAAGGGTCTACACCACCATCGACCGTCCCGAATACGGGTGGGACGGTCACGTGGGCTTCGTTCCGGCCTACCTGGCGGAGCTGGCCCCCTCGGGCGCCGGCAGGTACGCCCTCATCTGCGGCCCGCCCATCATGATCCGCCTGGTATTGCAGGAACTTGCCGGGCTGGGCTTTCCTCCGGAGCGCATCGTCACGACCCTGGAACTGAAGATGAAGTGCGGAATCGGCAAGTGCGGCAGGTGCAACATCGGCAGTACCATGGTCTGCACCGAAGGCCCGGTCTTCAACCTGGCCCGGTTGCAGGCCCTGCCCCCGGAGTATTGAGCGGGACACGGTCGGCCGGGATGGAGGGGGTGGCCCGGGCCGCGCGGCCGGCCGGAAATGCGGTGTTACCCCTCGGGCCGCGGGCCCGGCTAGCCCTTGCGCCGGATGGAGCGGGAAACCGAGTTGGCGAGGCCCACGCCGAACATGCCGCCCGCGGCGCCGCCGGCCGTTACCAGTACCAGCTTGGGGAGCAGGGGCGCCGCCTGCAGGGGCCCGGGCAGGATCCAGGCCGTGCAGGCCACGAGTAACGGGAAGTAGAGGAGGCCCACCGCGAGGCCGTGGAGGAGACCCCGGCCGCCGGCCTCGCGGGCCGCGAGGGCGCCGCCGGCCGCCGCGCTCAAAAACAGAATGGCGGCGGCCAGCCGGTTCAGGGCGGGCTCGGTCAGATCCACGATGTAGTAGATCAGGCCGGCCAGGCCGATGAGCAGGCCCGAGGCGGCCAGGGTGCAAAGGATACCCTTCAACACCGCAGGCAGGTTGAAGCCCGGATTTTTTCGTTCCGGCCTCACAAATACGTCACCCCTTGAAGTATATGGTGCCGGGCGATAGATTAGAATAGCAGGGACCGGCCCATCGGGCCCGTGGCCGGGGGGCGAATGCCGTGACCCGCGGCGGCTGCGCTCCTCGGCCGCGGGAGACGTTTCCCCTCGTCACTACCGGTCGGTTGGCAAAATTTCCCGTCGCCGGAAGGGTGCTGCGATGAAGATACACTTGCGCATCCGCGGCATGACCTGCGCCGCGTGCGTGCGCCGCATCGAGAAAAAGCTGGAGCAACTGCCCGGAGTCCGTACCGCCACGGTCAACCTCGCCGCGGAAAAAGCCACCGTGGAGTACGACCCGCGGACCGTCACCCCCGACGCCATCAGGGCCGCGGTGGTGGAGGCCGGCTACGGCGTGCTGGAAACGGCTGAGGCCGGGCCCGGCCCGGAAGAGATCCGGCAGGCGGAGCGCCGCCAGCTGTGGCGGCTGTTCGGCGTGGCCCTGGTCTTTTCGCTGCCGCTGTTGTGGTACATGCTGGCCATGCTCGCCAACCGTCCCGGCTGGATACCGGCGCTGCTGCTCGACCCCTACTTTCAGATGGCGCTGGCCACGCCCGTGCAGTTCGGCGCGGGATTCTTCTTTTACCGCGACGCCTGGCGGAGTTTACGCCACCGCACGGCCAACATGTCGGTTTTGATCGCCCTGGGCACCAGCGCGGCCTACTTCTACAGCGCCGCCGTGGTCTTTTGGGGGCACCGGTTCGGGCAGGCCGAGGTGTACTTTGAGACGAGCGCCCTCATCGTCACGCTGGTCCTGCTGGGCCGGCTGCTGGAGGCCGTGGCCCGCGGCCGGACCTCCGAGGCCATACGCAAGCTCATGAACCTGCAGCCCAAACGGGCGCGGGTGCTGGGCCCGGAGGGCGAAAGGGAGGTGCCGGTCGAGGAAGTGGCCGTGGGCGACCTGGTGGTGGTGCGGCCCGGAGAGAGTATCCCCGTCGACGGGACCATCGTCGAAGGCCACTCCGCGGTGGACGAATCCATGCTGACCGGGGAGAGCATCCCGGTCGAGAAGGGGGTGGGCGACGAGGTGATCGCGGGAACCCTCAACCGGTTCGGTGCCTTCAAGCTTCGGGCCACCCGCGTGGGCGCCGACACGGCCCTGGCGCGCATCGTCCGCATCGTGGAGGAAGCTCAGGGTACGCGGGCCCCCATCCAGCGCCTGGCCGACGCGGTGGCGGCCCACTTCGTCCCGGCGGTTCTGGCCGTGGCCGCGCTGACCTTTCTCGGCTGGTACCTTGCCGGCGACCCGGGCAACCTGCCGCGGGCCCTCATCAATTTCACGGCGGTGCTGGTCATCGCCTGCCCCTGTGCCCTGGGTCTGGCCACACCCACCTCCATCATGGTGGGGACCGGTAAAGGGGCAGAGCTGGGCATCCTCATCCGCGGGGGAGAACACCTGGAAAGGGCCGGCCGGCTGGACACCATCGTCCTGGATAAGACCGGCACCATCACCAGGGGCGAGCCGGCCCTCACCGACGTGGTGCCCCTGGGGGAGTTTGCCGGCCGGCCGCGGGAACTCCTGGCCCTGGCCGCGGCCGCCGAGCTGCGCTCCGAGCACCCCCTGGCCGTGGCCGTGGTGGAAGGGGCCCGGGCCGCGGGTCTCGCGCCCGCCGAACCCGAGGACTTCGAGGCCGTGCCGGGGCACGGGGTCGTGGCCGGGGTCAACGGCCGCCGGGTGGTGGTGGGTACCCGCAAGCTCATGGCCGCCCATGGGATCGACCCGGGAGGGGCCGAAGAAGTCGCCGCCCGGCTCACGGACGCGGGCCGTACCGTGGTGCTGGTGGCCGCGAACGGCGCGCTGGTGGGGCTCCTGGGCCTGCGGGACACGGTGAAGGAAGGGGCGCGCGAGGCGGTGGCGGCCCTGCAAGGGATGGGGCTGGAGGTGTGGATGGTCACCGGCGACAACGCCCGCACCGCAGCCGCCGTGGCGCGGGAAGTGGGCATCGCGCACGTGGAGAGCGAGGTTTTGCCGGAGGCCAAGGCCGAGGTGGTTGCCGCCTTGCGCCGGGCCGGCCGGAAAGTCGGCATGGTGGGCGACGGCATCAACGACGCGCCGGCCCTGGCCGTGGCCGACGTGGGCTTCGCCATCGGTACCGGCACCGACGTGGCCGTGGAGGCAGCCGGCATCACCCTGGTGGGCGGAGACCTTATGGGCGTGGTCCGGGCCGTGCGCCTGAGCCGGGCCGTCCTGGCCAACATCAGGCAGAACCTCTTCTGGGCCTTCTTCTACAATACGGCGGCCATTCCGGTGGCCGCCCTGGGCTACCTGAGCCCGGTACTGGCCGCCGGCGCCATGGCCCTCAGCTCGGTGTCGGTGGTGAGTAACGCCCTGCGGTTGAAGAGATTCCGGTGAGGAGGTTCGGGTTATGGCGGAGGAACGCGTGGAGCTGAAGGTGCCGGACATGAGCTGTGCCCACTGCGAGGCGGCCATTAAGGAGGCCGTGGGTGCGCTGGCGGGGGTCGCGGCGGTCGAAGTGGACCTGGGCGCCAAAAGGGTCAGGGTGGACTACGACCCGACCCTGACGTCCCCGGAAAGGATTAAAAGGGCCGTGGCCGAAGCGGGTTACACGGTGGCCGGGTGAAAGCCGACCCCCCGGGTCCGGCCCCCGCGGCCCGGCCGCGGATTACCGTTCGTGACGGAAAGGGCGAAGTCCGGGCAGCCGGGTCCGGCAACCCTCCGGGTTGCACGTGCGACGGTTCTTCCGGGCCCGGTTTCCAACTCCAGGACCGCACTGGGACCCCAGGGGCTGTCGCTCCGGCTACAGCGGGCGGTATCTTCGCCCGGCCCCGGGCTGGCCGCCACGCGGCGCGCCTTTCCGCGAGACCGGCAGCCCGGTCCTGCGGTCAACGTGGCACCCAGGGCGGGCCTGCCCCCCTGCGTCCGCCTTTCCCCCGTCGGCCGGGTCGGCGGCGGGCCGGCGCGTCAGCCGGTAACGTATTCGAAGAACTCCACCAGCCGGTTGCCCCTGGCGGCCAGAAATTCCCGCAGCCGGGCTTCGTCCAGGGGCCTGGTCAGCTCCGGGTCCTCCGGGTCGATCAGGGTGAACAGGATGCGCTGGATCCGGCCCCGGGCCACGGTGACCATGATCAGCACCTCGCGGCCCTCGAACTCGGTGGTGAACTCGAACTCGTCGTAGTCCTCGGGCGGGTCCGGCACGTAGCGGCCCCGCACGCCGAAGTCGGCCAGCCGCACGGCGTCCTTTGCCCTCTCGACGTTGACCTCCCGCTCGAAGTAGCGGCGGAAGCGCTCCACAAGGTCCCCTCCTGCGGTGATTATTCTCCTCCACAGTCGTGCCCCGGCCTCCGCGCCCGCAGTGGCGGGGCCCACGCACCGGCACCGGAAGCGCCCAGCGGCCACGGAAACCCTGTGCGCGCGCAACGCAAGTTTTCCGGCACGCCTGTGCCAGGGCCGCGTACCGCCACCACGAGGCCAAGCCGCGGCCCGGGCTAAAACACGGTGGCGAAGAACCACCCGATCATGGCCGCTTCCACGGCCAGTTTCAGGACCGTGCCGCCGAGCAGGCCCACCAGGGAACCGACCCCCACGTGCAGGGCCCGAGAGGGAGAACGGCCGGCCAGCAATTCCCCCAGGAAAGCACCCAGAAATGGCCCCAGAATTAGACCCGCCGGGCCGAAAACAAGCACGCCGAAAAGTATGCCCGCCACGCTACCCCAGAGGGCGGCCCTGGATCCCCCGTAGCGCCGCACGGCCCAGGCGCCGGCCAGGTAGTCGATCAGGAACGTGAGGGCCACGGCCGCGGCCTGCCCGGCGAAGAAGCCCCAGGTGAGGCCGGCGAAGCCGGTAAAAAGGCCGTAGGTCACCATCCCCAGCAGGATCAACGGCGCCCCCGGCAGCACCGGCAGCACGGTGCCGGCCAGACCGGCAACGAAAAACACTACGGCGACGACCAGACCCGCGGCGTGCATCCGGGTTTCCCGAACTCCTTTCCTCGTGCGACCGTCTCGCCGTGCGCGACCACCATCGGACCCCCATCGCGAACGATGTGGTGACCCTCATTGTGGGCGTGTGCCCCACTTGCTCCCAGTATCACCATAATCTAGCAGGACAAACAATTTCAAAGTCGAATTAAGAATCCGGGAGGGGGTAGCATGAAGCCCGGTTTCGGAGTATGGGTGGCACGTTGCTTGCGCCTGGTGGGGGCCCGCGGCCTGGCCGCGCGGTTGCTGACGGGTGCTGTGGCGGGCCTCAACGCCAGGGCCGAGCGGTGGCTGGCGCAGGGCCGCTTCGCGGAGGCCGCCGCGTGCTATGAACTCGTCCGGGAACTTGCCGGCCCGGACCCGGTGGTGCTGGGCAACCTGGCGGCGTGTTACCGGGAGTGCGGGCGGTACGCGCAAGCCCTGAGCTGCTGCCGGCTCGGCCTGAGCCTGGCACCCGACGATCCCGTACTCCATAATAACATGGCCCTGTGCCTGGAGGAAAGCGGGCATTTCGAGCTGGCCCTGGAGCATTATGCCCGCGCCATGGCCGCGGGGGGCGCCAACCCGGTTTTCGCCATGAACCACGCCGCGTGCCTGGCCCGCATGAGGGCAGACGGAAGCGGCGGCCCCCCGGAAACCGGGGCCCGGGAAGTGCCGCTGGCCATGTGAGGGCGTACACCTGCCGGGGCCGGGGGGCCCTGCCCCTTCGCGCTTCTTAGACCGGGGCGCCGCGGCCCCGGGCCGCGGACGCTATTTCGCGGCCTCGACCCGGTTCCGCCCCCCGTACTTGGCCTGGTAGAGGTTGCGGTCCGCCAGTTCCAGCAGTTCCTCACCGGTGGCCGCGTGGGTGGGGAAGCACGCCACCCCGGCGCTAATGGTCAGGCCGTACGGCCGGAGAACGTTCTGAATCTGGGTCCGGATCCGTTCGGCGCAGGCCACGGCGTCCACGATGTCGGCGCCGGGTAGCAGGAGCAGGAACTCCTCGCCGCCGTAACGGGCCACGACGTCCCTTTGCCGGACGTTGGCCTGGAAAACGGCGGCCACCGATTGCAGGATCCGATCGCCGGCGGGATGGCCGTAGGTGTCGTTGAACTTCTTGAAGTAATCCAGGTCCGCCACCACCAGAGAGACCGGATGGCCGGCGGCCCGGGCGTGTTGCAGTTCGTAATCCAACCGCTGAACGAAGTAGCGATAGTTGTAGAGATTGGTGAGGGGGTCGCGGAGGGCGATTTCCTCCAGGTGGTGGGAGTAGCTCTGCAGTTCCCGGTAGTCGGCGGCCAGGTCCCGCAGGAGGTATTCCTTGGTCCGGTATTTCCGGTGCAGGTAGTGCAAGTACAGGCCCGCCATACCTCCAACTACCGTAATCATTAACGCACCGAGCCAGAACTGCCGGCCGAGACCGGTTCCCGCCAGTTGTGCGGTTACCATGTAGACCAGTGTCGCCGCGGCCACCGCGAAGACCTTGCCGCGGGAACCGGCGCGCGTGAGGCAGGAAAAGGCCGGGACGTAGAAGAACTGATACGACTGGGGCTGAACCGGCAAACTGCCCCAGACCAGCAACGCCGCCCCCAGGAAGTCGGCCCCGCAGAGGGCCGGTCGCCACACGCGACCCCGGGCGTACCGGACCCAAAGGTACCGCGCCAAAAAGACGGCCAGGGCCGCCAGGACGGTGGCCCGGCAACGGACCGGAAGCCCCGATCCGCCCAGGATGACCAGCAGTACCGCAAGGCCGGGAAGAAGCAGGTAAAGCCCGGCGTTTAGTCTTTCTCCCTCAAGGTCCATCAGGGGCATGGCTTTGTGACTCCCGCGATTATATATCCATTTCGTGAAAATTCTAGGAATACCTGCTCCGATGCGGGAAATTTTTGACCGGTTAGAGGACGTGTTTCGAAACATGGCGAAATACAATACGAGGGATAATAGGCCTGAGGGAGGACCGATGTTCGAGATCGGTGTGCGGGCCCGCTTCGCCGCGGCCCACCGGCTGCGGGGCTACGAGGGGCGGTGCGGCCGTTTGCACGGGCACAACTGGACCGTGGAGGCGCGGGTGGAGGGACCGGCCACGGACCGGGTGGGCATGCTGCTGGATTTCCAGGTCCTGCGGCGCATGCTCCAGGAGGCCCTGGACGAACTGGACCACGCCTGCCTCAACGATCTGCCGGCCTTCGGGGAGGAAGGGGACAACCCTACGGCCGAAAATCTCGCCCGCCACATATACCGCCGGGTACGCTCTGCCCTGCGGCGTTTGCGGCCGGACCTGAGGCTCAGCGCGGTCCGCGTGTGGGAGTCCCCCGATACCTGGGCCACCTACCGGGAGGACGACGCATGAAGCGGAGCGTGGTGCTGCTCTCCGGCGGGCTCGATTCCACGGTGGCCCTGGCCTGCGCGGTGCGCGAGACCGTGGTCGTGCTCTGCGTGACCTTCGACTACGGCCAGCGGGCGGCCGCGCGCGAGGCGGCCGCGGCGGCGGCCATAGCCCGCCACTACGGGGTCCCACACAGGACCGTGGCCATTCCCTTTCTGGGCGAGATCACGTCCACGGCCCTGGTGAACAGAAAGGCCGCGGTGCCGGCCCCGGGCCCGCGGGACCTGCGGAACTCCACCGCCGCACGCCAGACCGCGCGGGCCGTCTGGGTGCCCAACCGCAACGGAGTCTTCGTCAACGTGGCGGCGGCCTTTGCCGAGGCCCTCGAGGCCGAGGTGGTCGTGGCGGGCTTCAACAGGGAGGAGGGGGAAACCTTCCCCGACAACAGCGCGGCCTTCGTCGCGGCGGCCAACCGGGCCCTGGCCTTTTCCACCCTGAGCGGAGTGAAAGTCGTGAGCTATACCCAGCAACTGGACAAGGCCGAAATCGTGGCCCTGGGAAGGCGGCTCGACATCCCGTGGCGTCTAATCTGGAGCTGCTACCACGGAGACGCCGCTCCCTGCGGGCGCTGCGAGAGCTGCCTCCGGCTGGCCGCGGCCCTGGAGAGCGCGGATTGATAACCGGGAGGAGTGGGAAGGCATTTGCGGATCCTGCACATCGCGGTGCTGGAGGAGCGCCTGACCTACGACGGCCACCAGCTCGGTGCCCTGTGGGCCTTTCGCACCTTGGGCCTCCAGGGAGACAGCATCGTGGGCTTTCGCGGTCCCTGCGTGGTGGAAGGCGACCGCCTGGTGGACCTGGCCGACGCGCGGACCGGGGCCCGCATCTACAGCCCCGACATGCTGCACTTCGTCGCAGAGCACTTCCACGCCGACCTGGAAAAGGCCGTCCTGTGCCAGCGCCTGCTGGTGGCCCTGGTGGGTGAACTGCTGGCCGGTCGGGGTTGCGCTGTGACGCGGCGCGGGGACGACCTGTTCCACGGGGGCCGCAAGCTCTCGGTGTCCGTCGCCACGGTCTCGCGGGTCTCGGCCCTCATCCACCTGGGCCTGAACGTCGACGCCGCAGGGGCCCCGGTGCCGGCCGTGGGGCTCCTGGAGATGGGTTTTGCGGAAGGGGAACTCCTGGAGTTCTGCCGCACGGTGTGCCGGGCCTACGCGAGGGAGCTGGAGGAAATCTACCTGGCGCGGTGCAAGGTGCGGGCGGTGGACTAGAATGCGCGCGCCCGTAGTGGAGGTCTTCTCCTCGGTCCAGGGAGAGGGAATCTACGTGGGATGCCGCCAGGTATTCGTGCGCTTCGCCGGCTGCAACCTGGCCTGCGCCTGCTGCGACACGGCCTACGCCCGGGAGGAGCACGGCTTTTGCCGGGTGGAGGACGGGCCCGGGTCCGGACGGTGGCGACACCTGGCCAACCCCCTCGCGCCGGAAGAGCTGGCGCAGGCGCTGGCAGGTTTTCCCCTGCACCTGTACCACAGCGTCAGCCTTACCGGCGGGGAACCCCTGCTCTACCCCGAGTTCCTGCGCCGGCTGCTTCCCCGTCTCAAGGGCACCCGGGCCGGCATATACCTCGAGACCAACGGCACCCTGCCCGCGGCCCTGGAGGCGGTACTCGATCTGGTGGACGTGGTGGCCATGGACGTGAAGTTGCCCA
Organism: Ammonifex sp.; assembly: GCA_020725605.1. Taxonomy (GTDB): domain Bacteria; phylum Bacillota; class Desulfotomaculia; order Desulfotomaculales; family DYER01; genus DYER01. The sequence continues at coordinate 21,265 of DYER01000095.1, read as the reverse complement.
GCGTCACGGGACTGCGAGCCTTCTGGGACCTGCACCGCCGCTTCCTGGAACTGGCCGTCCGCCGGACCGTGTTCGTGAAGGCCGTGGTGGGGCCGGCGACCAAAGTGTCCGAAGTCCTTGCGGCGGCGTCCCTGGTGCGCGACGTGGCGCCGGACGTGCCTCTGGTGCTGCAACCGGTCAATCCCGGGGGTACGCATCCCGCCCATCTGCTGGAGCTGCAGGCGGCGGCCCTCGGGCTGCTGGGCGACGTGCGGATCATTCCCCAGACCCACAGATTGATGGGGTTGCCGTGAATACCGGCGGCCGCCAACCGGGAGGGGATAAGGTGTGGTAGACGTACCCAAGATCGAGCGGGCCGTACGCATGCTCCTGGAAGCCATCGGCGAGGATCCCGACCGGGAAGGACTCAGGGATACGCCCTCCCGCGTGGCCAGGATGTACCAGGAACTGCTGTGCGGCATGGACGAAAACCCCGAGGACCACCTGACCAAGTACTTCACCGAAGACCACGAAGAGATGGTACTGGTAAAGGACATCCCCCTGTACTCCCTGTGCGAGCACCACCTGCTGCCCTTCTACGGGCTGGCCCACGTGGCGTACATCCCCCGCCGGGGCGTCATTACGGGTCTGTCCAAGCTGGCCCGGGTGGTGGAGGGCTTCGCCAAGCGGCCCCAGTTGCAGGAGCGCCTCACCACCCAGATCGCCGACGCCATAGTAAGGCGTTTGAATCCCCACGGGGTCCTGGTGGTCATCGAGGCCGAGCACATGTGCATGACCATGCGGGGCGTAAAGAAGCCCGGCTCGCGCACCGTAACTTCGGCCGTGAGGGGCCAGTTCGCCAAAAGCGAGGCCACCCGCGCGGAGGCCTTCGCCCTCATCAGGGGCGGCGGCTTGCGGTGAGGTGGCGGCGGGCCGCGCGAAAGTTGTATAATAGATGTAGTTCGTTTTCAGGCGGGAGGCTGGCCCCTTGCGCGTTCTGGTTACCAACGACGACGGCATCCACGCGGAGGGTATCAAGGCCCTGTGGCGGGCCCTGGAGTCCGTGGCCGAGGTGTTCGTGGCGGCCCCGGACCGGGAGCGCAGCGCCGTGGGCCACGGCATAACGGTGCACCGGCCTCTGCGGGTGCGGGAGATGAATTTCTCCGGCAACCGCGTGCGCGGCTGGGTGGTGGACGGCACCCCGGCGGACTGCGTCAAACTGTGCCTGGAGGCTTTGATCCCCGCGCCGCCGGACCTCCTCATTTCGGGCATCAACCTGGGCGCCAACCTGGGCACCGACGTGCTGTATTCCGGCACGGTGTCCGCGGCCATCGAGGGCATCATCAACGGTGTTCCCTCCCTGGCCGTGTCCCTGGCCGCCGACAACCAGGCGGAGCCCGACTTCAGCTGCGCCGCGGCCTTCACGAGGGCGCTGCTGGGCCTGCTGCGGGAACGCCGGTTGCCCCCGGGCACCCTGCTGAACATCAACGTCCCGCCGTGCCCTCCCCGGGGCGTCAGGGTCACGCGCCTGGGCTTCCGGCGTTACGTCAACGTCATCGACCGGCGGACGGACCCCCGCGGCCGGGTGTACTTCTGGATGGCCGGGGAGCCCCTGGACGTGGACGACGGCGACCCGGACACCGACGTGCGGGCCGTGGCGGACGGGTACATCTCCGTGACGCCGGTGCACTTCGACCTCACCAACCACGAGATGATTGCCGAATTCAAGACCTGGCCCCTTCAGGTGGGTGGCTGAGCCGGGCGCGGGCGGCGCGGGAGCCGTACCGTGCCGCCCGAAAGGGAGGCTTTAACGCGCCCACAGGCCCCACAGGTCGCGCAGCCGCGCCAGGTCCCGCCGGTCCACCGCCCCGGTGAGGAGAAGGAGCAACGCGTAGCTCAGGGCGCCCAGGGGAAGCGCGACGACCAGGGCCAGGACGTTGGAGTCCGTGGCCAGGTAGACGTGGCGGTAGCCTTCCCACAGTACGGGCACCATGCCGGCGGTGGCCAGAAGGGGCTTAAGCAGGTACTGCCCGGGGTCCGGCCGGAAGCCGGTGAGGAGCCTGAGATCCGCCGAGTTCAGCAGGGCAATGATCATGTGGTGCCCGGCGGTGACGGCCGCCGTGCCCAGAATGTGCCACTGGGGGAGGGCCGCGACGTAGTACACGCCCACGGTCTTGAACAGGGAGGCCACCACCAGGTTGCGCAGCGGGCGGCCGGCGTAACCCAGACCCTGAAGGATGCCGGTGGAGGTCTGCTGGTAGTAAAGGAAGGGCCCGCCCAGGGCCAGGATGCCCAGGATGGCGCCGGCCTCGGGATACCCGAAGAGCGCGGCGCACAGTTCCCGCGGCAGCAGTAACAGGACCGCGGCACAGGGGAGTCCGCCCAGCACCGTCATGCGCAGGGCCTGGCCCATGAGCCGGTGCAGGAGGGGACGGTCTTTGGTGGCATGGGCTTCCGCCACGGCAGGGATGAGGGCCGTGGCCAGGGAAATGGTGATGAGGCTGGGGGTAAAGACCAGGGTCTCGGCCATCCCCACCAGCTGGCCGTAGGCGCCCGTGGCCTCGGCCTGCGAGAGCCCGGCGGCCTGGAGGCGTGAGGGAATCAGAACGGCGTCCACGGACATGAAGACGCAGGCCGCGAAACGGGTGAGGGTCACGGGCACGGCCAGGTCGAAAATCCTGCGGCCGATTTGCAACCAGGGGGCAGGCGCCGGCCAGGAGGGGCGCCTGGGCACCGCGGGGCGGTGGCGGCAGAAAATGCCCAGCATGACGGCGAAACCGGCCAGCTCGCCGAGCACCACGCCCAGGGCCGCGCCCATGGTGGCGTACTCCAGGCCGCGGGGTAGCCAGAGGTAGGCCAGTCCCAGACCGGCGGCCACGCGCACCACCTGCTCCAGGCTCTGGGTCACGGCCGTGGGCGTCATCTGTTGCAATCCCTGAAAGAAACCGCGGAAGGCGGAGCACAGGGCCACGATTGATATGCCCGGTATCAGGCTGGCGAAGCAGAGGCGCGCCCGGGGATTGGGGAAGACGAAGGTCGAGATAAAGGGCAACGCGGCCACGGTAACGGCCGTGGTGAGGAGGGCGATGACCACAATGCAGGCGAAGGCCACATGGAAGATGCGGTACGCCTCCCGCAGGTTGTTTCTGGCCACCTCCTCGGCGGTGAGCTTGGCGATGGCCACGGGAATGCCGGCCGAGGCCAGTACCAGGGCCAGCACGTAGATGGGGTAGGCAATGTTGAAGAGGCCGATGCCCTCCGGGCCCAAAATGCGGATGATCCACACCTGATAAAGGAATCCCAGTACGCGGTTGAAAAAGCTCGCGGCCATTAACACGAGCGCACCGTAAATGAAGGCGGCCAAGCGGATCCCACCCCTCGTCCCCCGGCAGTACATGTATATGGGCGGTCGGTACGGGCTATGTGACGGGGGAAAGATCGGCGCGGGCGAGAGGATTCCGGGCCGCACCGTAGAATTAAGGAGTAACGGAGTTCTTGTATCAGGTATCCAGCCTCCCGATCGGGGCAATCATAACTATTGGTGAGGGGGCCATCGGGTTTGAGCATACGTAATGTGGCAGTGGTAGCCCACGGCGGAGCGGGAAAGACCTCCCTTGTGGAAGCCATGGTTTTCAATACCGGCGCCACCACCAGACTGGGCCGCGTGGAGGACGGCACCACCGTCGCCGACTACCATCCCGAGGAAATAAACCGCCACGTGACCATCCACACCAGCCTGGTGCCGGTGGAATGGCAGGGGGCCAAGATCAACCTGCTCGATACGCCCGGCTACGCCGACTTCATCGGCGAGGTGCACGCGGCCTTGAGGGTGGTCGACAGCGCCCTCTTCGTCATCTGCGGCGTGGCCGGCGTGGAGGTGCAGACCGAGATCATCTGGGCCTCCACGCCCCCGGCGCTCCCCCGCCTGGTGTTCGTGAACAAGCTGGACCGGGAAAACGCCAGCTTTGAGAAGGCCCTGGAAAGCCTGCGCGAGAAGTTCGGGGCCAACTTCGTGCCGCTCCAGATACCCATCGGCACGGCGGACACCTTCCGGGGCGTGGTGGATTTGATTACCCACACGGCTTACCGTTACGCGGACGGCAAGGTGGAGACCGGTCCGGTACCCCCGGATCTGGCCGAGGCCGTGGCCGGTTACCGCGAGAAGCTGGTGGAGGCCGCGGCCGAAAACGACGACGAGTTGCTTTCCAAGTATCTGGAGGGAGAGGAACTCACGCCCGAGGAAATCAGAACGGGGCTGGAGGCGGGAACCAGAGAAGGCAAGCTCGTACCGGTATTCTGCGGCTCGGCCACCAGGAATATGGGCGTGACCCTGCTGATGGACGGGCTGGCCCGTTACCTCCCGGCGGCGGAGGGCGACGCCGCGGCACCCCTCAGGGCCCTGGTTTTCAAGACCCTGGCGGACCCCTACGTGGGTAAGATGAGCTTCGTGCGGGTCTTTGAAGGGACCCTCAGGAGCGATTCCGCCGTCTACAACCCCAACCGCGACCGGGTGGAGAAAATCGGCCAGATCTTTTACGTACGGGGTAAGGCCCAGACGCCCACGGACCGGGTTCCGGCGGGAGACATGGCCGTGGTGGTTAAGCTGCAGGAGACGGCCACGGGCGACACCCTCTGCGAGAAGGATAAGCCCGAGCGGCTGCCGGGGATCGCGTTCCCCGAACCCAACCTGGCGGTGGCGGTGGTGCCCAAGACCCAGGCCGACGAAGACAAACTCAGCAACGCCATCGCCAAAGTGCTGGACGAGGACCCCACCCTGAGGGTGGAGCGCAATCACGAGACCAAGGAAACCATCCTCACCGGCATGGGCGAGCTGCACCTGGACATCGTGGCCGAACGCCTCAAGCGCAAGTACGGCGCCGACGTGACCATGAGGACCCCCAAGGTCCCCTACCGGGAGACCATCCGGGCCGAGGCCAAGGTGGAAGGCAAGTACAAGAAGCAGACCGGCGGCCGGGGCCAGTACGGCCACGTGTGGCTGCGGCTGGAGCCCCTGCCCGACGAACACTTCCGCTTCACCGAGGAAATCTTCGGCGGCGCGGTGCCCAGCCAGTACTTCCCGGCCGTGGAGAAGGGCGTGCGGGAGGCCATGCAGGAAGGGGTGCTGGCGGGGTATCCCGTAACCGGAGTGGCGGTCTGCCTGTACGACGGGTCCTTCCACCCGGTGGACTCCTCGGAGCTGGCCTTCAAAATCGCCGCCTCCCAGGCCTTCAAGAAGGGCCAGCAACAGGCCAAGCCCGTCCTGCTGGAGCCCATTCTCAACGTGGAGGTCACGGTGCCCGAGGCCTTCATGGGGGACGTCATGGGGGACCTGAACACCAGGCGCGGCCGCATCCTGGGTATGGAACCCGCGGGCAACAACCGCACCGTCATCCACGCCCAGGTGCCCCAGGCCGAAATGCACCGCTACGCTACGGACCTGCGGGCCATGACCCAGGGCCGGGCGAGCTTCAGGGCCGCCTTCTCCCACTACGAAGAGGTTCCCGCCCGCCTGGCCGAAGACATTATCAAAAAGGCACGCGAAGCTAAAGAGGCCGCCGAGAAGTAGGCGGCCTTCAATACTTCTGGGTCACCGCCGGCGCCGCAGGATTTTTACCCGGAACCGCGAACCCTTGGGAAGGACTGCCGGACGGGGAGGCAATTTAATCTCCAACCAGCGGTTCGAAAGGGGCGAAGACCCGCTGCTTACGATTACGGGCGGCTCCGCCAGGTCCGGGAGGACATCACCTCCTTGCTCGGCCCACCGTTGGAGTTCGGAGTACCGCGAGGGTGAAGTATGCTGGGAAAGGTAATGCGGCGGGGGAGGAGAAAAGGTGATCTGCTTTGACGATAGCCCGCGCATCGAATACCTCGTAGAAGGCTTGGCAGAGCTGACCCGGCTGCGGGCGGAAAACCGCAAGTTACAGGCCGAGCAGCTGTGCGCGGAACTTGCGCCGGTGCTGGCGCGCTTCGCCGGCATTACGGAAGAGGCGGCCATGGACTGCCTCCGGCGAGGGGAAGACGACCTGTACGAGCTGCTTTACAACACCTGAACGCAGAGACGCGGGGTCACCCGAAAGCTTCAGTCGGAGTAAGCGTTAAACATGTGACCGAACCGTTCCAACAGGCATTCCAGATCGCCGACACCATGCTGTAGGACATCGAAAAGAAACTCATCATCCACATCCCAATACAGATGCACAAGGCGGTTTCGGAACTTGGCCATCTTTTCGAGGGTCGGCACAAACTCCTGGGCCACAAACCCCACCTCTCCAAGCACCCTGAAGGTATCGGCGTAGTCCTTGGGAAGGCGCCATTCGTTCTTGGCGATCAGGTGGTGAGCCGTATCCAGGGCCGCCTCGATGGCCATGATGAAGTGGTATTTGGCACTGGCCACCTTGTCCGGGTCACCCAGGAAAGTTTCACGCTTCATCTTCCGGAGCCTCTTGAGCTGCGCCACGGCCTCCCTGAAGGATGCCAACAGTTTTTCGACGCGTACGGAATCAAATCTCATGGCCCAAAGGCCTCCCGCAGACACCGCCGGCGCAGCGGCGCATAGTCGAAGTAGTAATCGAGGGTACGGGTTTGAAACTCCACCCGCGCGCCGTCATCCCTGGCAAACAGGAGTCGACCCGTACGAAGGACGTTGTAGCAAAAGCTAAGGGGGGCCGTGTTGAGAACGCGGACCTCTATCGGGTAGCGCAAGTGCTCTTCCAGAGCCACCTCCAGACTCAATTCGTAGTGTAAGGGATGCCCTTGCGGCAAGGGATCCAGGTATACCGCCAGGTCGATGTCGCCGAAGGGCCGCTCCTCCTCCGCAAAGGAGCCGTGCACGTAGGCGAAAGCGATCTCATGTCGGGCTTGGAGCATCTCCGTGATGGTCCGAAGTACCGCAGTCTTTTGCGCGGGCTCCAGGTACGTCCGTTTGCGCACTACCCTAGTCGCCCCCCACTCGTTGTAACGTTTTCATTATACAGCCAGCCGCTCCGGAACACAAGGAGTAAAAGCTTTCCGGCGCCAGGTACAGCTTACCCCCTGTCTCCTTGTTGCATTGTTACCAGCATTAACTTATGATTAAAAGCGGATATCGCTTGCCGCAGGCCGAAGCCCAAAGCGGCCAGCGGAAGCGCGATGCCGGGTAGTGGAAGGCGGGTGAGCGCGTACCCGATGGGAGCCGGTAACCTTTACGTGGGCACCAGCGGTTACAACTATTCCCACTGGCGGGAACGTTTCTACCCGCCCGGTCTGCCCTCGCGGGCCTGGCTGTGCTTTTACGCGGAGCGTTTCAACACGGTGGAACTGAACGTGACCTTTTACCGCCAGCCGCGGCCCCGGACCTTCGAAGGGTGGCGCCTGGCCACACCCGCCGATTTCCGGTTTGCCGTGAAGGGCCACCGCCTGATTACCCACCTGCGCCGGCTGAAGGACGTGGCCGACGCCGTGGCCGCATTTTTTAAAGGGGCCGCCGTCCTGGAGGAAAAGCTCGCGGTCGTACTGTGGCAGTTCCCGCCGGGCCTGCGGGCCGACCCGGGGCTCTTGTCGGCCTTCTGCGGCCTGCTGAAGCAAAACCCCGTGGCCGGGCGGACCCGCCACGCCTTCGAATTCCGCCACCGGAGCTGGTTCGCGCCGGCCACCTACGAGATACTCTCGGCCGGCAATTTCGCCCTGTGCGTCGCCGATTCCCCCCGCTGGCCGAAGGCCGAGGAGCTTACCGCCGACTTCGTTTACCTGCGCTTTCACGGCGGCGAGCGGCTCTACCGTTCCCGGTATCCGGTTGAGGAACTGGCGGGCTGGGCCCGCAAGATCAGGGCGTGGCTCGAAGAGGGCCGGGACGTCTACGCCTACTTCAATAACGACGCCGAAGGCCACGCCCTGGCCAACGCCAAGGAATTACGCACCCTGGTGGTTTCCTAAGGGCGGCGGGGCTGACCGTGGTCATGGACCGGTGCATCACGGTGGAACACGGCCGCCCGGTGGGGCGCGGCCGGCACCCGGGTGACTCACTCCGGCCCCCGTTCCTTCCCCTTCAGGTAGTCCTCCCTGATGACCTGCTTCAGGATCTTGCCCGCGGCGCTGCGGGGTATGGCTTCCGCGTAGGTCAGGATCCGGGGCAGCTTGAAGTCGGCCAGTGAACGCCCGCAATAGGCCCGGATTTCTTCCAGGGTGGGCCGCGCGTCTCCCTTCGGCACGACCACCGCCATTACCGTTTCTCCCCACTCCGGATGGGGTACCCCAACCACGGCCACGTCGGCCACCGCGGGGTGCCCCATGAGCACGTCCTCAATTTCCTTGGGGTAGACGTTCACTCCGCCGACCAGGATCATGTCCTTCTTGCGGTCCAGGCCCCAGTAGTAGCCCTCCTCGTCGCGGCGGGCGATGTCGCCGGTGCGCAGCCACCCGTCCGACATGACTTCCCGCGTGGCCGCTTCGTTCCTGAAATAGCCCAGCATCAGGGAGGTGGTCCGCAGTACGATTTCCCCCGGCTCGCCGGCGGGCACGTCCCGTCCTTCGTCGTCCACCAGCCGTACCTCGCAGTTCACCGAACCCCGGCAACCGATGCTCCCGGCGTAGCGGGGATGCTCTTCGGGATGGAGGGCCAGGCCGTTGGGGCCGGCTTCCGTGAGGCCGTAGAGGCTTATGAAGGAGCCGGGGAACTTGTTCATGGCCGCCAGGACCGCCTCACGGGCCATGGCGGCGCCGCCGTAGATCCAGAACCTGCGGCCCGAGAGGTCGTAGTGGTCGAAGTTGGGCAGCTTCAGGGCCAGGAGGTAGGCCACGGGCGCCCCGAAGAAGTGGGTGGTGCCCTCGGCGGCGCTGATCTCCAGCAGCGCCTGCGGCGTGAAGGTGCCGGTGACGCTGGCGGCGCCCGCATAGGCCGCCCCGACCACGAAGAGGTTCAGGGGCGCGGAGTGGCTCAGGGGCATCAGGTGCAGCACCCGGTCCCCGTACCTGATGTTGGTTTCGTAGGCGATCATGGAACCCACGGAGTAAACCGCGTGGTGGCTCAGCATCACGCCCTTTGGCTTGCCCGTGGTGCCGGAGGTGTAGATGATTTCCGCCAGGTCCCCGGGGGAAACTTCGATGCCGGGATCCGTGGTCTCGTACTTCCCGGGCAGGCCTGAGAGGTCGTGGGCCGAGATCACGCACTTCGGCGCGCGCGCCAGTCGGGCCACGGCCCCTTCGACCACCGGGCGCAGGGCGTCGTCGAACACCACTGCCGCGGCCTCGCTGTCTTCCAGGATGTGGCTGATTTCCGGGGGCGTGAGGCGCACGTTTACCGGCACCACCGCGGCACCGATTTTCAGCGTGGCGAAGAAGCCCGTTATGAACTCCGGGCCGTTGGGCAGCAGCAGCGCCACTTTGTCGCCCCGACCCATACCCGTGGCCTGCAGGTGCCGGGCCAGGGCGTTGGCCCGCGCGTTGAGCTCCCGCCAGGTGAGGGTGGTGTCCGTGGCCGGGTGTCGCACCCCCACGTCGCGGGGATACTTGCGGGCGTTGCGCTCGAGAAGGTGGTGAAGGGGTTCGCTCACGGTCCGAAACCTCCTTAGCAACGATGAATTCGGCGGGCGTCCGAGGGCGGTGTCATCATTCCCGGCCGGGCAACGGAAGGCCGGCCGTAGCAAACCGCCGGGTGCCGCGGCGTCACTCGTAAACCTTTTCCTCGGTTTTCTCGGCCGCGGCCGCGTCCTGCTCCACGTCCCGCGCCTCTGACGCCGTGGCCTGCAGCTCGCGGTAATACTCGTGCTGGACGATGAGGTTCATGACCTCGTTGGTACCGGTCCAGATGAGGGCCAGACGGGCGTCCCGCAGCATCTTTTCGATGGGGTAAACGTCGGTGTAGCCGATGCCGCCCATGATCTGCATGGCGTCGTTCACCACCTGCCAGGCGGCCTCGGTGGCGAACTTCTTGCTCTCCGAGACCAGCCGCCGCGCCAGGCCCGGCTCCGCGCCGGCGTCCACGGCCCGGGCCGTGGCGTAGAGCAGTCCCCGCGCCGCGTCCAGCCTGGTGATGCTGTCGGCCACCCGGAAGCTCACGGCCTGGAACTCTTTGATTTTCCTGCCGAAGGCCTTGCGTTTGGTGCTGTAGCGGGCGGCCACCTCCAGGGCCGCGCGGGCCAGGCCGATGGCGCCGGCCGCGCTGGTCATCCGTTCGGGGATCATCATGCGGTAGAAGATGGCGGCGGCGCCGTTTTCCTCGCCCAGGAGATTGGCCGCCGGCACCACGGCGTCGCGGAAGACCACCCGTCCCGCCCCTCCGCCGCGGGTGCCCATCAGCCCGTAGATGTACTCCACGTGCACGCCCGGTCCCCGCTCCACCAGAAAGGCGCTGATGCCCTTGTGGGGCGGCGCGGACGGGTCCGTGCGGGCGTAGACCAGGAAGTAGTCGGCTCCCTCGGCCCCCACGATGAACCGTTTCTGGCCGCGCAGGACGTAGCGGTCGCCCTCCTTCCTGGCCACGGAGGTGGTGCCGAAGAAGTCCGAGCCGCCCCGGGGTTCGGTGAGGGCCTCGGCGCAGGTCAGCCGGCCCTGGACCGTGGGCTTCAAAAAGCGCTCCTTTTGCTCGGCATTGCCGAAGGCGTGCACGGCCTCGCCCACGATGCTCACCAGGGAATAGAGGCACCCCAGGGACATGCCCAGGACGCCGACCTCCTCCAGGGCCACGATTTCCGAGGCCCAATCCAGCCCCCTGCCGCCGTATTCCGGCGGGAAGCGCAGGCCCAGGAGGCGGCGTTCCGCCGCGGCCGTGATGAATTCCCGCGGGTAGTGCACCCGGTTGGCATCCATGTCCAGCAGGAGTTGCCGCGGTATCTGTTTAACAAATTCCCTTACCTCGGCCCGCAGGCGTCGTTGTTCCGGGGTCAGCAGGAAGTCGAACACGGGACTACCTCCTCCTACGTTTAGACTCGGCGTATTATGTTGTATAATATTTCTGCTCCCAATATAGCAAGTTGTCATAGGGCTTGTCAATACGGACTGCCTCCGCAGGTATCCGCTACGACAACGGTACACCGGGGGAGCGTGCCGTGGGCTACAAGGAGATAGGCAGGAAAATCCAGCGCGCCCGCGAGGAAGCCGGCCTGAGCCAGGAGGAGCTGGCGGCGCGCCTGGGTTGCAGCCAGTCCACCCTTTCCAACTACGAACTCGGCAAGCGGCGCCTGTATCTGGCGCAGCTGGAGGCCATCGGCCGGGCCCTGGGCAAGCCCCTGCAGTATTTTCTTGAGGACGAAGACCTTTTTCGCGTAGAAATTCCGGAGACCCGGGGTGCTCCCGACCTGCGGGAGATGCTGGAGCTGGCGGCCCGCCTATCACCGGAGGAAAGGCGACAGGTGCTGGAATTCGTCAGGTTTTTGCTGTGGAAGAAGGGGGAGTCCGGGTGATTGCCTTTGAGCCGACGCCCGAACAGCGCACCCTGCGGGACGCCCTGCGGGGCGAGATGCAACAGGTGCAGGAGGCGGCCCTGAGGGGGGACCGGCGCCCCGGGGCGGTCCTGCCGCCCGAGGAACTGTGCGCCTTCATCGGCCGGCACCGGCTGGGCGCCATGCTGGTACCGGCGGCCTACGGCGGCCTGGAGTACGATTACGTTACGGTGGCGGTGGTACTGGAGGAACTGGCCGTGGGCTGCGCCGGCCTGGCCGCCATGGTGGCGGCCACGCTGCACGCCGTGGCCCCGATCCTCATCGCCGGTACCACCGCGCAACGGGACCTTTTTTTGCCCCTCGTGGTCGACGACCCGGGGCTGGCGGGCTTTGCGCTGACCGAACGCCACGCCGGTTCGGACATCATGGCGCTGAAGACCAGCATTAAACGCAGCGGCGCCGGGTACACGGTCGGCGGCGCCAAGTGCTCGGTGATCAACGCCGGGCTTGCCCGCTTCTACCTTGTATTCGGCACCTCGGGCGCGGCCAAAGGGCGGGCGGGGCTGAACGCCGTGGTGGTGCCGGCCTCCGCACCGGGTGTCGAAGTGGGACCGCCCGAGGACAAGGTGGGCCTGCGCAACGCGCCCACGGCCGAAGTCGTGCTCCGCGAGGTTTTCGTGCCGGCCGAGCACCTCATCGGCGTGGAGGGTGGGGGATACCTGCTGCTCATGCAAACCCTGGACCGGGGGCGGGCCTTTTCGGCCGCGGTGGCCGTGGGGGTGGCGCGGGCCGCCTTTGAGGCGGCCCTGGCCTACGCCCGGGAGCGCCGGCAGTTCGGGCGGCCCATCATCAGGAACCAGGGTATTTCCTTCGCCCTGGCGGAAATGGCCACCGAAATCGAGGCGGCCCGCTTTCTGGTGTGGCACGCCTGCCGTCTCATCGACCTGGACGAGGACTACACCCGTGCGGCGGCCATGGCCAAGCTCTTCTCGGCCCTGGTGGCCGAAAGGGTGGCCTCGCAGGCCATGGACGTCTTCGGGCGCTACGGTTACAACAGGACCTACGCCGTAGACAAGCTCTGGCGCGACGCGAAGGCCCTGGCGACCGTCGAGGGTACCCACAACGTCATGCGGATGGTGATCGCCAGCCTCCTCTGAGTGGCCGGAGCCGTGGCAAAGGGCACCGGCAAAAGTTAACCGCAGAGGACAGGATCGGTTGACATTACACGCGCCGCCAGCTATAATCGTGGAGAGTAGCTTATTAACGTAAAGGAGGCGGTGGGCAGGATGAGCGTTTGGGTTAGGGCCGAGACGGCCAGGTACCGGGCCTACACCTGGTGCCGGGAGGCCGGTCTGGCCACAAAGGTACTGCTGGCCCTGGGTGGGGCGGTCGCCATAGGGCTTGCGGCCCAGGTACGCTTTCACCTTCCCTGGACCCCGGTGCCGGTCACCGGGCAAACCCTGGCCGTACTTCTGGTGGGCGTACTGCTGGGCCGCACCTGGGGCGGCGTGAGCACCGGCCTGTACCTGGCCCTCGGGGCCGCCGGGCTGCCGTGGTTTACCGGATTCAAGGCGGGCTGGGGGGTGCTGGCCGGACCCACGGGCGGCTATCTGGTGGGTTTCGTACTGGCGGCCCTCTTCCTGGGCCACGTGACGGACCGCTTTGTGCGGGCCAGGTCCTTCTGGGCCCTGCTGGGCCTCATGTTGCTGGCCAATTTCGCCCTGATCCACGGCCCGGGCCTGGCGTGGCTGGCGGTGGTCACCGGCACCCACGACCCGGCACGCCTGCTCTGGATGGGCACCCTGCCCTTCGTGTACGGCGACGTGTTCAAGGCCCTGGTGGCCGCGGGCCTGGCCTGCGCCGCCACGCCCAAGAGAGGGACCTGGTAGCACGGTGCCGGTCCGCGCCCCGCGGGAGCCGGGCCGGTCGCCCGGGCCAAAGGACCCCTCCGTCCGGCCCGTTTCAACGGCCGGGGGAGGGGGCTTTCACGTGGGGACCACCGAAACACCGGCCGCCCCGCCGGGAGGATGACGGAGCCCACCGGTGCCCCCCGACGGGGCGGCCGGGGCCTGTACCCGGCCAGCTCAGCCCGCGAGCCGGGCCTTGAGGTCCGCCAGCTTTGTCCGGCAGGCTTCCTCGAGGCCCTGAAGGCTTGCGCGCCAGGCCTCACGCGCAGCCGGATTGATGCCGGCCACGGCCGACCCGGAAATGCCGCGTTCCCGGAGCAGGGCCCGGCCCTCGGCTTCGATCCGGGCTACCTTTTCCTCGCGGGCCCGGCGGTACCAGGCCGCCAGTTCCTCCAGTTCCCGGGCCGCGGGACCGAGCAGGCGGGCCACGGCGGCGGCAACGGTGTCGAAGTGCTCGGGCGGCTCCGGTTCCAGGCCGTCCAGCAGGCGGGCGGCCGCGGCACGGGTTACCAGCGCCGCCTCCTCGCCGCGGTATTCCTCCAGTTCGGCGAGAACCTCTTTCAGCGGTACGCCGTTCAGAATTCTCTCGGCCAGGGCCCGGCCCACGCGTGCGGCCCTCTCGCGCTCCAGCTCTGCCGCGGCGGCCGCGGGGATCTCGCGGGTCCTTTCCAGGGCTATTTCCCAGGCGCTTTTTATCTCACCCAACGGTATGGCCCCCTTGGCTAGCGATTCTTCAGTCTATTATACTAAAATCGGAAGGGCAGGAGCTACCTCCTGCCCTCTGGTCCGGGGTTGTCTTCGGCCATCTTGCGTTCGGCGAATTTGAGCATCCGCCGCACCATCTGGCCGCCGACCCTGCCGCACTCGCGGCTGGTCATGTCGCCCCAGCCTATCGTACGGACTTTGTCGGCCAACCCCAGATCTTCCGCCACTTCCTCCTTAAACCTATCCAGTGCGGGTGCGGCCTCCGGTACCACATGACGTCGGTCGGCCACCGGAATACCTCCCGGGATGAGGTTGGGGTGTGGCTCGTTTTTATTATGGCCGCGAGGGGATGATGTTATGTCGTACCAGTCCGTGAAATTGCTGGATGGTATCCACTGTTATCTCTGGCAAGGTTTTGGCAACAACTGCCACAGCTACCTTCTGCGGGACCTGCTGCCCGGGGACCGCCCCCACGTACTGGTGGACCCCGGACACGTGGTGAACCACCTCGGCGAGCGGTGCCTGGACCTGCTCCTGGACGCCATGGCCCGGGACGGCGTCAGTCCTCCGTCCATCGGGCTGGTCGTCAACACCCACGCCCACCCGGACCACTGCGAGGCCACCGCCTTCTTCACGCAAGAGGCCGGGGCCCTGGCGGCCCTGTCGCGGGCCGAGGAACGGCACCGCACGACCGCGGGCCAGACCGTATACCGGGCCCTGGGCCTGGCCGCGCCGGAATTCACACCCTTCTTCTACCTTGAGGACGGAGAACTACAACTGGGGAGGGCCGTCTTGCGGGTACTCCTGACGCCGGGACATTCCCCGGGCTCGGTGTGCCTGTACTGGCCGGAACTCAGGGTCTTGATTACGGGAGACGTGATCTTTTACGGCAGCGTGGGGCGGGTGGACCTGCCCGGCGGGAGCCTTGCGGCGCTGAAGGAGAGTATCGAGCGCCTGGCCGGGCTGGACGTGGAGTACCTCCTCCCCGGCCACAGCACGGAGTACGGCGCCATCGTGAGGGGGCGGGAGGAGGTGGAAAGCAACTTCCACTCGGTGCGGTGGCTCTTCTACTGATGGAGTTCCACGATGTCCCGGTCCTGCAGCACGTAATCGCGCTGCACCGCCTGGCCCTGGAAGCGCACCGCTCCCCAGACGCGCGCCTGCTTCACGCGCTTGGGCAGGTCCCGGTGGATGGCCGCGGCCAGGTCCAGGACCGTGCTGCCGCGGGGCAGTACGAAGGGCACCTCCAGGTCCGGGTCGCGGCCGGGCACCTTGGTGTACACGCGCACCACGCCCAGCATGTCGAAGATGGCCCGGCGCAATTCCTCCAGGTTGCGGCCCGTCACGGCCGATACGGCCACAAAGGGTACGCCGGGCGGGAGGGATTCCCTGAGGATGGCCGCGTTCTCTCCGGCCTCGGGCAGGTCCGCCCGCGTGGCCACCACCAGGCAGGAGGGCGTGTCCCCGTGGTTTTCGGCCGCGTCAACGTCCACAAGCTTCCTGCTCCGCAGGAATTCCAGGGCAAACTCCAGGTGTTCCAGGCAGCCCGGGTCCGTCGGGTCCACCACCAGCAGGATGCCGTCGGCCTGGCGGAGGGCCCCCACCAGGCCCGAGGGTACGGACTCCGACGAAATGGGCGGCGTGTCCACCAGCTGCACGGCGATGTCCTCGAAGGGCATCATACCCGCCACCGGACTGTGGGTGCTGAAGGGATAGGGCGCGATCTTGACCTTGGCGCGGGTCAGGGCCGCCACGATGGAGGACTTACCGGCGTTGGGCCAGCCGATGACCATCACCTGGCCCGCCCCTTCCCGCTCGATGCGGAAGGGATCGTGGCGCGCCACGTGGCTCTTTTTCTGCCTTTCCTCGCGGAGCCTGGCCAGCCGGCGCTTGATGTCGGCCTGGAGCTTTTCGGTCCCCTTGTGCTTGGGGATGAGGGCCAGCATCTGCTTCAACGCGGCAATCTTCTCGTCCACGGTCCTCGCCTTTTTGAAGGCCTCTTCCGCGGCGAGGTATTGCGGCGTCAGGTTGGCCGGCAAGTTTCCACCTCCCGTCATAAAAAATTGTAGCCGAGGTGGCGCCGGCGGTCAACGCCGGGGTTGACAGCGGGCCGCCGGGTGGTATAATGGTAAAAGGCAAGCCACTGGAGGCTTGGATAAAAGGTATTGCGGATTGGAAGTAAAGCTCAGGCCACGGAGGCCCGGGCCCCGACGGAAAGGGGCCGGTACCGTGGCCTTGCTTTTTTCAAGGGGGTGAGGACCAGGCGCCGCACTCGGAAAACGGATCGACCATCGGAACCTCGGGGAGGGTACGTAAATGCACATTCCGGACGGTTTTCTCGATGCCAAGACCTGGGTAACGACGGGCGTGCTCTCGGCCGGCACCCTGGCCTACGCCCTCCGCAGAACCAGGCAAACGCTGCAGGACAGACAGGTGCCCGCCATGGGCGTCATGGCGGCCTTTATCTTTGCCGCCCAGATGGTAAACTTCCCCATCGTGGGCGGCACTTCGGGACACCTGATCGGGGCCGTGCTGGCCGCCGTCACCCTGGGGCCCTGGAGCGCAAGCATCGTCATGGCCGTCATCCTGATCCTGCAGTCCCTGCTCTTTCAGGACGGCGGCCTCACGGCCCTGGGGGCCAACATCCTGAATATGGGGGTCATCGCCGTCTTCGCCGGCTACGGCGTCTACCGCCTTCTGGACCGGTACCGGGCCTTTGGCCTCTTCGCGGCCTCCTGGGTTTCGGTGATGCTGGCGGCGGCCGCGTGTGCCGTCGAACTCGCGGTGGCGGGCACCATACCGCTGGCCGTGGTCCTGCCCGCCATGCTGTTCTGGCACGCCTTCATCGGGGTGGGGGAAGGCCTGATTACGGCCGCCGTGGTTGAAATTCTGTCGCGCAGCGGCGTCGCCCTATCCCGCGATACGGCAAAGGCCTGAGGAGGGACCGGAATGGACAAGAAGATCCTGGCATTCCTGCTGGTGGCCCTGGCCGTGGCGATTTTCCTGTCACCCTTTGCCTCTTCCAATCCCGACGGCCTGGAGCGCGTGGCCGAAGACAAGGGGTTCCTGGAACGGGGCGAGGGCAAGGAGGTTATCACCGCTCCCATCCCGGACTACCTCCTTCCCGGTGTCGAAAACGAGAGAGTGGCCACCGCCGCGGCGGGATTCGTGGGCACCCTGGTGACCTTCGGCGTCATGTACGGCGTCGGCCGGCTGGTGGCGGGCAGCAAGGCGGCGCCGCAGAGGACCGACCCGTCGGTACGATAAAGGGACTGGGCGCGGCGGACACGTGACGGCCAAGGGCGGTCCCGTGCCGACATTTGGGGAGCTTAAGGTCTTCCATGGCCGGTTAGCCGTAGCGAGCTTTCTGCCGCGGAGCACTTCCGGGCCGGGCCGAAATTCCCTCTTCTGTAACAGCGACGGCAGTCACGCGCATAGGATAAATTCCAGAAGGAACCAGGAGAGTGGGACTCATGGTCGACGCACAACTGCCGCCCTGCCCGGAGGGCAATTACTACGAGATCCGGCCCGGGGATACGCTCTTCGCCATTGCCCGCAGATTCGGGGTTTCGCTGGACGACCTGCTCGAGGCCAATCCCGGCATCGATCCGGAAAGGCTGCGGGTGGGTCAGGTCATCTGCATTCCGCTGGCGGTGCCGCCGCGCCGGTGCCCGGCGGGGACCATCACCTACACGGTGAGGCCCGGGGACACCTTCTTTGCTCTGGCCCGGCGCTTCGGCGTAAGCGTGGAGGACATCCGGCGGGCCAACCCGGGCGTGGACCCGGAAGCCCTGCTCATCGGCCAGCAACTGTGCATACCGGCGGCGGAGGGTTTGCCGCCCGGGGTCTGTCCCGCGGGTACCTTCCCTTACGTGGTGCGGGCGGGGGACACCTTCTTCAGCCTGGCCAGGCGCTTCGGTACCACGGTGGAAGCCATAGAACGGGCCAACCCGTTCGTCAGTCCCATCAACCTGCAAATCGGCCAGTTGCTCTGCCTTCCCCACCGCTGCCCCGCCGGGACCACGCCCTACGTGGTGCGCGCGGGCGATACCCTGTTCTCGCTGGCCAGGAGTTTCGGCACCACGGTGGAGGCCATCATGGCCGCCAATCCCGGCGTGGACCCCGAGAACCTTCAGGTAGGCCAGGTCCTCTGCCTTCCGGACTAGCACAGACCCCTTGGACCAGGGCTTTTCCGGCCCCAAATAAAGCAAGGGTTTCCATCCCGGAAACCCTTGCCGTTCCTTGCTTTTCTGGCGGGGGAGGCAGGACTCGAACCCACAGCCGACGGTTTTGGAGACCGCTGCTCTACCATCTTGAGCTACTCCCCCGACCGAGAATATTATAGTCCCGGTGCCCGCACTAAGTCAAGGGTTGAAAAGCGGTTGGTGGGCCAGGTCGAAGAGCACGTGATAGGTGGACCATCATGAGGACGGCCACCCCGCGCAGGAAGTCTATTTCCCAAAACCGCTCCTGCGCGAGACGCACGGCACGGCATCACCCGGGCCCGTGCCCCGGCGCGGTGTCCAGGCGCCGGAAGGCCAGGTAGGAATACACCACGCTGGCCAGCGCGGCCCCGACGATGCCGCCCACGCCGACCACGAAGTTGGCCGGTGGGGGCAGGAAGGCGGCGGCCAGCGCCGCGAGGCCGCCCAGCACGAACGCCGGCCCGGAGAAGCGGTGGGTGCGGCGCCAGACCTCCTCGCTGGCCAGGGTCCAGGGGGTGCGGACCCCGAAGAAGTAGTTGAACCGCGCCTGGGGCAGGTAGTTGCCGACGACAAGCATCAGGAGGCCCAGGGCCGCGGGAACGACCCGGTTCACCAGGTCCGGCGGCCCGCCCAGGGCCACGGTCAGAATCACGGCCTGGAGCACGGCCAGGAAAAAGACCAGGCCCAGGCGCACCGCCCGGTAGGCACCCTCGAAACGCACGTAACTGTCCCGCCGGGGGTCGATGTAGGGCGCATAGATCATGGCCAGGTAGATGCCGGCGGCCAGCAAGGGCAGGGCAAAGGCTCCCCAGAACCGCGAGAAGTAATCGTCCACCTCGCCCCTGAAGTTCCAGTGGGCCGGGACCATGTCCGGCAGGTGCGGGTAGAACACCACGCCGGCCGCCAGCATGGCCGCCAGCACCGCCAGCGCCGGCCAGTCCTTCACCACCAGCGCCCGGTCCACCCGGTATCTACCTTCCCTGTGTATCATGCCCTCGCACCTTCCCTTCGGCTTGGCGTCGCGCGGTGAGGGAGCGCACCACGTCGAACACCCAGGCCGCGACGTGCTGGAACACCGTGGTGTTCAGGGAGTAAACGACGTGCTGCCCCCTCTTCTCGTCCATTACCAGACCCGCCTCCTTGAGGACGCTCAGGTGGTGGGAGACGGTAGACCGCGAGAGGGTGAAGGCCCGGGCGATGTCTCCCGCGGTCAGGTCGCCTGAGGCCAGCAAGCGCAGTATCTCCCGCCGGGTGTCGTCTCCCAGCGCCCTGAAGAGCCCATCCCGCGCCATTCCGTCACCTTATTTCGATGGTCATCGAAATTAATTATACCCGGCCGACCCCTAAAGTCAACACCTCAAAGGCAAATCTCCACGCGGTAGGTCCTCAACCACCGGTCCACCTGGATCAGGTAGGCCAGAAGCTGGGGGCCGGCCATGAGCTGGCCGAACCAGGGTACGCCCATACCCGCCCCGCCCGAGGCGGCCAGGGCCCGCACGGCCGGAACGTCGATCAACGGCCGGAGGGGAGAGGAGGGGTCCTCAAGGACGGCCAGACACCGGTCCCGCACGGCGGCCGTGTAGGCCGGATGGTGGGTCTTGGGGTAGGGGCTCTTACGCCGCGCCAGCACGTCCGGGGGTAGAACCCCTTCCAGAGCGCGGCGTAGCAGCCCCTTTTCCCGCCCGCCGGCGTTCTTCCACGACCAGGGTACGTTCCAGACGTACTCCACCAGTCTGTGGTCACAGTAAGGAACCCGGACCTCCAGGCCCCAGGCCATGCTCATGCGGTCCTTGCGCTCCAGCAGGACGGGTAAGAAACGCGTCAGGCTCAGGTAGGCGATCTCCCTCAGGCGCGCCTCAAAGGGATCTTCGCCCGCCAGGCGCGGCACCTCGGCCAGGGCCTCCCGACAGCGCCCGACCGCGTACTCGAGGGGACGCAAGTACTGCACCAGCTCCGGCGCCAGCAGGGCAATCCGTTGCTTCAACATGCGCATCCAGGGAAAAGTCGTGGCCCGGAGGTCCTCCGGGCGGCGAAACCAGGGGTAGCCGCCGAAAACCTCGTCGGCGGCCTCGCCCGACAGGGCCACCGTGGCTTCTTTTTTTACCTCCCGGCAGAACAGGTAAAGGGAGGCGTCCACATCCGCCATGCCCGGCAGGTCGCGGGCGGCCACCACCGCCGCCAGGGCCTCGATCAGGGCGGGGGTCTCCAGAACCACCTCCCGGTGGCGCGTTCCGAGAAGCCCGGAAACCCGGCGTACCCATGGCCCGTCGGCGTGGGGCTGGAATTCGTCGGGGCGGAAGTGGCGGTCGTTCCCGGCGTAGTCCACGGAAAAGGTGCTCAAAGGTCCGGCGCCCTTGCGCCGGTAGGCCGCGGCGGCGAAGGCCGTTACGGCGCTGGAGTCCAGGCCGCCCGAGAGCAGGGTGCACACGGGCACGTCCGAGACCAGCTGGCGCTCCACCGTATCCCGCAGGAGTTCCCGGACCCTGGCCACCGTGGTCTCCTGATCGTCCGGGTGGGGGCGGGACGTTAGACCCCAGTAACGTTGCACGCGGGCGCCACGCCGGTCGTAAAGGAGCCAGTGTCCCGGTTTCAGTTCCGCGATGTCGCGGAATACGGCGTGTCCCGGCGTGCGGCCCGGCCCCATGACGAGGACCTCGGCCAGACCCCCGGCGTCCACCCGGGGCCTGACCGCGGGGTGGGCCAGCAGGGCCTTGGGTTCGGACCCGAAAAGCAGGCCGCTGCGAAGCGGTGCGTAAAAGAGGGGCTTCACGCCCAGACGGTCCCGGGCCAGGAAAAGGGTATGCCTGGCCTCATTCCAGACCGCGAAGGCAAAGATGCCGTTCAGTCGTTCCATACAGTCCGGGCCCCACTGCATGAACGCCAGCAGCAGGGCTTCGGTGTCGGAGTAGCCCCGGAAGCGGTAACCGTGCGCCTCCAGGTCCCGCCGCAGTTCGACGGTGTTGTAAAGCTCGCCGTTGTAGGTGATGACGAAGGTCCGGTCTCCGCGCCGCCGCACCATGGGCTGGCCGCCGCCGGCCGGATCGACCACAACCAGGCGGCGGTGGGCCAGGGCGGCCCGGCGCGAAACCCACACCCCCGTGGCGTCCGGTCCCCG
>DYER01000094.1 GCA_020725605.1 Ammonifex sp. | reverse complement strand
GGGAAGATCCAGGACTTCTGGGCGATGTACTCCTTGAGGATGTCGTTCTGGATGGTGCCGCGCAGCTTGTGGGCCGGCACGCCCTGCTTTTCGGCCGTGGCGATGTACATGGCCCACAATACGGCGGCCGGGCCGTTGATGGTCATGGAAGTGCTGACCTGATCCAGGGGAATGCCGTCGAAGAGGGTCTCCATGTCGGCCAGGGAAGAAACGGCCACGCCGCACCGCCCCACCTCGCCCCTGGCCCGGGGGTGGTCCGAATCGTACCCGTACAGGGTGGGAAAGTCAAAGGCCACGGAAAGCCCGGTCTGCCCCCGCGCCAGAAGGAACTTGTACCGCTCGTTGGTTTCCCTGGCCGTGGCAAAACCCGAGAACTGGCGCATGGTCCACAGGCGGCCCCGGTGCATGTTGCGGTACACGCCCCTGGTGAAGGGGTACTCGCCCGGAAAGCCCAGGTCCCGGAGGTAGTCGAGATTGGCCACGTCCTCCGGGGTGTAAAGGCTCTTGATGGGCACGCCCGACACGGTGGCGAATACGGGCTGGCGGTCGCAGCACTCCCGGCGGTACTTCTCTTCCCACTCCATCCTCTTGCTCCGAATTTCTTCCAGTGTAGCCTGTTCCGTTACCGCTTTCATCGCCGCTACCTCCTTTGCTCAGTATTCTATGCCGGCCTGTGCCTGCACCCCCTGGTGGTAGTGGTGCTTGATCTCCAGGACCTCGCTCACCAGGTCCGCCTCGGCCGCCAGGGCCGGCGGCGCGTAGCGGCCGGTGAGGATGACGTTCACGTGCGGGGGCTTGAGCCGCACCAGTTCCAGCACTTCCTCCAGGGGCACCAGGCCGTAGTCCACGGCCACGTTGATCTCGTCCAGGATGACCAGTTCGTACTGTCCTCCGGTGATGGCCTCCCGGGCCAGCCGCATGCCCTCCCGGGCCAGGCGCACGTCCTCTTCCCCCGGGCTGCCCTTTCTTACGAAGGTAGGCAGCCCCGACTGAACGATTGTAAAGCCCGGCAGGTGGCGGGCCGCCATCAGCTCGCCGTACTCGCGGCTGCCCTTCATGAACTGCACCATGTAGACCCGCCAGCCGTGGCCTATAGCCCGCAGGGCCTGGCCGAGGGCGGCCGTGGTCTTGCCCTTGCCGTTGCCGGTGTACACCTGCACGAGTCCCTTTTTCACGCTACCCATACCCTTCCCTGGTGTAGTTGGGGCCCCGGCGGGCCGCGGGTACTACTCCCGGAGCAGCTGCCGGGCGATGACCAGGCGCTGGATCTGGTTCGTGCCCTCGTAGATCTGGGTCACCTTGGCGTCGCGCCACAGCCGCTCCACGGGGTACTCGCGGGAGTAGCCGTAGCCCCCGAAGATCTGGATGGCGCGCGTGGTGACCTCCATGGCCGTGTCGCTGGCGAAGAGCTTGGCCATGCTGGCCTCCCGTGTGCAGGACAGGCCCGCCTGCTGCAGGGAGGCCGCCCGGTACACCAGCAGCCGCGCCGCCTCGATTTTGGTGGCCATGTCGGCCAGGTACCACTGAAGGCCCTGGAATCTGGCTATGGGCTGGCCGAACTGCTCCCGCTGTCCGGCGTAATTCAGGGCCTGGTCGAAGGCGGCCCGGGCGATGCCCAGGGCCTGGGCCCCGATGCCGATGCGGCCGCGGTCCAGGAGCGACATGGCGATCTTGAAGCCCTCGCCCTCGGCACCCAGGCGGTTCCGCGCGGGCACCCGGGCGTCCTCGAAGATCAGCTCCGTGGTGGCCGAGGCGTTGAGCCCCGTCTTTTTTTCGACCTTGCCCACCCGGAACCCCGGGGTATCCTTTTCGACGAGGAAGGCGGTGATCCCTTTCGTGCCCTTCTCCGGGTCCAGGGTGGCGAAGGTGAGGTAGACGTCGGCGTGGCCCCCGCTGGTGATAAAGATCTTGGTGCCGTTGAGCAAGTAGTAATCCCCTTCCGGCCGGGCGCGCAGGCGCAACCGCGAGGCGTCGGACCCGGCCTGGGGCTCGGTGAGGGCGAAGGCCCCCAGCCACTCGCCCCGCGCCAGCCGCGGCACGAACCTTTGCTTCTGCTCCTCGGTGCCGAAATAAAGGATGGGCAGCGTGCCCAGGGAAGTGTGAACGGCAAGGATGACGCCGGTGCTGGCGCAGGCGTAGGAAATCTCCTCGATGGCGATAATGTAAGAAATGAAGTCCGCCCCGGCGCCCCCGTACTCCTCGGGTACCGGGATGCCCATCAGGCCCAGTTCGGCCATGCGCCTGAGGTTTTCCGTCGGGAAGCGGCCGGTGGCGTCGAGCTCCGCCGCGCGCGGCGCCAGCTCCTTGCGGGCGAAGTCCCGCACCACCCTCTGAAACATCAGCTGCTCTTCGGTGAAGGTAAGGCGCATCCTCAACCCTCCACGCGCACGGGCACGGCGTCGCCCCGGGATGTCCCGCGTGCGGGACTGACCGACCGGCCCGCCGGGCGGGCCGGTCTCCGGCCGGGGCCGGCCTGAAGCACCATGCCCGTCACGTAGTCCACCCGGGTGCCGGAAAGGCCGCCCGCCCGGTGCTTTAGCAATAACCGTGCCACCCAGTTCCACGGCTTTGAAGGGGGCCAGGGCGCCGCCATGCCCTACGGGTACTTTTCTGTCCCTTTTTATTGGTTGCGGTATGCCTAACCTCTGGCAAGTTCCTCGGCCAGCCGCCGGTATTTCTCCGGAAAGGCCGCCTCGTACCTGAGGTACGACGTAATGGGATAGCGGATGCCCAACCGGTGGGTCCCGGCCAGGCCCTCCAGGACCTCGGCCACCCGCGCCGCCGGAATCCCGAAGGCCATTTCGTGGTCCTGGGTCTGGGCGAACATGCGCTCCCCGGTGCAGGGCATGGCCAGCTGGCATCGTCCGCTCAGCAGAGGGGCCACAATCTCCTCCGAGCAGGCGCCCCGGCCCAGGAAGGAGGAGGTGAGGGCCCCGCCCTCCCGGTACAGGGAGGCCTGGACCAGGCGCATCATCTGGGCCGGGTGTCCGTGAATGACCACCACGTCGGGATCGAAGGTGATCCGGTCCAGCGGGCCCACGACCACCCACCGGTCCGGCGCGTGGTCCAGGCGACGCAGGGCCGCCTCGGAGCGGGCCCCCGCCTCCCTGGTGGCCACGTAGGTACCCTCGGCCACGTTACCCTCCAGGTAGAAGGGTACCGCGGGCTCGAAACCCATAATTATGGAACCTAAGGGACAGTTGTGCTCCTCGCGTCCCACGGCCAGGGTCCAGCCGTAGCGTCGGGCGAGAGCGATAAGCTGGCACAGGGCCAGGCGCACGCCCAGATCCCGCGGGGTCCTGGTTTTGGCGGGCAGTTCCTCCCGGCGCGGGACCAGTTTGACCCCTACCGGAAAGGAATTCAAAAGCAGGTAGCGGTTGAGTTCCTGTGCCGTGACGGCCCAATCCATCCTAAGATCCCCCTTTAGTGCCGAAACGGCCGGACCGCGCCGGCAGGCCGCGAACCCTGGAAAAGTATACCCGCGGCAGCGGTCCGGGACCGAACAAATACCGGGCGGGTGCGGGGCCCGCCCGGTGCCGTTCTCTCATTCCTTCTCCTCCGCCTCGCGCCGGGCGATGGCGCCGGGGCCGCGGGCCTTGCCCCACTCGCGCTCCCGCAACTCCACCCGGCGGATCTTACCGCTTATGGTCTTGGGGAGGCTGTCCACGAACTCCACCTTGCGCGGATACTTGTAGGGCGCGGTCACCTTCTTGACGTGCTCCTGCAGCTCCTTGACCAGTTCTTCCGAGGGCTGGTAGCCGGGGGCCAGCACCACGAAGGCTTTGACCACCTCGCCCCGCACCTCGTCCGGGCTGGACACCACGGCCGACTCGGCCACGGCCGGGTGCTCCAGGAGGGCGCTCTCCACCTCGAAGGGCCCGATGCGGTACCCGGCGGCCAGGATGACGTCGTCGGCCCGGCCCACAAACCAGAGGTAGCCTTCCTCGTCCTTGACGGCGCGGTCCCCGGTGATGTACCAGTCCCCGCGGTAGCAGGAGGCGGTGCGCTCGGGGTCCTTCCAGTATTCCTTGAAGAGCCCCACCGGGCGCTCCGGCTTGACGCGCACCGCGATGTCCCCCTCCTGCCCGGGCGGCAGTTCGTTGCCCTCGTCGTCGACCACGGTGACGTAGAACCCCGGCGAGGGCTTGCCCATGGCCCCCGGCTTGACGGCCAGCGGCGGGAATGTCGCCACCATACAAACGCTTTCGGTCTGCCCGTAGCCCTCGCGGATCTTGAGTCCGAAGGCCCGCTCCCAAACGTCGATGACCTCGGGGTTCAGCGGCTCGCCGGCCGAGACGCAGTGCTCCAGGGCCGCCAGCTTGTACTTGGAGAGGTCCTCCAGAATGAACATGCGATAGGCCGTAGGCGGCGCGCAGAGCACCGTTACGGGGTACCGGGCGAGCAGTTCCAGGCTCCGCTGCGCGTCGAACCGGCCCGTGTGGTGGACGAAAACCGCGGCCCCCTGGTTCCAGGCGTTGAACAGGGTTCCCCAGGCGGCCTTGGCCCAGCCGGTGTCGGTGACGCACCACATGAGGTCCGTGGGCTTGAGGTCCTGCCAGTACTTACCGGTGATCATGTGGCCGATGGGGTAGCTGGCGTGGGTGTGCAGCGTCATCTTGGGCATGCCCACCGTGCCCGAGGTGAAGTACAGCATGCAGGAGTCGCTGCTCCTGGTCCGCTCGACCTTAAAGTCAGGGGCCGCGTTGGTCACCGCGGTCTCGTAGTGCACCCAGCCCGCGCGCGGGTTGCCCACCACAATGGCGGTCCGTAAGGAAGGGCAGTCGGCCCTGATCTCGTCCGTCTTGTCGGCAATGGCGTCGTCTGCGATTATGCAGGTGGCCTCGGACAGGTCAAAGCGGTACTTCAGGTCCTTGCTGGTCAGCATGGTGGTCCCCGGGGCCACCACGGCGCCCAGGCGCATGCACGCCAGGATGGCCTCCCACCACTCCACCAGGCGCGGCGTAACCAGCATCACCACGTCGCCCTTCTTCACGCCGTGGGCCTGCAGCACGTTGGCCAGGCGCGAGGAGCGCTCCTTGAGCTGGCGGAAGGTGATCTTCTTCTCGTTGCCGTGGTCGTCCACCCACCACAGGGCCAGCTTTCTGGGGTCCTCGGCCCAGACGTCGAAAACGTCACGGGCAAAGTTGTAGTATTCGGGCACGTGCCATTTGAAGGTCCTGTAGGTCTCTTCGTAATTGGTCATATTCGGTACACGGGCCACGGTTATCCTCCCCCGTCTTTGTGGTTCTCAAATAACGCCCTTTTCCTTCAGCTCCCGGACCTTGCGCGGCCCGTAGCCCAGGTACTTACGGTAGACGTACTCGTTGTCCTGCCCGACGGAGCGGCAGACCCACTTGATGCGCCCCGGCGTCTCGGTCATCTTCCAGACCGGGGCCTGGAGCGTAAGCCTGCCGTAGTTGAGGTCCTCCACCTCTTCCAGCACGCCCCGCAGCCACCAGTTCTCCTGCTGCAGTACCTCCGCCGGCGTGGCCACCTTGGCCGTCACCGGAGTGCCCGGCCCGCGCTTGTTGCGCACGTAGTCCAGCAGAATTTCCAGAAGTTCGTCGGCGGTGTACTTTTTCGTTTCCTCCTCCAGCAGGGGCTTGAGCGCCTTGCTGGAAGCCAGCTTGGCCCTCTTGATGGCCGCGTCGAAGCGGGGGTCGTTGCGCCACTCCTGCCTCTGCAGGCATTCGGTCAGGGCGTAGAAGTTGGCATCCGTAAAGCCCGCGATCATGGCGTAGCCGTCCTTGACCGGCACGATGGTGTAGGGGTTGATGTTGGCGTCCAGGTTGCCGATGCGTTCCTTATCGATGCCCGTCATATTGTAGAAGGTAAGATAACAGTCCATAAAACGCATGATGCCCTCGGCCCCCGAGACGTCCACCAGTTGCCCCCGACCGGTCTGCCCGCGATAGCGCAGGGCCGTCAGAATGCCGAACGCGCCCCACAGGCCCCCGACGTACCAGCCAAACCAGGAGCCGATCTTGGTCGGCACCTCCCAGGGCTGCGGGTTGTTCTCGTCCTCCACCATTTCGCCCGTGCTCCACGCGATGCCCGAAATGGCCTGGTTAACAACGTCGTAGTCGGGCTTCCCGCAGGCGGCCTTGGGGCCGAACTGGCCGTAGGTGTAGATGGCGCAGTAAATGAGCCCCGGGTTCTCCCGGCTGAGTTGCCGGTACCCGATGCCCCACTGGTCCATCACGCCGGCGGGGAAGGTCTCGATGACCACGTCGGCCTTACGGGCCAGCTGCTTGAAGATTTCCCGTCCCTCTGTAACGTGGAGGTTCAGCGTAATGTGGAGCTTGTTGCGGGCCTCCACCAGGTAACCAAGGCCGGTATCCTTGTGCTTTATCCCGTACGGTGAGAAATTACGGGCCGGGTCGCCGCCCGGAGGTTCGATACGGATTACCTCGGCCCCGAATTCCGACAGCATGGACGAGCACACCAGGCCGCCGATGTGGCGGTAGCTAACGTCCAGCACCACCAGATCGTCCAGGGCCTCGGGTTTACGCCGGGCCTCCCGGGGGTCCGTGGCCTGCCGGGCCCACTCGATATAACCGTCCGCCACCTGCCATCCCTCCCCTCAAAAGATCACGCCTTCGCCGCGCCAGTCGTCCGGCGGCATGGAGCCCAGCAGGGGGGCCCACTTGCCGATAACGCCCTTTTGCTCCAGCTCTTTCAGCTCGCTCGGGCGCAGGCCCAGCATCTTGATGAAGACGTACTCGTTGTCGAACCCTACCGGCTTGGCCGACCACCGCAGCCTGCCCGGCGTCTCGGACATCTTCACCACCGGCCCGACCTCCACCACCCTGCCGTACACGGGATCGTCGATTTCCCAGACCATGCCCCTGGCCCTCAGGTGGGGGTCGTAGTTCTGGTCCTTAAAGCTCATGACGGGCGCGGAAGCGAACCGGTAGAGCTCGCCCAGGGCGTCGATTTCCTCCCTGGTCCTGGTGGCCGCCCAGTCGCGGATGATCTGCAGGAGCTCCCGGGCGTGGTCCTCTTTGAGCCGCGCCTCGGCGGTCTTGAAACGCTCGTCCTCGATGAGGTCCGGACGCCCCATGGCCAGGCACAGGCCCCGGAATTCCTCGTCGTCCGCCGCGGCAATGGCCACGAAGCCGTCCTTACACCGGAAGATATCCGAGGGACAGAAGCTGAGGTCACGGTTGCCGGCGCGCTCCCGCTCCTTGCCGGTAAGGGCCTGGTAGACCCAGGTCCAGTCCATGGTCCGGATCAGGCCTTCGGCCTGGGCGTAATCGATGTACTGCCCCTTGCCGGTGCGCTCGCGGTAGTGCAGGGCCGCCAGCACGGCGATGGCACCGAAAAGGCCGCCCGTGTAGTCTCCCAGATACAGGCCCGCCTTGCCCGGAGGGCGGCCGGGGAACCCGGTGATGGCCGCGTTGCCGCTGGCGGCCTGAGCCGCCAGGTCCCAGGAGGGACGTCCGATGGAAAACGGTCCCCACTGACCGAAGCCGTTTAAGGAAAGCATGATGATGTCGGGCTTGACCTCCCGCAGCTGCCGGTAGCCGATGCCCCACTCGTCCATGGTGCCGCCGACGAAGTTTTCCACCACCACGTCGCAGCGTCTGGCCAGCTGCTTGAAGAGGTCCACACCCTCGGGCTTGCGCACGTCAATGGTTATGAAGTATTTGTTGCGGTTCTGCGGGAAAAAGCCCGGACAGGCGTTCTTCCAGAAGATTCCGAACGGCGTCACCACGCGCATGGTAGGGTCGCCGCGCCCCGGAAGCTCCACGCGGAAAACCTCGGCCCCGTACTCGCCCAGATAATCGCCCACCACCGGACCCAGGATCACGTTGGTCATGTCCAGGATGCGGATACCCTTCAACGCCTCGGGCTTCTCAAAGACCTTGTCCATGGCAAAGGTCTCGGCGGTCCACCGGAAATAGTCGCTCAACCCTTTTCCCTCCCCCGCGATTCATGGTTTCCCCCGCACACCGGGAGCGCGCCCCGACCGGGACCCGCCCCGGCCGTTTTCCGTGAGAGCCCCGTCCCTACCCCCCGTCACCGGGCGTCTCGCGCCTGCAGGTTCCGATCGCATCCCCACCGGCCTAACGGGTCCTGCGCCCGCAGCAGGGGCCGCGGACCCGGGGTGCGCACGACGCGGCCGGCCCGCTCCAGCTCGCGCACCAGCATCACCACCAGATCCTGCGGCAGGCCGAAGTGCTCGGCAATGTCCTCCTCGGAGTGGGGATGTTTCTTCAAAAGCCACAGGATGGCGTCCCGCGCCAGTACTTTTTGCCTCTGACTGATGCCGACCGTCCGGGAGCCAAGCGTAACGTAGTTCTCCCGGTGTCTCTTTCTCATTTTAATCACGGAGCACCACAACCTCAATCTCTAATCAGTTCGCGCGCGATGACCAGCCTTCTGATCTCCGAGGTGCCGGCGCCGATCTCCAGCAGCTTGGCGTCCCGCACGTAGCGGTTGATGGGGTACTCCAGCATGTAGCCGTAGCCGCCGTGGATCTGTAAGGCCTCCAGGGTCACGCGCGTGGCCATCTCCCCGGCGAAGAGGATGGCGGCCGCCGCCAGCTTGTGGATCTCCGTGCCCTTACCGCCCCGCTCGGACCGGTCCGCCAGCACGCACGCCTTGTAGGTCAAAAGGCGCGCGGCCTCGATGCTGGTGTACATGTCGGCCAGTTTGGCCTGGATTAACTGGAAGCTGGCGATGGGCTGGCCGAACTGCACCCGTTCCTTGGCGTACCGGATGGCCATCTCCATGGCCTCCTGCGCCAGCCCCACCTGGATGGCGGCCAGGGAAGCCCGCTCCCGGTCCAGGCCCGACATCATCACCGCCACGCCGAGGTTCTCTTTCCCCAGTAAATTCGCGGCCGGCACCCGGCAGTCCTCCAGCACCACCTCCCCGGTGGGCGAGCCGCGGTGCCCCATTTTCTCCAGCTTCCGGGTGACGCTGAAACCGGGAAAGTGCTTTTCGACGATGAAGGCGCTGATACCCCGCTTGCCCGCCGCCCTGTCCGTCTTGGTGTAGGTGACGAAGACCCCGGCCACCGGGGCGTTGGTGATGAACATCTTGGTCCCGTTCAGGACGTAGTAGTCTCCCTCACGCCGCGCAGTGGTCTGGATCCCCACCGCGTCCGAACCCGCGTTGGGTTCGGTGAGGGCCAGGGCCCCAATGACGGCGCCGCTGCAGAGGCCGGGCAGGTAGCGCCGCCGCTGCTCCTCGTTGGCGTTGTGGTAGAGGGTGTCGACGCACAGCACCGTGTGGGCCCCGTAGGAGAGGGCCAGTCCGGGACAGATGCGGGCTATCTGCTCCATGACCAGGGCCGCGGCCAGCAGATCCTGCCCGCCCCCGCCGTATTCCTCGGGCACGGTTATGCCCATCAATCCCAGCTCGGACAGTTTTCTCCATGCTTCTTCCGGAAAACGGTCTTCCCGGTCGATCTGGTCCGCGATGGGCGCGACTTCCCTGACCATAAACCTGTAGACCGTGTCCTGCAGCATCCGGTGCTCCGGACCGAGCTCGAAATCCATGCCGTATCCCCCCGTTGGCGTCGCAAAGCACTTGCGGCTGGTCCACCACGGGCAGGATCCGCCGGGTGCCGCCCACAGAAGCAGCCGGCGTAATTTCCGGGCGGCGTACCAGAAACGGACCCGCCCCGCGGCGGGATATGCCCCGTCCCCACATGCCGTTAGCAATTTGTGTGTCAGGGGGCCACGTTCCCGCCCAAAGAACGATTTGAGGGGATGAACGGCGCGAATAAGGCAGTGAGCGGCCAATACCACTCCAGTAACACAAAGCCGCCCCCGTACGGGGCGGCCCGTTCATGTCAACCGGACTAGACATGTTAAGGCGGCTAGGCAATCTTGAGGGCCTCCAGATGCCTGCTCTGGGCCAGCCGGTACAGCTGCAGGTACTCGACCGCGGAGCGGGCCCACGAAAAATCGAGTTCCATCGCTTTACGCATCAGGTCGCGCCACTCGTCG
The DNA here is from genome assembly GCA_020725605.1 of Ammonifex sp. GTDB lineage: Bacteria > Bacillota > Desulfotomaculia > Desulfotomaculales > DYER01 > DYER01. The sequence goes on along the minus strand of DYER01000094.1, from coordinate 20,346 downwards.
GGGTCGTCGCGGTAAAGCTTGAGGGCCCGAGCGATGGCGCCGTACAGGGCGCGGCCCGAGTATTCCCGGAAGGTGAAGCCGTTTCCGGCCCGCGTCCCGGAATGGTACTCGTGGACGGTGTCGGCCAGGCCCCCCGTGCTGCGCACGATGGGTATGGTGCCGTAGCGGAAGCTGATGAGCTGTCCCAGGCCGCAGGGCTCGAAGCGCGAGGGCATCAGGAACATGTCGGCGCCGGCGTAGATGCGCTGCGCCAGCACGGCGTTGAAACCCAGGTGCACTCCGATCTTGTTGGGGTACCGCGCGCGCATGGCCTGAAACAGCTCGTGGTAATATGGGTCCCCGGTCCCGAGGACCACCAGCTGCAGGTCCAGGCGCATCAGTTCGTCGATGATCTCGGCCACCAGATCCAGGCCCTTCTGGGGCACGAGGCGCGAAATGATGCCCAGGACCGGAACGTCCCGAACCGGAAGGCCCAGCTCTTTCTGCAGGGCGTACTTGTTCTCCTTCTTGCGCTCCAGAGACTCGGGCCCGTAATTGCGGTGAATGCGCGGGTCGGTCCTGGGGTTGAATTCGTGGTAGTTGATGCCGTTAATGATACCGTAAAGGTCCGCGGCGCGCTTGCGCAATACACCGTCCATGCGCTCGCCCTGCTCCGGGGTCTGAATCTCCCGGGCGTAGGTGCGGCTGACGGTGTTGAGCACGTCGGCGTAAAGCAGGCCGGCCTTCATGAAACTGACCAGGCCGTAAAACTCCAGGGCCTCGGGGTGGAAGTACTCGTCCCCCAGTTCCCAGAGCCGCCCGAGGATCTCCTTCGGAAAGTTGCCCTGGTACTGCAGATTGTGGATGGTGAAGACCGTACTTATGCGGCGGTAGAAAGGGTCGTAGAAGTATTTGGTCTTGAGAAAGAGGGGTATGGCGCCGGTCTGCCAGTCGTTGCAGTGGATGATGTCCGGCTGCCAGTTCAGGCGCGGCAGCATTTCCAGCACGGCCCGGCAGAACAGGGTGAACCGCTCGGCCTCGTCCGGAAACATGTACATGCCGTCTCGGAAGAAGTAGTGGTAATTGTCCACCAGGTACACGGGCACGGTGCGGTGGGTTCCCTTGTAGTGGGCCTCCAGCCGGGCCTCCCTCAGCACCACGGTCTCCAGGCGGCCCGCAAACTCGAGGGGGAAATCCGTGAGGTACCGGCCGTTCTCCACCTGTTTGTAGCGGGGCAGGGCCACCCGGACGTCGTTCGTTACTTCGCCGTTGCCCACCGTGGCCAGGGCCTTGGGCAGAGACCCCGCCACGTCGGCCAGCCCGCCCGTCTTGGCAAAGGGCGTGACCTCCGAGGATACCACCAGGATCTTCAACGAGCGGTCAAACAATGGCCTGCACCTCCGCCGTCCGCTCCCGCAGGAGGCGCGCCGCCACTTCGGGAGCGGTATGGTTGATATAGTACCCGGTGCCCAGCTCGAAGCCGGCAATGACGGTGAGGCGCGGCAGGAGTTCCAGATGCCAGTGGTAGAAGGAGACGTCGCCCGCGTTCACGGGCGCGGTGTGCAGGACCATGTTGTAAGGCGGATCGCAGGCCACTTCCACCAGACCCGCCAGCACCCGCCGCAATACCCGCGCCAGATCTCTGATCTGGGGTTCACCCAGGTCCGCGAAGTCCGGGCGGTGCTCCCGCCCCACAACCCAGACCTCGTAGGGAAAGCGGGAGGCAAAGGGCGCGAAGGCCACCACGTGGTCGCCGACGCAGACGAGGCGGTCCCGTTCCCGCAGCTCGTACTCCAGCACGTCACAAAACACGCAAGTACCGAAAAGCTGGAAACGGACGCGCGCGCCCTCCATTTCTCGGGCGATACGCGCCGGAACAAACGAGATGGCGATGAGCTGGGAATGGGTGTGTTCCAGGGAGGCCCCCGCCACGGACCCCTTATTCTTGAAAATCTGGATGTAACGCAGCCGCGGGTCGCGCCGCAAATCCAGCAGACGTGCCCGCCAGGCCCACAGGACCTCCTCCACCTGGCGCTGGCTCTGGTGGGCCAGTTCCTCCTCGTGGTCCGTGGATTCCACGATAACCTCGTGGGCCCCCACACCGTCCATGACCTCGTACGGCCCGCAGGCGCGACACTCGAGCTCGCCCTCGGCGCAAACGGCGGGAAACTTGTTAGGCACCACCCTTACCCACCAGCCCGGCCCGTCGGGCCCGGACCCCGGATAACGGAAGGCCAGCACCTCAGGCGGTGTTTCGCCCTCCCTACCCGCGCACAGGGCACAGGAACGCTGCCGTCGCTCCTCGGGCCCGGTCCGGCATTCGAAGGGCCGCCGGCCGCGCTCGGCGGCGATCACCACCCAGTCCCCGGTCACGGGGTCTTTCCGCCATTCCGGCATGGCAGCGCTCCCCCCACTACTCCTTATGCCGGCGCCCGTGCCACCTGACCTTGAGGGTGCCGCGAAAATTGTCTTTTTATGCGGAGGAAACGGCGGCACACGGTAGAATATTTTGTTGAGGAAAGGCAAAATTCCCCGTCGGACGATGGGGAATTTTGCCAACCGCCGATGCCGCTGACCAGAAGGCTTTGCAGGGCAAAATTCCCCATCGGAGGGACGCGATGCGAGAGGCGATCAGCATAAAGGGCACGCGCCGCGGGCTGGTCATCCTGGTGCAGCCCGGGCTGCACCTCGAGGAAATAAAAAGCCACCTCCTGGCCAGGATGGAGGCGGCCCGCGGGTTTTTTAAGGGGGCCGTCTTCAGTTTTGCCCCGGATTCCCGCCTCGAGCCCGAACAGCTTCGCGAGCTGCAGGCCATTTGCCGGCGCTACGGTATGATTCCGGCCGGTGCTGAGGCCCAGGCCCGGCGGTCCGCGGCCCGGCCCCGGAACGAACTGCCGCCGGGCGCCGAGCCGGCCTTACTGGTAGCCGCATCTTTGCGCGGCGGCCAGTACGTGGCCTACCGGGGGAACGTGGTTGTGTTGGGCGGGGTGCACCCGGGGGCCGTGGTGCGCGCGGACGGCGACGTAGTCGTCGTGGGCGCCTGCCGGGGCACAGTGGAGGCCGGCCTCGCGCCCGACCCGAGGGCCCGCGTCGTGGCCGGACGCCTGACGCCCGAACGCCTGACCATCGCCGGCGTCCCCTGGCAGGGCGTCGTTGCCGAAACCGACGAATACTATGACGTGGCCTGCCTGGTGGAAGGCCGCGTGGTGGTCAGGGCCGGCAGTGCCGGCCCGTGAGCCCCGTGCCCACGACCAGCAGGCCCACGATGGACTTGGCGTCGCAGATCTCGCCTCCCGCAACCATTTCCAGCGCCCTGCGCAGGGGCACCTTCACCACCTGGATGAATTCGTCGCTGTCCGGGGCCGCTTCGGCGGCCTCCAGCCCGGCGGCGCGGTAGAGGTACATCTTCTCCGTGGTGAAACCCGGCGTGGAGTAGTAGTCGAGCAGGAACTGCCACTCCCGGGCGGCGTAGCCGGTTTCTTCCACCAGCTCGCGCCGGGCGCAGGCCAGGGGATCTTCCCCCGGCTCCAGCTTACCGGCCGGCAGTTCGAGGAGTTCGCGTCCCACCGCGTGACGGTACTGCCGCACCAGCAGCACCCGTTCCGCCTCGTCGAGGGCCACCACGACCACGGCCCCCGGATATTCCACGATTTCCCTGGTACCGGTGCGCCCGTCGGGAAATGCGACCGTGTCCACCCGTACGTTGAAGATGCGGCCCCGGTAGACGGTGGTCGAGGCCAGTACATTTTCGGCCATGTCTCTTCCTCCTTGCCGTGGAAATGACCGTTGCCGCCGGCGCCCATGCCCGGGGCCGGCGGCCGCGCTCCGGGTTCAGGCCCTCTTCTTAAGTTCCCCCACCACCAGCGATGCCAGTACCACGTAGTCCTCGGCCGACATGTGGGTGGGGGCCGAACCGTCGAACAGAATGTTGCCCGCGGCCGGAAACTCCTCGTCTCCCCGCCACAGGACCACGGCCACCGGCACCAGGGGAAAGGCCGGAACCACCGCGCCGGCGTCTCCCATGGCCACCGGGGTGCCCCCCAGAGCCTCGGCCGCCGGGATAAGTCTTTCCGGCGCCCCACCGAAATAACGAACCAGGGGTTGCACCGCCCGCGCCTGAAAGGGCCCCACGTAGATGGCGCCGTCGGGGAGCTCGCGGAAGGCGATCCACCTGTTCTGCACCGGCAGGCCGCTGGCGCCGGTGAGGTAGTGGAGGATCAGGACCTCACGGAGGAGGGGCACCGTCACCCCCGAGGCCTCGCTGACCTCGCCCGCCGGGAAGGTCACGGTGTGGCGCATGCCCAGAAAATCCACAACAAGGGTACCCCGGGCCTCATCGTATGGTACCCGGGCCCGGGCCGCTATTACCAACGGGTCGCATGCGGCCAGCCGCTCCCGGGCCACGGCCAGGGCCAGTTCCAGATTCAAGGGTTTCACCCCCGGGGCAATGCTTCGCCATCACTCACGTTTTTTCCTGCCCGTGGGTTTTCACCGGGGCGCGGATCTGATAGAATAGGCCATGTGAAGGCCCATGCGACGCGGTAGGTTTCTTCCTTTTTTTCTAATGTTCCTTTCCCTCGCGGGATCCGGGTTCTACATCTGGTACCAGGAAGGGCCCGGGAAGGAAAGGGCCATCGCCGCCCACATGAAACAGGAGGCCGCCCGCTCCATTCCCGTGGTGGAGGAGCAGGCCCTGCCCCCCTGGGAGGAACCGCAGGTCGTAGCCCGCGTGCCCGCCTACCGGGTGGCACCGGACCTGAGTAACGTGGCCAATCCCGAGGCCCTGGGGTTCCTCACGACGGACGAGCGGGAAAGGCTGGTGGCCCAAGGCTTCTTCGTGCGGCCCTCTGCGGCGCCGGACCCCGTCTCCCTCTACCGGGACAACGCGGCCCGCGGCATCCCGTCCCTGATTACGGCCGACACGCTGTGCTACCTGTACCGGGCCATTCAGGCCCACGCCGTGGCCCAGGCCGAACAGCGGCTCTATCCCCTGCTCCAGAGCCTCACCACCCGCATGCTGGAGGGTTCACGCTCCATTTACCGGCAGGTGGAAAACCCGCGGGTCAAAGAGGCGGCCCGGCGCAACATGGCCTACTTCGCCGTCGCGGCCCGCCTGCTGGACGAACGCGCCGAGGTACCGGCCGAGGTGCAGGACATGGTGAGCCGGGAGCTGGACCTGATCTACGCCGCCGCGGGCCCGGCCACGGGTGCCGTGTTCCCCTACGAAGTGGACTACGAAGTCTTCGTGCCCCACGGCCACTACACCTGGACCCCGGAACTGGAGCGCTACTACCGGGCCGTGACCTGGTACGGCAGCGTCCCCCTGTACCCGACCCGCGGGAAGGCGGGGGAAGTGGGCGCGGAGCCCTCGGACCAGGTCATCCAGGCCATCCTCTTCACCGAAGCCCTCTTCCGCTGGTCCCTCGGCCGGATCGGCCCCATCGAAAAATGGGACCGTCTCTATACCAGTATGAGTTTCCTCTACGGCCAGGACGACGCCCTGCATCCCCGCGACGCCCTCCGGCTGATCGAAGAGATCTTCGGGCGGCGGCCCAACCTGGACGAGCTTGCGGACCCGGCCAAACTCAGGACCTTTGTACTGAAGGCCCGGGAGCTGGCCGCCGTGAAGGGCGTTCCCCCGGTCTTCAAATTTGTGGGGCCGTTCGTAAGCGTGGACCGCGCCATCCTCGACCGCCTCGCGGGGGACGGGGTGTCGGGGGTGCGTGCGCAGGACCTGCTGGCCCTCCTGGGGTCCGAAACCGCGCGGGCCGGGGATGCGCATACGCCGGACCGCGCCGCCCGCCTGGAACAAATGCGGAAGGAACTGGCCACCATACCCCTGGAACGGTGGCATACCAGCGCGGCCGGAGGCTTCCTGTGGGCCCTGCAGCCGCTGCTCGCCCCCAAGGGTACGGGATTCCCCTTGTTCATGGAGGGGCCGGCCTGGGAGGGACGGAATCTCCTTACCGGCCTGAGTGCCCTGGCCCTCCTGCACCTCGAAGACTGGAAGGCGGCCGCCCCCCAACAGGAAGGCGCCACGTGGCGCGGCTCGTCCCCGGCCGTTCCGGTCTACGTGGAGCCCGAGCTGGCCTTCTACGCCCGCCTGGCATGGCTGGCCCGCTACACCAGGGACTTCCTGGACGGCCGCGATCTCCTGACGGGGTCCGCGGCCGAACGTTTGCGCCATTTCGAACAACTGGCCACCCTGCTGAAGAAGGCGGCGGCCCAGGAACTGGCAGGCGCCCCGCTCAACGGGGACCAGAAACAACGCCTCGGGGCCTGGGGGGAGACCATGGCCGGGGTACTCGCGGACCTGGGGATCGCGGGACGGGAGGGATTGCCCGGCCATCCGGGCGCGGTGGTCACCCTCTACCGCGCCGGGGAAAGGGTCTTCCAGGCGGCGCTGGGGCCGCCGCTGGAAATCGTGGCCGTGGTGCCCGTGGAGGGCCGGCTCTACCTGGCCCGGGGTGCGGTCCTGGGCTGCCGCGAAGTAACCCGTTCTGCCGACGCCCCCCTTACGGACCGGCAGTGGCTGGAAACTCTGGCCGAGGGGGCACCGCCGTTTCCCGCCTGGACCGGGAACTTCCTCTTACCCCCTCCCCCGGCGGACTGAGTGCGGTGCCCGCACACACGCCGGCCAGAACGATGCAGACTCGTGTGGCAGCGTTATCGGACGATACCGGGAGGTTTTCAGCGCCATGTCCGAATTCCGACTCTGGTCGCGCAACTTCATTGCCGCCTGCGCGGCCCAGTTCTTCTACTTTGGCAGTTTTTACCTCCTGATTCCCACCCTCCCCCAGTACGTGGCCGGCCTGGGCGGAACCCTCTCCCAGGTGGGGGTGGTCATGGGGCTCTTCACCCTGGCCGCCGTGGTCTTGCGGCCCTCCTTCGGCCGGCTGGGGGACCGGTATGGACGTAAAGCGCTTATGGCCACCGGGGCCGGACTTTTCATCCTCTTTCCCCTGGTGTACGCCTCCCTCGCCGGCATCGGTCCCCTGTACCTGGCCCGCATCGGACACGGGTTAGCCCACGCCTGCTACCTGGCCGCCTCCTCGGCCTACATCGCGGACCTGGCCCCGGCCCACCGGCGCGGCGAGGTGATAGGGATCTACAGTACGGCCAACATCGTGGCCATGGCGCTGTTTCCCGCCTGGGGCGCTGCCATAATCCAGAGCCACACCTTCCTGTTCCTGTTTTCCGTTTCCGCTCTGACGGCGGCCGCGGGCTGGGTGGCCACCCTGGTCCTGCGGGACATCAAAGTTACCCGCCCCGCCGGCCCGGCGCCCACCACCCTGGCCATTGCCCGGCGGCAGGCGGTGCTCGTCCCCTCCCTGGCCCTGTTCAGCGCCGCCACCTCTTACGGCGCCGTGGTGACCTTTTTGCCCGTGATCGCGCCCGCCAGGGGCATCGCAAACTTCGGCCTGTTCTTCACCGTCTACGCGGTGAGCACAATTCTGAGCCGGATTATTGCCGGCACGGCCTCGGACCGGCTTGGCCGCAAGCGGGTAATCGTACCCTTCATGGTCGTGCTGTTCCTGGCGGTATTTTTGTTGCCCTCCGCTTACTCTTTAAAGTTCCTGCTCGTGCTGGCCGTGCTCTTCGGCATCAGTTTCGGCTCCTTCATGCCCACGCTCAACGCCCTGGTGGTGGACCTGACCCCACCCGCCGAGCGGGGCGCGGCCCTGGGCTTCTTTACCGCCTTCATGGACGTGGGCATCACGGCCGGCTCCATGGTGCTGGGCCCGATCGGCAACCACTTCGGCTACCCGGCCATGTTTTACACCGCCGGGGTGCTGGTGTTGCTGGGCCTCGTCTACTTCGCCCTGGCCATGCCGGCGGACCGGCCCCGTCCCGGGCGCGCGGCGCAACCGGCCCCGCGGGTGCGGGACGGATCGGGCGTGTAGCGCGGTTCAGTCCGGTGGCCGGCGGCGCCTCCCGCTCGAAGTACCCCCCACTTATCGTCCAGGTTACCGGGGGTAGCAAAACCGGATCCTTTCCCTTGCCGCATCGCCGAAATAAGCCGCAAGGTCAATATGCCGGCGGTTTTGCTTTTCGTTCCGAACTCCGGCTTGCTCTCCTGGTATACTTGCAAAGAGCAACCGATGTATGTTACAATTAATCTGGTGAAAGGCGTGGCGGCCGAACCGACGGTGGCGGACCTGCGCCGCCTGCTGGACGAACTGGCCCGGACGATGCGCCTCGTGGAGAAAAGCGAGGTCGGGTGCTGCGGCGTGACCCTCTCCCAGTGCCACGTGCTGCTGGAGGTGGCCCGCGCGGGCACGGCCTCGCCCGGCGACGCGGCCGGGTCCCTGGGACTGGACCTGAGCACCGTGAGCAGGGTGGCCGACGGCCTGGTGCGCCGGGGGCTGCTCAAAAGGGAGACCGATCCCCGGGACCGCCGCCGGTGCCTGCTGTCCCCCACGGAGGCCGGCCGGGAACTGGTGGAGCGCATCGAGCGGGGCATGAGCGCATACGTGGAGCGGATTCTGAACCTGATTCCGCCGGACCGGCATCGTACAGTTCTGGAGGGTCTGGGGCTGCTCGTCGAGGCCGCGAAAAAAGTAGAGGAAGGGTGCTGTCCGTGAACGACTCGCTGAAAGAAACCGTGCGGGAAAAGTACGCCGAAGCCGCCAGAACTCTTCAGTCCGGGGGCGAGAGGAGCTGCTGCTCCCCCGGGGGATGCTTCGGTTCCTGCCACTACGCCCCGGAGGAGACGGCGGGCCTGCCCCCGGACCTGCTCCGGGCTTCCCTGGGCTGCGGCAATCCCACCGCCCTGGCGGACCTGCGGGAGGGGGAGGTGGTCCTGGACCTGGGCAGCGGCGCCGGGCTGGACGTCCTGCTGAGCGCCCGGCGGGTGGGTCCCAACGGTAAGGCGTACGGCCTGGACATGACGGACGAAATGCTGGCCCTCGCCGAAGAATACCGGCGCCGCAGCGGGCTGACCAACGTGGAGTTCCTGAAGGGCGACATGGAGAACATCCCCCTGCCGGACGGCCACGTGGACGTAATCATCTCCAACTGCGTCATCAACCTGGCCGCGGACAAGCCAAAGGTCCTCAAAGAGGCCTTCCGGGTGCTCAAGCCCGGCGGCCGCCTGGCCGTTTCCGACATAGTGTGGCGGTGCGAGGTACCCCCGCGGCTGCGCCAGAACGCCGAGCTGTGGATAGCTTGCGTGGCCGGGGCCCTGACTGAGGAAGAATACCGCCGACTACTGACGGAGGCGGGTTTTGTGGACGTGGAACTGGAGATTATTCGGGCCTTGACCGGCTCGGACCTGCCGCAGGGGTTCCTGAGCGCCGAAACGGAAGGGCAGCCGGCGTTGCCGCCCGGCTCCCTCGTCAGCGCCTTCGTCCGGGCGCGCAAGCCCGGGCGCAAAATCGGTGCCGGCGCAGGCAAGAGGTTACACAACCGGTAGGCCCAGCAACTCCAGGGCCATCTTGAGGGCCAGGAAAAAGGACGTACCGGCCACATTTTCCTGAAACTCTTTTAAGCGGCGCTTATCAATAGCACGGATCTGGTCGGGTAGAGCACGGTTACCTTTCCGTGCAGCAGCATTTCCGGGCGGAAAGAAGCGGGCCTGGCCCCTGAAGAGAGGGGAACCACAACCACCCCTCTCGGCCCGGCCCATTTTTTTCCGCATAATCGGCCAGGTCCGAATCGGCAAGGGCAGTTAAATCCCCCTCGCCGGCCAGCCGGCGGCACTCCTCCGCCAGTTGTCGGCGTCTTTGTTCTCTGACAAACTGCTCGACGGCGCGCCGGATGAAATCGCTTACGGTAGGGAATTCTTCGGGACCCCGTACCTTTTCGATGGCCTCGAGAAGGCGGGAGGGCATACGAATTGTCGTGCGAATTTGTTCCATCGGCCTGGCCTCCTTATCGTCGGTCAACCCTTCATATATCGTAGCATACCAAAACATGTAGAAAAGGGCCTCCGTCCGGGCCACAACGGTCAGGCTTCGGGGACGAAATCTACCTTCGCGAAGGAAAGTACGCGGAGCGCTGCCGCCCGAAGCCGCACGTGGCTTCCGCACTCTCGGGCCGCGGAGAACACGGGTTAGTACGAACGATTCCTGCAGTCAGCGGCAGCGCACGGCGAAGATACCGCGGCTTGACGTGACGTACAGCATGTCGCCGGTTCCGGCCGCCATACTCAAAAACCCTCCCGGTGGTTTGTAAAACCACCTTATCCTGCCGGTGGCCAGATCGTGCGCGCCGATACCCCCGCCGTAAGGAACAACGAGCGTGTTTCCCACCGGGACCAGGTCGTGGTACCGGTAACCGCCCGGGGGGACAGCACCTCCCGGCTCCGGGAGCGACCATAGCGGGCGCCCGTCCTCCGCGCGATAGGCCCGAACCCCGTTGCTACCGGCCGCCAGGACGGTGCCCTCGAGGTAGTAGAAACAGTATGCCCCCGCTTCGGGCAACGCGAGGCTGTACTTTGTGACGCCGTCAGGCCCGACGAATTCGGCCGTCTTCACCCCGTGGTGGTGCGGCGCCATCAGAATCCCGTGCGGTGTCGCCACCCAGGTGAGGCCGAAACATTCCGCCGGTAGTTCACGGTGCCACCGCGGGGAGCCGTCCAGCGTGAAGGCCGTGACCCGCTTCGCTCCCGCGCCCGAGTCAACCACATATACGGTGTCCTGCCACGGGGAGACCTGCATGCCGGCGAACCGGCCGCGGGATTCCACGTGCCACCGTACCGCCCCCGTCTCGGGATCGCTTACCCAAAGCGCCGCGGGGTGGAGGCAGACGACTCCACGGGCGGTGGGAACCAGCGAGGCGCGCAGGTGCGGCGGAGAGAACTCGTTAACCGAAAACGGGACGGCCTCCTGGCCCCGGCGGAGGAAGTCCGGTCTGCACGACCACCGGAGTTTACCCCGGGGGTCCACCCGTTCCAGGCCTTCGAGCGAAAGGGCGTAAAAGCCGCCTTCAAGGTCCGGCGCCACCTGGAGACAGGGGCCGGGGTTAATCCTTTCGACTTGCCCGGCGTGCGGATCAAGAAGGTAACCTACCGATACTCCGCGGTCCCGCAACAGTATTTTATCCCGCGAGACAAGCGGTCTTTCCCAGACGTTTCTGGCCGCGTCACGGGCGAACGGCCCGGGCGGTTCTATTTCCACGGTCCATACGGTCCTACCGTCGGCGGCCTCCAAAAAGTCGATTCTTTCGGGAACGCCGATGAAGACCACCCACCCGCCGCCCACCGCCGGCCCGGCCGGGGCATAATTCACCCGAAACCAGGGGCGCGGGGCGAGGTAGGCCCACAGCCCCTGCAGGGGGGTCCGCGCCCACGCCAGTCGTGGCCTGGCGTCGGTGGGTAGCGCCGCTCCCTCCCGGAACCCGGCAACCAGGGTGACCGCGATGCCGCAGAAGAAGGTCAGGAGGAAGATGGCGGCGGCCAGGCCCATCTTTTGCTCGGAAACTCCGGCCAAGCGGGAAGCCTTCAGGGAAAAAATCACCCCGAGCGCCGGCCCCAAGAAGAGGAGCAGGACGAAGTTGGCCAGGTCCGGCGCCCAGCAGCCGTGCCCCGCCCAGAGGGGAACGGCGAGAAGCGAAATTACCGCCGTAGGTACTGACAGAGCGGCAACGGCGCCGGTTTTTACCGGGGCCCGCCTTCGGGCGAACCAAACCGGCCAGAGAACGGCGGCCGCGATGAGAAGATGGGGCGTCAGCAGCCATCGTCCCAGGTCGAGGGCTTTTGGGGGCATACGCATGAGAACCTGGGTCACGAAGACCAGGACCAAGAGGACCGCGGGTGCAGCCCAGCGGGCACAACCGTACGTTTTGGAAAAGCGTCGCATCCGGCCCACCTTCCCTCCCCGGACAGGTGATTCGCTACGCAGCCCGGGCGCCCTCTCCGGTGGCCCTGGGGGTATCACCTCCGGCCTCCACCTTCACCAGATAAAGGTGCAGTGCGTTTGTGCCCGGTTCGGAGGCACACACCACCACATAGTGCTCCCCGGCCGGTCCCCACACGTTCTGCGCGGCCACCACCGGGCCGCGGGTCTTGAGGAGCGGTTCGGCGTGCAGGTACCGCGGGTCCTCCGGGTAGCACAACCAGCAGACCGCGCCGGAGCCCCTGGGATAGGCGGTGCACCTGGCCCCGCCCGGCCGCGCCCAGCGCTCACACGTGCCCGTGTTAAACGAGTGCCGCTGGCTCCCCCAGGTGAGGATCAGGGTCTGCCCGCGCAGTTCGGCCCCGAGGTCTCCCTGCGGAGGGGGGACCGGGCCATGCGGTCTCCCAGCACACCCGGAAATCCGGGCCGAACGTCTTGCCCGGGGCGGCGTTCTGCACGGCCAGGGCCTACCGGAAGACAAAGCCGTGTCCGGCCAGCACCAGGGCCGCCAGGAGCGCCGTCAAAGCCACGCGGTAAAGGTCCGGGCCGGGCCATCCCCAGATCAGAACGTAGTACAGTAACGTGCCGCCCGAAACCGCGGCCAGGAAGACGGCCGGCGCCTCGAAGTACGGTTCCGGCAGCACCCGGCCCCACTGCACCGGAGGTGCGCCGTCGACGAGCCATAAACCGGCCGCCGCCACGACGGCCACCAGGGCCGCCGTCACCGGCGGCGGCAGCGGCCGGCGCCAGAAAGCCGCGGCCAGGGCGCCGGTCATGGCCCAGCCCGGGGCACCCCACCATAGCAAGTAATTCCCGACACGTGCACCCAGGATTTCCGGGAAGGGGTAGAGAGCTCCTAAGGCACGTGCACCCAAAAGACCCATGAGCAGGGCGGCATACACGAATACCGGATGCGAGACCGGCTGTTCCTCCGCCACGGCCGTTCCCCCTCCCAAACGGCAATTACGAGGTCCTGCCCTGCTGACATTACCATTATAGCACCGAGCCCTTGACAAAGGACATAAAACGAGGGCGCTTCCAACGGCTGCCTTTATTGGGTAGTAGCGCCCCGTCCAGACCCCTTCATTCAAGTAGACGAGGCCCCTGAAAAATCCGCCAAGACTTGAGCGTACTGGCTTTCCGTCCAAGAACCGCGCCTCGGAGTCCGAAAACCGCGAATCCGCGTCTGAAAGCGCGAAAGGGTTGGGTATGAAACCCTTGTGGATGGGCACCGCCACTTTCCGGACACGGTGGACCGTATTGACGCCACCATCTGCTTACGTTAGCATGGGGGCAGAAGGGGGGCGGCCCAGGTGTCGCAGCTCGATGTGGCGCGGCTCAACGACAAGATGGCCGACATTCGCGAGTCCCTGGAGGCCCTGAGGGAGTACGCGCGGTGGGACGAGGGGCGCTTCCTGGCCAGTAAAGAAGCCATCCGGGCCGCGCGCTACTGTTTCATCGTGATGGTGGAGGCCGCCACCGCCATCGCCACCCACATCTGCGCGCGGCTGCTGCGCAAGGCTCCCGGCAGCTACGCGGAGAGCTTCGCGCTCCTGGCCGAAGGCGGCATAATCGAGCCCGCCCTGGCCCGGCGCCTGGGCCGGATGGCCGGATTCCGGAATCTGCTGGTCCACGGTTACAATAAGGTGGACGATCGGCGCATGTGGCAGATCATGGGTTCCGACCTCGCGGACCTCGATGCCTATCTCGAGGCCATTGCCGCCCTGGTGGCCGGTGCCCGGGGCGAGACCGAATGAGCCGCGGGTGCATGGCGACCGCCCGGCCCGGGGAACCCGGCTCCGGGGTGAGACGCATGAGATGTGTACGGCCACTGCCGTATCAGGGGTGTGACCGCATGACCGTCGGGAAGCCGGAAGTGCCCGAAATGCCGGATTTCTCGGCCCGGAGGGTGTGCCTTTCGCCACAGGAAAAGAAGCGGCTGGTGGCAGTCTTACGGGGCTTCCTGGAAGGACTTCCGGAGGTGCGCTTCGCCTATCTGTACGGCTCCTTCCTGGACGACGTTCCCGTGCGGGACCTCGACGTCGGGATCTTCTTTGACCCCGCCCTCGGCCGCGAGGAGGTGCTCGACCGCGTGCTCGACGTAGGCTTCGACCTCGGCCGTCTTACGGGCGTGAACGTCGACGTCCAGGCCCTCAATCATGCCCCGCCGGCCCTGAAGTTCCACGCGGTACGCGGTTTGCTGCTCCTGTCCCGCGACGAGGAGGAAAGGTTAAGCTTTGTGGAAACCGCCATCCGCGACTACCTGAATTTCAAACCCCTGGCCCGGCAAGTCCTGGAGGACCTCCTGGTGCCCTGAGTCAGGGGGGGGTCGGCAATTCCGCTCACCCAACAAAGGCCCGAGGTATGAAAGTGGCTCCAAATTGCGCTTGAGCATTTCGGCATTTATTTGGGATCCTCCGACAAATCGACCACGTAAAGCCTGCCCTCGCTGGTCCCGATGGCTATCCTGTGGCCGTAAGAAGCCGCAAAAGAGGGGCGGCCGCGCGTCACCACAATACAGTCGGTTCCCGGCCCCGTGATGCGCACCCCGGTTTTGTCGTACCACGCCCAGTATCTGATCGTGTATTCGCTCGTTTGCAGCTCTTGGCCTTGAAACAGGACCGGGCCCGGACCAGGGGGGGACCAGCGACCCGACGTATTCGGCCTGGGCCGCCAGCCGGCGCTGTTCGTGGTCCACACGGGCTATTACATGCCGGATGGGCCAGTCGGTCGCTCCTTCCTTCGGGGGCCACGGCACCTCACGGTAACCCCCGTAGCCAACAACTACCTGCCCGTCCTCCAGGCTTATCCACGAAGAACACACGTCCCACCAGTCGTTGGGGTGGCGCTTGGGAGGCACCTCCAGGTTAACCGCGTACAGGACCCGCGGGGCGTCCAGGTCCAGGCAGAAAAGCAGCGCGTCCACGCCCGCCTTTCCTACGAAAAAAAGCAGGTTCTCACGCTGTGCCGGGGCGTACGAGAAGCCGTGCGGCACCAGGCGCTTCTCGTAGATGATCCTGGGCTGGCGGGCACCATGGTTGATCACCTTCCCACCCTGGCGCCAGACGTGGCCCGCAACGTAGCCCGCGCCGCTCAGCGTCAAAAGCACAATGGCGCCGAAGATCAGCCAGTCGATCCTCTTCCAGCGAGTTCCGTAGACGAAGCTGAGCGCGAGCGCCGCGGCGTTGATGAGCACGACGTTTGCGATCACGAAGGGCACCGTTCTACCGAAGGAAGCGACCACGGGAAAACCGTGGAACTTGAAGATGAGCAGGTAAATCTGCGCACCGCTCAGAAAAAAACGAGGGCAAGGGCCACCATGGCCCGCACCCACGACAGTTCGGTATCACGCAGGGTCAGGATCACGGTGAGGACCAGGACGGCGCTCAGGGCGTAGTAGGGATAGTAGTGCGGCGTCACTTGCCTGGTGACGGCGTAAAACAGCCCGACCCAGCACAGCCAGGCTACGGTGACTGGTTTGTTCGATTTCATGAAATTTTCTAGATATTCCTTCATACGCGAAGCCCCCATCGGCTCCCTTGCCTGGCACTCCGGATACGACGCGGGGGCGACATGTTTGGGATGCCTTCGGAAATAACTTCCGGTACAACCCAGCCGTCGGCAGAGACTACGGGAGGACACCTTACTACTGGGCCGCGCACTGGTCCATCTTCCAAATCCCGTTCTCACGGGTCATATGTAAGAGCCGCCCCTCGGGCTCCTTTTCCGGTAGCGGATAGGCAAGTACGTAAGCCCGGTTCCCCTGTACAAGATAGTCCTGGGAGACCCGGGTGGGAACGTCCGACGGTGGTTCTTTCTTTAGTTCTTCAACCCACTCCTCGACCGAAGTTATCCCCGGCATTGTGAGAGAGGCTACCAGATCGAACCGCCGCGCCTCGATCGCTTTGTCATAAAGCGCCGCCGCTTCCGGAGGCTCAAGCTCCGCCAGGCCCTTCTTGCCCTGGTCTACCGCTTCGAAAATCTCTTCCGGATCCACCTCTCCCGCAACGTCCACCCCGGCCAGATCAACCAGGGGCCACAGGTCAAGCAGGCCCGCAAAATAGGTCCCTTTCTTAACTCTCTGGGGGGTGCTTTCGTGCCATGTAATCCAGGAGGGCAGGACGCGGGCGCCGTAGGCCGGACTCTTGATTTCGGTAACCAGTGATGCTTTCACTCTGTTTTCGAAATCTCTCTGCCGCACAATAAAGAGCGGCACCCGCTCCACGCGATGATTGCCAAACCAGCACACCACGCCGTGCGCCAGGGTGGGTTTCCAGTACTCAAACTCGTTGTCGGGGGTGGCGTCAGTCAAGCGTTCCGTCTCCCCGGTGACCAGGTTATAAAGACCGATGTTTTTCGTTGCCGGGCGCTCCTCATCATAGGTGACGTAGGCAATATACCTTCCCCAGATAGCCGGAGTGATATTGTTCCCGGCAAGATCAAGACGCCGGGTGGTCCCGGTCCAAGCGTCATAAAGATACATTTCTCCCGTGCCTTCGCGGTCCCACACCCCGCGGTGCCAGGTGATGTACCGCCCGCAGGCGCTGGGCGGCCCCGTGTAAACGTCCCGTCCCGCCACCTGGAAAATGGTTTCTTTGCGACCGGTTGCCAGGTCATACCTCACTATCTGGGAAACGAAGGTTTCTTCTCCCTTCCGCGTTACGTTATAGGCCAGGGTGCTCGCGCTCAACGAAAGAGACGGGTAGTCGTCCCCCGTTTCCACCTTGAAAAACTCCCCTTCGTCGACTAACAACTCCTGATCCCCGGTGAGTTGTCGAAGGAGCAGATGCCAGCTTTTCTTGTCGCGCACCACCAACGCCAAGTGATTCCCTCCGGCCACCGCTGCAGAAACCCGGTACCCGGACGGCGGTTCGTAAACCTTTTCCGCAGATTTTTTGGCCGGGTCAATCAGGTAGAGACTCCGTGATGTTTTCCCGTCCTTGCGATAGAGAAACCCCAGCACCTGCCCGTCGAGGGTCCCGGAAACAACCTCCGCCACCTCCGGGAAAAATAATAGTGCCGGGAAGGAATGGCCCTCTTCGCTTTTCGCCGCCTCGCACTGTAAGTCCACCTTTAGGGGCTCCGAAAAACCTTCTCCATTATACTGGTTTGGCTGGCAGCCGCAAAAGAGAAAAAGGCTTATCATCATGAGGTAAGGGCAACAGAGGCGAGCATCCGGAAAAGTTCTTTGTCCCGGTATGTAATCACCTTTTTTCTCTCTGTGGGTGCCGTCCCCGTTGGCGGCACCCACAGAGGGGGGTATCTTCCAACCGTTACTACGAAACCGCGCGATACGTGCCGGTCAACAGTCACCTTTTTTCGCACGATCCAAACCTCTTGGATCTATAAAAGAAATAAAGTGGTACTCCGAGGAAAAAGGAAGGCCGATGGCAATCATTATCCAGCATAGGGTCTGCCATGTCTCAAGCCTGACATATTTTCTATCTGTCCAAATCACAAAGGCTATAACGAATGCAGCTACGACATAGGTAAGTAGGAACAGAGCTTCCATGAGTTCTCCCCTCATAAACTTAACGCGACTCCTCCACGTGAAAAATCTACAAAATCTCAGTCTGCCGCTTTCCGCATTAGAGAGCTTTGACCATTCTGGTTAGTCGAGGGCACCGACAATCATCCCTTGAAGGGTCACCAACAGAAGTGCCACAAGGTAGGAACTGGCAATGGCAGCCAGAAGGACGAAATTAAGCTTCCTTGACCTGAGCGCAAGAAGAGCTACGGTCATTGCGAGAGCAACAATCCGCATGGCGAGGTCTCCTAGAGCGTTCAGATTTAGGCCGGTAGTTCCGGTTATCCCACGGTAGAAAAGGAACAGGACTTCTGCTGGGGTAAACAACAGCAAAAAAATATGGTTACTAACATTTTTTGACTCCGGGACGTTTCTAAGCACGAGATATAACAAAACGGGAGCCGACGCCAGGCTGATATCGAATAATGCCCTTAAGTAGCTTAAAGGGTTTCCGCCTTTCGCATGCCAATACCGGTAGAAGATGGCACTGAGGCCTATACCGAATCCTGGTATCAAAAACAAAACGACATAAGCAACCGGATACCTCACGAAGGTGATTTTTTCGTATTCGAACAGAACTCGAAATGAAAGGAGATTTAGTAAACCCGCAACCGCAAAAAACATGATGACAATGATTAGTAGTTTGAACCTGGCGTGACTCTTAAGACTGCATTCCATAATGATGAACTCTCCCCTCGGGAACACCAGAAATTGTCATATCCACAGACTTGCCCTTGCAGACCCTCGCAATACTACAGGAGGAACTCACTCTTCGGCCTGAATCAGGGCACCCCGTCTCTCTTACCTCGCAACCATTAGCGCACTATACCCGGGTGGCACACCGGACAGGCAAGGTCTTGACTATGGGAAACCATACGGTATGAGTGGAACAAGCTCCGCGAAAGCTTTCGTCTCTCGAGGCCTGTCTCAGCATAATTCGAGAGCTAGCTGGCGGTCTCGTACCGACCGCCGGCTAGCTCGCACAACCTATTCCCTAAGAACTTCAAGAGAAACGTTGGGATCCTGTTGTAACTTAGATAGAACCTCTTGATTATTTTCCACCACAAGAGCAGAAATCTCTATCTCTTCCCTTTCTAACGTACTTACCATCTTTTGTTGAACTGTCCTTACTTTGCTTAAGACACAGAAACTTTGAGATTGTTCGTCGGCGGCAAGCTTTTCAGCCAACGATAAGTCTGTCTTGAGCTTCCCGACAGCGTCCTGTAGTGAATGGTAAACTCCCTTACTACAGTCAAACCCTCCGACGAAGTCACCACCTTTAGCCCTAAAGTTAACTCCAAGCGGGTTAATCTAATGCTTTAGAACAAATTGTTCCGTTTCTGAAATAGTGAATGGCCTCTTAAAGAAAACAGTGGTTGTCTTGGGCGCCTGCGAATTATTCTTTTGACTACCTTGTAGTTGAGAATTTTGCTTGAAAGAGCTAGAGAGACCGCCACCCCATATTCCTTCGTCGGGTGCATCAGAACTAACAATTGTATAGTATTCCAATGGTTCATTATATTCAGTACCAGGCCAATCCCTACAGCGTTCCGCCTCTAAAATAAAGGGAGCACTGGTGACGGAGGGATCTTGGTCTCTCAAATCAATGTAAATCCAATACGTCGTGTTAACTTGAATGCTTTCCGCATCATCCGAACCCACGACAAATTCGTCCCATCCTTGCCCTTGATTATCTTCAAGGTCCAAATACGCTTGAGGTAGGTTGCTACCCCAGTACCCATCATATTGAGCAAAACCTTCATCACCCACTCTAAATTCATGTTCATATGCTTCTGGATACCACGCGGTAAAACCCGGTTCGTTCCAAATGAAATCCGAATATGCCCAAATTTTTCTAATACCATAATTGCCTCTGTCCGGGACATATGCTGGCAGAGCATAAGCCACAGAGGCAAAAGAGAACACAGCGGTAAGCCATATTAATACTGGTAATGCTTTTTTTCTTTTCAGCATAAAACAATACCTCCCCTATTTTGAAGATCAAAACCATCAAAAGCACCCGATAGAATTGGAGGCAATTCAGTTCAAAAAGTGTTTGCCTTGCCCACCCTGCTCTTTTAGTTACTTTCCTCGTGGCTTCACCTTTCACCCCCTCCAACTCCAGAGTATTCAGAAATGACTCCCGAAAGAAACTACCTTGGCTCACTACATCTGTTACTTCCTCGGTGGCATAAGCTGGTACCACATGAAGTAACTAGCCGGTTTGATTCCAACGACCACGATCCAGAGGGCCGCCAGTACGCCGGGGGGCGAAAAACCATTTCTTAAACCTGGCCGACATCCGACGCGCTCCCCCTCCCGCTTCGGATTTCGGAGAGCCACCGGTCGTAACGCGCGATGAGCCGGTAGCCCGCCGGCGTCAGGCTCGCGCCCTGCGCCACCAGGGCCGCCAGACCGGCCACGGCCAGGGAGGAATGGCCCTCCCGCATCAGGTATACCGCTCCGGCCAGGAAAACCTGCAGGTAGAGCAGTGTCAGGAGCTTGAACATGCGCCGCCTCGCAGGGCCGAGGTCCGCGTACGGTGCCGCGCCAGGCGCCCAGCGCCACGCCGCCAGGCCACAGACCAGGTACCCGGCCGCCAGCAGCCAGAGCAGGCCATCCGGTGAAAGTACGGAGCCCAGGCGGGCGCCCGCCAGCCCCGCCAGCAGGTATACGGCCAGGCCCAGGAGCAGGCAGCGGCCGAAGCCGGTGCAGTGGGCCCCGCCCGCCAGCACCCGGAAAGCGCTCCCGCTGGCCAGGGCCACCGCCACCGGGGCCGTCAGGCCCAGTAGCCACGCCAGGGCAAGAAGCGCCGCACCCTTTACCACGGCCCCCACGATGATCTCCAGGCCGAACCGCAGCGTATCAAGTTGCCGGTGGTCCAGTTCCGCCTGGCGGGCCAGGTACGAGGCCAGCGCGGCGGCCGCCTGCTGCAGGGTCACGAGGCCGCCCCCCTCTGGATAAACTCGTGGTCAAACGTTGGTTAGAAAACCGCGCGGTACG
>DYER01000093.1 GCA_020725605.1 Ammonifex sp. | reverse complement strand
TTCCTCAACCGGCGCGGCCTGGCCACCGCGGTGCTGTGCCGGGAATGCGGGTCGGTGATACGCTGTCCCCGTTGCGGCATTGCCCTGACCTACCACCGGAACGAGGTGTTGCGGTGCCATTACTGCGGCTTTGGCCGGCAGGCGCCCCGGGCCTGCCCGGGTTGCGGGGGGCGCCACCTCACCCACCTGGGCCACGGTACCCAGGCGGTGGAAGAGGAGGTGCGCCGGCTCTTTCCCGGGGCGCGCGTCCTGCGCATGGACCGCGACACCACGGGTCGGAGGCACGCCCACGGCACCATAGTGCGCGCCTTCCGCGAGGGAGAAGCCGACGTGCTGGTGGGCACGCAAATGGTGGCCAAGGGGCTGGACCTGCCCGGCGTTACCCTCGTGGGGGTGGTTGACGCCGATCGGACCCTCTACCTGCCGGATTTCCGCTCCGCGGAGCGTACCTTCCAGTTGCTGGTGCAGGTGGCGGGCCGGGCCGGGCGTGGCGCGGTGCCGGGCGAAGTGGTGGTTCAGACCCACAATCCGGACCACTACGCCATCGTTTTCGGGGCCGCCCAGGACTACCCTGGGTTTGCGGCCCGCGAGCTCGCCGTCCGCCGGGAGCTGGGCTATCCTCCCTACACCTCCCTGATCCGCCTGGTGGTGGGCGGCAAGAACCCGGCGCGGGTGGAGGCCGCGGCCGCGGACCTGAGGGATTCCCTGCTGGAGGCAGGGGCGGAACCCGAGGCCGTTCTGGGCCCCGCGCCGGCGGTTCTGGCGCGCCTGCGCGGGGTTCACCGGTGGCAGGTCATGCTGCGGGGCCCGCGCCCGGCCATCCGGGAAGTCTGTCGTGCGGGCCTGGCGACTTGGTACGGGCGCGCCGGGCGCGCCGTCCGTCTGGCGGTGGACGTCGACCCCGTGACCATGACGTAACGTGGCACCCCCGGCCACGTCTGAAGCGTGGGAGTGAAGGGTACCTTGGCGGTATTTAAGATCCTGGAGATAGGCGATCCCCTCCTGCGGGAGAAGGCGCGACCCGTGGAGAAGATCACCCCGCAGGTGCACAGGCTGCTGGACAACATGGCGGAGACGATGTACCACGCCCGGGGGGTGGGCCTGGCCGCGCCCCAGATCGGGGTCTCCAAACGGGCCATCGTGGTGGACGTGGGGGAGGGCCTCATCGAGTTCCTCAACCCCGAAATCGTGGCCGCCAGCGGTGCGGTGAGCGGTCCGGAGGGATGCCTGAGCATTCCGGGCTTAGAGGGAGAGGTGGTCCGGGCGGCGAAGGTCACGGTGAAGGGGCTGAACCGCCACGGTGTCGAGGTCACCCTGGATGCCGAGGGGTGGCTGGCGCGCGTCTTACAGCACGAGATCGACCATCTGGACGGCATCCTGTTCGTGGACCGGGCCGCCACCGTAAGGAAGGTGTAGCCGTGCGCATAGTGTTTATGGGGAGCCCCCGGTTTGCGGTTCCCTCGCTGGAGGCCCTGGTGGCCGCGGGACGGAAGGTGGTCGTGGTGGTAACCCAGCCGGACCGGCCCCGGGGCCGCAGCGGACATCCGCAGCCCACCCCGGTCAAGGAGGCGGCCCTGAGGTACGGGCTTCCGGTCTGGCAGCCCTCCCGGGTGGGGGACCACGGGTTCGTGGCCGCGCTGAAGGAACTGGAACCCGACGCCGTAGTGGTGGTGGCCTACGGCCAGATCCTGCCCCGCGAGTTGCTCGACATTCCCCGGTACGGTTGCATTAACGTGCACGCCTCCCTGTTACCCAAGTACCGGGGAGCGGCCCCCATCCACCGCGCCATAATGAACGGAGAAACCGAGACCGGCGTGACCACCATGTACATGGACGAGGGGATGGACACCGGCGACATCATTTTTCAGGCCACGCTCCCCATCGAGGAAGAGGACAACGCAGGTACGGTGCACGACCGTTTGGCGGCCCTGGGGGCCGGGGTGCTGCTGGACACCCTGGCCGCCGTGGAGGCCGGTACGGCACCCCGCGTGGCCCAGGTCCATGCGCTGGCCACTTACGCGCCCCCGCTGACGAGGGCCGACGAGCGCATCGACTGGCGGCGTCCGGCGCGGGCCATTTACAACCACGTGCGGGGCATGGACCCGTGGCCCGGTGCCTACACGGTCTACGAAGGCCGGACCTGGAAGGTCTGGCGCGTGCGGCCCGAACCCGGGTCGGGGGGGCGCCCGGGCGAAATACTGGAGGCGGCTCCGGAAAGGGGCATCCGCGTGCAGGCGGGTGACGGCACGGTGGTTATCACGGACCTGCAGCCGGCGGGGGGGCGGCGCCTCCGGGCCGCGGAGTTTTTGAGGGGGTACCGGGTACGGGTGGGGACGATTTTGGGCGACGAGGGGTGACGGACCCGGTCATCAGAAAGCGGGTTTTCGTCGGCCTGCTGGCGGGCACCGCGCTGGTGGTCGCATTGGGGGCCGTGGGCCTGTACTACGCCTTTTTCGGACGCTCCATCGTGGCGCGGCAGCTGGTGGTCTTTGGCCTGCTGGCCGGCGCCGGGACCCTGGCCCTGGTGACGGGGGTGGGGGTCGCGACGCTGGTCTTCAGTATCTGGCGGGGCCGCGTGGGGCGGTGGGCGGCCGAATTGGCCGGGCTGGCCGTGAACGGCCTCTATCCTTTCGCCTTGCGCCTGGGGGTCCTGCTGGGCCTGGAGCCCATGCGCATCCAGCAATCCTTCATTGCGGTGAACAACCAGCTGGTGCGGGCCCGGCAGTTGCGGGTAGCGCCGGACCAGCTGCTGGTGCTCGTGCCCCACTGCGTGCAGCGGAGCACCTGTCCCCACAAGATCACCGTCAACGTGGACAACTGCCACCGTTGCGGCCGGTGCGTGATGACCGAACTCCTGCGCCTCCGCGATTCTTTCGGTGTGTACCTCGGCGTGGCCACGGGTGGCACGGCCGCCCGCCGTTTCCTGGATCTCTACCGGCCGCGCATGGTGGTGGCCGTGGCGTGCGAGCGGGACCTGATCAGCGGCATCCAGGATGCCCACGGCATACCCGTATGGGGCATAACCAACGAGCGACCCCACGGGCCCTGTCTGGATACCTGCGTGGCCCCCGCGCGGCTCGAGGCGGCCATCCGCATGTTCGTTCGGGGAATTTGCCCGGACACGGATCCCGACACCGGATAGGGCTTTAAGAGGGGCAAATCTCCCGAGCGTCCTGACGGGGGGCTTGGTATTGAAGGCACGGGAAATCGCCCTTGCCGTCCTGAAAGCGGTGGAGGAAGGGGCCTACGCCAACATAGCCCTCGACCAGTTTCTGGAACGTCATCGGCCCCACAAGCTGGACCGGGCCCTGGCCACCGAGCTGGCGTACGGGGTACTGAGGAGCCTCAACACCCTGGACTGGGTCCTGACCTCTTTTGTGCGCCAGCCCCTGGCGGCCCAAACGCCCTGGGTGCGCAACATCCTGCGTTTGGGGGCCTATCAGTTGCTTTTCATGGACCACATTCCGGACGCGGCGGCCTGCAACGAGGCGGTGGAGCTGGCCAAGAAGTACGGTCATCCCGGCGCGGACAAGTTCGTGAACGCGGTATTGAGGAACGTGGCCCGCCGCAAGGAAGAGATCGTCTATCCCGACCCCGGTAAAGACCCCGTGGCGGCCATCGCCCTGCGCCACTCCCACCCCATCTGGCTGGTGGAGCGCTGGCTCAGGGAATTCGGCTTCGAGGAGACGGTGCGCCTGTGCCGGGCCAACAACCGCATGGCGCCCAACACGGTGCGCACCAACACATTACGGGTCACCCGGGAGGAGCTGTGCGGGATACTGCGGGAGGAGGGCGTGCAGGCCGCAGCCACCCGCTTTGCCGCGGAGGGCCTGGAGCTGAAGGGCTTCGTCTCCTACCGGCAGCTGGCCAGCTTCCAGGGCGGCCTCTTCCAGATCCAGGACGAGAGCTCGATGCTGGTACCCCACGCGGCGGCTCCCGTTCCCGGCAACCGGGTCCTGGACGCCTGCGGGGCGCCGGGAGGAAAGGCCACCCATTTCGCCCAGCTCATCAAGGATACGGGGGAGGTCCTGCTCATTGACCTCCACCCCCATAAGCTCCGGCTGGCGGAGGAGAACTGCCGGCGCCTCGGCATCACGTGCGTGCGGACCCGGGCCCAGGACGCCCGCCGCCTCTCCCCCGAACTCAACGGCTGGGCCGACGTGGCCCTCGTGGACGCGCCGTGCAGCGGGCTGGGGGTTTTGCGGCGCCGTCCGGACGCCCGGTGGCGGAAAACCGCGGGACAAATACCCGGGTTGGTGAGATTGCAGGCCGCCATCCTGGACAGTGTGGCCGCCACCGTACGCCCGGGCGGCGTATTGGTCTACAGTACCTGCACCATCACGGAGGAGGAGAACTACGCTCAGGTCCGGGACTTCGTCGCCCGCCATCCCGACTACACCTTGGAGGACCTGCGCCCTTTTTTGCCCGCCGGATTGGACCTGCGGGACACCATGCGCCACGGCTACCTTCAGGTTATGCCCCACGACTTTTCCATGGACGGGTTTTTCGTGGCCCGTTTGCGAAAGAGGGGTACGGTCGTCCTGGCAAGTATATAATTATAGGGCCCGCAGGTGAGGTTATGACCGGACTCGTCCTGATGGCACTGAGGTACCTGTTTCTGGTTTTGTTTTACGTTCTCATAATCTGGTTGTTCCGGCATTTAATTTGGGAAATGCGTACGGTGGGGATGCGGGTTGTGGCCGGTGAGGGGCAACCGGAACTTCCGGCGCCCCCGGGTCCCCACCTGGTGCTGGTGGAGGGAGGGGGGCGGCGCGTTATTCGGGTAGGGGCGATGACGCGTATCGGCCGGGGACCGGACAACGAGGTGGTGCTCCCCCGCGCCGACGTGTGGGAGCGCCACGCCCGCATAATCTTACGCAACGGCCAGTACTGGCTGGAGGACCTCACCCCCAACGGGGATACGCGCTTGAACGGCCTGCTCCTGGACGGTCCGACCGTCCTCGCGGACGGAGACCGTGTGGAGGTGGGGGGCGTCACCCTGCTTTTCGAGCGGTGGCCGCGTGCGGTGCGGGCCGGTACGGCCTAGCCCGGGAGGTGAGGCGGTGCGGCGTGTGGAGCGCGCTCTGTTACTCGTCGTGGGGGTCTACCTCGCGGTGGGACTGGCGGTGCTCCGCGGGGCGGGTTTCCTGGAGGGCTTGCGCGTACCGCTGGTGGTGGGCGGGACGACGGTGACGGCCCTGCTGGCGGTGCACTGGTACTGGAGCCGCTCCGACTTTCGCGGGGACAGCACCCTCTTCCCCGCCGTGGCCCTGCTGGCCGTTACGGGACTGATATTCCTGTTACGCCTTGACCTGGAGTACGGCCTGCGCCAGTTCGTATGGCTCCTTACCGGACTGGCCGTGCTGGCCGTGACCACCGGGCTATTGCGCGACTACCGGTTACTGGCCGAATACCAGTACTTCTGGGCCGCGGCCGGCGCGGCGGCGCTGCTGGCACCTTTGATTTTCGGGCAGGAATTCGGAGGGGCGCGGAGCTGGTTGAAACTGGGTGTGGTCCAGTTTCAACCCTCGGAGTTCGCCAAGGTATTCCTGGTGGTATTTCTGGCGGTCTTCCTGGCCCGGGCCACGGGAAGGAGTGAGACTGGGGCGCGTCTCTGGTTGCCGCCGGCCGGATTGCTGGTGTTGACCCTGGTGGTCCTGGGCCTGCAGAACGACATAGGGACCGCCGCCATCTATTTCGCAACCCTTTTAACCCTGATTTACGCCGCCACGGCGCGCGTCCTTTTTGTGGGTGGCGGCCTCGTACTCCTGGCGGCTGCGACCGCGGCCCTGGCGCGCTTCGCCCCCCACGTGCGGGTGCGATTGGAAACGTGGCTCAACCCGTGGCCGCAAATCGAGACCCACGGGTATCAGATTACCCAGTCCCTCTTTGCCATTGCCGCCGGGGGCATTGCGGGAACGGGACTGGGGGCCGGCCACCCCGAGTTCGTACCCGCGGCCCATACGGACTTCATCTTTGCGGCCGTCGTCGAAGAGCTGGGGTTGCTGGGAGGCGCCGGATGCATTCTACTGTTCGTATTTCTGGTTTACCGTGGTTTAAAGATTGCGCTGGAGTCAGAGGACCGTTTCGGTGTGCTGCTGGCCACGGGCTGCACGGCCTTGCTGGGCTGGCAGGGGTTCGTGATCATGGCGGGCGTAACGCGGCTGCTGCCCCTGACGGGGGTAACGTTGCCCTTCGTCAGCTACGGGGGAAGCTCGCTGGTTACCAGCTTCATCCTCCTCGGGCTGTTACTCAACATCTCCCACGCCGGTGGCGGGAGCATCCATGAAGGGGAACGTCGTGAGGTTGGGCCACGTACTGATGGCCGGCTTTTTCATCCTCACCGTGCATCTCGGTTACCTCCAGGTGGTGCAGGGGCGCGTGCTGGCGGCGCACCCTTATAACCGGCGCTTGATCGCCTACGAGCAGGAGGTGTTGCGCGGCACCATAACGGACCGCCGGGGTGAGGTCCTGGCGCGCACCGAGGGACCCGGAAAGCGGGTGTACCCGCAGGGATACGCCGCGGCTCCGGTGGTGGGGTACCTTTCCCGGCGTTACGGCCGCACGGGCTGCGAGGCGGCCATGGACTACTACCTCCTGGGTTTAAATCCCGAACTCAGGCTGCAGAATATGTTGAGGAGGCTGAAGGGCGAGGTTCCGCGGGGAAACGACGTCCGGCTCACCCTGGACGCGGAACTTCAGGCCCACGCCATGAACCTTCTGCGCGGCCGGCGGGGGGCCGCGGTGGTGCTCGACCCGCGGACCGGCGAGGTGCTGGCCATGGCCTCGCAGCCCTCCTTCGATCCGGCCGCCGTGGACGAACGGTGGCCGGAGCTGAGCACGGATCCCGCCGCGCCTCTGGTCAACAGGGCCACCGACGGGGCCTATCCCCCGGGATCCCTCATGAAGCTTATTACGGCCGCCGCGGCCCTGGAAACCGGTAAGCTGGCCCAGGACGAGGTTTTCTCCTGTCCGGGCCACATTGTGGTGGACGGCTTCGACTTGCACGACACCGCGGCCCACGGGCGGGTGGACCTGGTGCGGGCCCTGGCCGTGTCCTGCAACACCACCTTCGCCGAACTGGGCCTGCGGGTCGGCCCGGAAGGTCTCTTTCGTGCGGCGCAGGCCTTCGGCTTCGGCCGGGCCAGCGGCCTGGAACTGCCCGAGCGGGGGGCATCCCTGCCGGCGCCGGAAGGGATGGCGCGGCCGGAGGTGGCCGCCACCGCCATCGGCCAGGGTCGCACGCTGGTCAGCCCCCTGCGCATGGCCCTGGTGGCGGCGGCCTTCGCCCGCGACGGCGTTATCATGCAGCCGCACCTGCTCGTCGCCGTCACGGACCCCGAGGGCCGCTCGGTATTCACGTCCGTCCCCCGGGTGTGGCTCACGGCCACCACGCCCCAGGTGGCGGCGGCGGTCAGGAACGGTATGGTGGCCGCGGTGAGGGGGGGCACGGCGAGACAGGCAGCCCTTCCCGGCGTCACCGTGGCGGGCAAGACGGGATCGGCCCAGAATCCCCAGGGAGCACCCCACGCCTGGTTTGTGGGGTTTGCTCCCGCCGAGGCGCCCCGGGTGGTGGTGGCCGTAATCGTGGAAAACGCCGGCGCGGGCGGGACCGTAGCCGCCCCCTTGGGCCGGGAGCTCTTGAAGCAGGCGCTGGCGCGAAGCGGGTTGGAGGACCATGATCGGTAGGGTCTTGGGTAACCGTTACGAGATAATTGAACAACTTGGTGGCGGCGGCATGGCCGTAGTTTACAAGGCCCGGGACCGCTTTCTGGGTCGCCTGGTCACGGTCAAGGTGTTGCGGCCGGAGTACACCTCGGACCCCGATTTCGTACGTCGCTTCCGGCGCGAGGCCCAGGCGGTGGCCAGCCTCTCCCACCCAAACATCGTAAGCATTTACGACGTGGGCCAGGAAGACGGCATCCATTACCTGGTCATGGAATATGTGGGGGGAGAAAGCCTCAAGGACCTTATCCAGCGTTGCGGGCCCCTGGAGCCGGAATACGCGGCCGACATCGCGCGCCAGGTCTGCCGGGCCCTGGAGCACGCCCACGCCAGGCAGATCGTGCACCGGGACGTCAAGCCCCACAACATCCTACTCACGCCCGAAGGCCGGGCCAAACTTACGGACTT
>DYER01000092.1 GCA_020725605.1 Ammonifex sp. | reverse complement strand
TTCTGGGTGGCCCGCATGATTTTCATGGGGCTGAAGTTCATGGAGGAGGTACCCTTCCACGAGGTCTTCGTCCACGGCCTGGTGCTGGACGCCCTGGGCCGCAAGATGAGCAAGTCCCTGGGCAACGGCGTGGACCCCATGGAGGTCGTGGAGAGCCACGGGGCCGACGCCCTGCGCTTCATGCTGGTGACCGGCAACACCCCGGGACACGACCTGCGGTTCCACTTCGAGCGCCTGGAGGGGGCGCGGAACTTTGCCAACAAGCTCTGGAACGCGGCCCGCTTCGTGCTCATGAATCTGGAAGGGTACCGGCCCGACGGTGCATCTTCGACCCGCGAGCTGGCGGACCGGTGGATCCTGAGCCGCCTCTCGGAGACCGTGGCGCGCACCACCGCGGGCCTGGAGGCCTATGAACTGGGCGAGGCGGCCCGGGCGGTCTACGACTTCGTGTGGGACGAATTCTGCGACTGGTACATCGAACTGGCCAAACCCCGGCTTTACGGCACCGACGCGGAACGTCGGGCCACGGCCCAGCACGTCCTGGTCACGGTGCTGCGTACCGCCGTGGAACTGCTGCATCCCTTCATGCCCCACATCACGGAGGAGATCTGGCAGCAACTACCCGGGCGGGGCGAGACCATCATGCGCGCTTCCTGGCCCGCGGCCAGACCGGAGTGGCGCGACCTGCCCGCCGAGGAACGCATGGCCCTGGTCATGGACCTCACGAGGGCCATCCGGAGCCTGCGGGCCGCCATGAACGTGCCCCGCGGGGCCAGGGCCCGCGCGGTGGTGGTCGTGCCCCGCAGAGAATTACGGGCCGAACTGGCCAAAGTAACCGAGTACGTGGCGGTACTGGCGAATACCACGATAGAGCCGGTGGCACCCCCCTTCCGGGCCGAGCAGGCCGCGCACGCGGTGGTACGCGACATGGAAATTTTCTTACCCCTGGCGGGCCTGATCGACCTGGCGCGCGAAAGGGCGCGCCTGGAAAAGGAACTGGCCCACGTACGCCGGGAACTGGACCGGGTGCGGGGCAAGCTGGGTAGCGAGGCCTTTGTCAATAAGGCCCCCGCCGAAGTGGTGGCCAAGGAGCGGGCCCGCGAGGCCGAACTGGTGGCCCAGGAGGCCGCGCTTCAAAAACACCTGGCGGCCGTGGGGGCCCGGGAGGGTGAGCCGTAGGGGATATGGTGGGCTACGACGCGGCCCTGACATACCTGCAGGGATTGTGCCGCTTCGGGATGAACTTCGGGCTGGGGCGCATCACGGAGTTATTGCGCCGGCTTGGGGACCCGCACCGCCGCCTGCGCGTTATTCACATCGGGGGCACCAACGGCAAGGGTTCCACTACGGCCATGGTGGCGGCCATCCTTCAGGCCGCGGGTTACCGGGTGGGCGCCTTTACCTCGCCCCACCTGAGTTCCTACACCGAGCGTTACGTCACCAACGGGGAGCCCATCGGGGAAGGGCGCCTGGCCGATCTAATATGGGCCCTGCGTCCCGTCCTCGAGGCCATGGTGCGGGAGGGTTGGGAGCACCCCACCGAGTTCGAGGTGTGCACGGCCATTGCCTTTCTCTATTTCCTGGAGGAAGGCGTGGATTTCCTGGTCCTGGAGGTGGGGCTGGGCGGAGCCATCGACTCCACCAACGTGGTCCGGCCCCTGGTGGTAGTGATCACCAATGTGTCCCTGGACCACATGGAGTACCTGGGCCACACCGTCGAGGAGATCGCCCGCGTCAAGGCCGGCATCGTCAAGGAGCACGTACCTGTGGTCACCGGCGCCCAAGGGGCCGCCTTGGAGGTTATAGCGGACGTGGCCCGCGAGAAGGCGGCGCCCCTTTATTTGCTGGGCCGGGACGTAACCTGGCGGCCGGTATCCTTTTCCCTGGAGGGCCAGGTCTTCGACCTGGCGGGGTTGCTCGGTCACTACGAAGGGCTTCGCCTCCCCCTCGTGGGGCGGCACCAGCTGGCCAACGCGGCGGCCGCCGTGGCGGCCGTGGAACTCCTGGCAATGGCCGGGCACGCCGCGGTCACGGACCGGGCCATCCGGGAAGGACTGGCGCGCACCTCCTGGCCCGGGCGGTTTGAGGTGGTCTCCCGAGAGCCACTGGTCATCCTGGACGGGGCCCACAACCACGAGGGGGTGCGGTCCCTGCGGGAAGCGCTGGCGCAGTACCTCCCGGAACGGGGCGTGATTCTCGTCATCGGGATGCTGGGCGACAAGGAGCGGGAAAAGGTGGCCGGCGAACTGGCCCCGGCGGCGCGCGCGGTGGTGGTCACCCGGCCCAACAGCCCGCGGGCTGGGGCTTGGGCCGAGCTGGCCGAGGTGGTGCGGCCCCACTGCCCCGCGGTTGAGGTCATCGAAGACCCGTGGCGGGCCGTGTGCCGGGCCCTGGAAATGGCGGGGCCCCGGGACGCGGTGGTCGTCACGGGCTCCCTCTACACGGTGGGCGAGGTCCGGGAAAGGTTCCTCGAAAACCGCGCAGCGGCAACAAAAGACCGCTGACCACCCGGCGGTGCCCGGCATAGTACAGGCCCAGCGATCCACTGAGAACGGTCCCGTGCGGGACCCCGATGCCGGCCCACAAGGGCCGCCTATTTGTACCTGCGGGACGTGTTCCGGGCCGCGGGCCGCAGTGACGTGGGGTACGCTCCCCCGCTCTGGGGCCGACGTGTGTGGGCGCTGTTACCGGCGCTCTCGCAAGTCACACGCCGGCCTCATGGATAACTTTCACTGTAGCGGCGTGCTCGGCTCAGCAGAGCCGGGCTCATGTCGGCTTCGGCTGGCATAGTTTCTTTTTTTCTGCCCATAATACCAGGTACCGGGAAACGCCTCTTCTGGGAACGGGATGCTCATGTGGCACCTGCTGTTCAGGAAAGTGGCCAAGCCGCTGAAGCGCCGGGGGAAGGTGCCCCTGAAGCATATCGCGCGCCAGGAGCCCTACCGTGACCGGGAACTTGCCGCGGCTCGGCTCTCGCGCGACCTGGAAGGGAACATCCGGGCCCTGCGGGCCGTGCTGGGGGGTTGCCAGGACTTCGTCACGCGGTCCTTCCGCATCGGCGGTTCCTGGCCGGCGGCCGTGGTGACCATCGACGGCATGGTGGATAAGGCCTTTCTCAACGAGGTCCTGCTGCGCAACCTGATCGTGGAGTGGCCGGGATCTACCTTGCGCCCCACGCTGGACGCTTTGCGCGACCGGGTGCCGGCGGGGAAGATCCAGGAGTGCCGCAACCTGCAGGACCTCGTCACGGGGGTTCTGGCCGGGGACGCGGTGCTGCTGGTTGACGGGGAGAACCGGGGCCTCGTGGTTTCCGCCGAGGGCTACGCCTCCCGGGCCATCAGCGAGCCGGCCTCCGAGGCCGTGGTCCGGGGGCCGAGGGAAGGCTTCACGGAGAATCTCAGGGTTAACCTCAGCCTGCTGCGGCGGCGCATTCACAGCCCGAATCTCATCGTGGAAGAAATCCGTCTGGGCCGCATCAGCCACACTCCGGTGGCGATGGTCTACCTGCGGGGGGTGGCGTCCCGGGAACTGGTGGGGGAGGTGCGGCGCCGCCTGAACCGTATCGACATCGACGGTGTGCTGGAGAGCGCCTACCTGGAGGAACTTATAGAGGATAACCCCTACTCTCCTTTTCCCCAGGTGCTGGCCACCGAGCGTCCAGACAAGGTGGCGGCCGCGTTGCTCGAGGGGCGGGTGGCCGTACTCACGAACGGGACCCCCTTTGCCCTGATCGCGCCCACCGAGTTCGTGGTCATGCTGCACGCGGCGGAGGATTACTACCAGCGTTATCTCCTGGGCACGGCCCTGCGCGTGATGCGGTACCTGGCCTTTGCCGCTTCGCTCCTCCTTCCCTCCGCCTACATTGCGGTTACCACTTTCCACCAGGAAATGCTGCCCACCAGACTCCTGATGAGCATCGCCGCGGCCCGCGAGGGCGTGCCCTTCCCGGCCCTGGTGGAGGCCCTGCTCATGGAGATTTCCTTTGAGGCCCTCCGCGAAGCCGGCATCCGGCTGCCCCGCCCCGTGGGCCAGGCCGTCAGCATCGTGGGGGCCCTGGTCATCGGGCAGGCGGCCGTCACGGCGGGCCTGGTTTCCCCGCTGATGGTCATCGTGGTGGCCATTACCGGCATCGCCTCCTTCATGGCCCCCATTTACGACCTGGCCGTCACCGCGCGGTTGCTGCGCTTTCCCATGATGCTGCTGGCGGGGTCCCTGGGGCTCTTCGGGGTCATGGCGGGGGTACTGGCCATTCTGATCCACGTGGCGGGCCTGCGGTCCTTCGGCATGCCCTATCTGGCACCCCTGACGCCCGTGAAGCCCGCGGACTGGAAGGACGTTGCCGTACGGGCTCCGGTATGGGCCTTGCGGGCCCGGCCCGCACAGCTCGCGCCGGCCAACCGCTACCGGGTGGCGCGCGGGTTAAAGCCCTACCCCGGACGTACCGGTCCGGCCGGAGGGGGCGGCTGAATGTGGCGTCGGGTCGCCTTTGCCGCCTTGCTTTTTGTTACCCTGACCCTTCCCGCCGGTTGCTGGGACCAGCGGGAAGTGGAACAGTTGGGGATCGTGCTGGCCACAGCCGTCGACAAAGGGCACGGTGGCCAGCTGGAGGTGCACGTTCAGGTGGTCATACCCCGGGCCCTGGCCGGTGGGGGTATGGGGGGCATGGGCGGCGGCGGCATGACGGTCAGGCCCTACCGCCATTACAGCGCCACGGGGGCGACCGTCTTCGAAGCCATGCGCCAGTTGAGCATGGAAGCACCCCGGCGGCTGTTTTACGCCCACAACCAGGTCATCCTGATCGACGAAGAGGTGGCCCGCGAAGGGCTGCGCGAGGTGCTGGACTTCTTCGACCGCAGCACCCAGATCCGGCGCCACATCTGGCTGCTGATCGCCAAGCACGGACAGGTGCACGAAGTACTCATGGCGCCAAGTCCCCTGGAGCTCATCCCGGCCCAGCGGCTCGTGGGTATGATCCGCGAGCGGAGCCTCTCCTCCCGGTTTGCGCCGCAGCGGCTGGGCGATTTCGTGGAAATGCTGGAGGCCGAGGGGCAGGAGCCCTTCACCGCGCTGGCCACCCTCGTGCCGACGCGGGTGGAGAAGGGGAAGGGGCCGGGGGGCGGGCAGGAGGCCGGGGGACGGGAGGGTGACCGGGGGGTGTCAGAATTCGCGGCCGAACCGCGGGCCAACATCCGGCTGAGCGGTGCGGCGGTCTTTTTGGGGGACCGGATGGTCGGGGCCCTGGACGAAAGGGAGACCAGGGGGTTATTGTGGGTACGCGGCGAGGTACGGGGCGGCAGCATGACCGTACCGTGCGGTGAAGGAAAGAACATCACGGTAGAAATCCTCAGATCGCGGGCGCGCATCGAACCGCGAGAGGAAGGGGGCCCCCTGGGGTTCGTGGTGCAAATCCGCACCGAGGGCAATGTTACGGAGAGCCACTGCCGGAAGGACCTGCGCCAGCCCGAGGTTATGGAAGAATTGGCGGCCTACCAGGCGGCCGAGATCGCAAAGGAAGTGGAGGCCGCCCTGACAAGGGCCGAGACCATGCGGGCCGACGTCTTCGGTTTCGGGGCCGCCCTGCACCGTAAGAAGCCCGAACTGTGGCACCAGGTCAAGGACCGGTGGCCCGAGGTCTGGCCCGCCCTTGCGGTCGATGTACAGGTCGAGGCACGCCTGAGGCGTACCGGTCTGACCAACATACCACCGGAACCCAAGTGAAGCCGAGGAGGGTTGGATTCTGCAGATTGTGCTGCTGGTATTACTCTTTGCGGCCGTCACGCTGCTGGAGGCGCCCGGTTTGGTGCGCCGCAGGATGTACCGCGAACTGGCGGCCTTCCTGGGGCTCCTGGCCGTGGCCATGGTCTACAGTTTCGGCCTGGCCCTGCACTGGTCCCTGCCCAACCCCGCCAAGATTACCGAGGCCGTCTTTCGCCCCGTTAACAAGATTTTGGAACGCCTTTTAACTTAAATATTTTTTTCACTAGCAGGAGGAATGGCTAAATTTACGGCGTACTTACTAGGACAAGGTCCTTCAGCGCTTAGGACAAAAATCCGGCCCTTGAGGAGGCGGGGGCTACAATTTTCTGGACTTGGGGAGGAGACCCGGGTGAAGGCACCGAAAATTCCCGAGGCAACCATTACCAGATTATCGGTTTATTCGCGCTTTTTAGAACGTATGGACCGGCAGGGTGTGGTTACCATTTCGTCGGGGGAAATTGCCGAGGGAGTGGGGGTCAGCCCGGCTCAGGTGCGCAAGGACCTGGCCTACTTCGGTGAGTTCGGGACCCGCGGTGTGGGGTATAACGTAAAGGACCTGATGCGCTACACCCTGAAGATACTAGGTCTGACCCGCCCGTGGACGGTAGTGGTGGTGGGAGCCGGGAACCTCGGCACGGCCCTGAGCACCTATAAGGGTTTTCGCGACCGCGGGTTCTACATCGTGGGTGTCTTCGATAATGATTTAACTAAGATCGGCAAGCGGATTCAGGACCTCGAGGTCTACCCCCTGGAGAAATTGCCGGAAATTGTTGCGCGCCACGGCGTGAAGATCGGGATCCTGGCGGTCCCGGGGGAGGCGGCCCAGGAGGTGGCGGACCTGTTGGTCCAGAACGGCGTGGAGGCCCTGCTGACCTTCGGGGCCGTGGTACTCAACGTTCCCGAGCACGTGGTGGTCCGGAACGTGGACCTGTCGGTCAAACTGGAGATTCTGACTTTTAATTTGTCCTTTCGCGCTTCCCACGGTCTCTGACGGGGTGGGGTATGGAGGGTCTGGCATTGCTGGCCAGCCTGGGCCTGATCCTGGCCGGTGCCAAACTTTTTACCAACGGCGTGGAATGGCTGGGAAGAAAGCTGGGCTGGGGCGATAACGCGGTGGGCAGCATTCTGGCGGCACTGGGCACGGCGCTACCGGAAAGCATGATCCCGGTCGTCGCCATTCTTTTTGGCTTCGGCGAAGCGTCGGAGGCCATCGGGGTCGGGGCGATTCTGGGCGCGCCTTTCATGCTGAGCACGGCCGGTTTTTTTCTGATAGGAATGGCGAGCCTGACCTTCTGGTTCCGCCGCCAGCCCTACTGTGCCCCGGACCCCCTGGCGGCGCGGCGCGACCTGGGCTTTTTTCTCGTGGTTTACAGCGTGGCCGTGGGAGCCACCTTTACCCCCCCTTCCTGGCACAGGGCGGTGGCCCTTTCGCTGCTGGCGGCCTACGGCCTCTTCCTGGCTCGCACGCTGGCCTACGAGGGGGAGTTGGTTTTCAGAACGCCCGATCCGCTCGTGTTCGCCAGGCACAGGGCCGTGCCCGGCTGGCTCCCTGTGGTGGGCCAGGTCCTGGTGTCCTTTGCGTTTGTATTTCTCGGCGCCAGGCTTTTCGTAAGGGTCATCAACCACGTGGCCCAGTATCTCGGGTTGCCCGTATTCGCCTTTTCCCTGCTGATCGCGCCGGTGGCCACCGAGATGCCCGAACTAATTAACAGCGTCCTCTGGATGGGACAGAAAAAAGATACCCTGGCGCTGGCCAACATCACCGGGGCCATGGTACTTCAGAGTTCCCTCCTTCCGGCCCTGGGTATCGCCTACACCCCCTGGCAGTTGACGCCCGTGGGGCTCCTGAGCGCCGGGCTGGCCCTGCTGTCCTGCGGGGTGGCGTACGCGACCCTCGTGCGGTACGGTGTCCTGCCCGGCTGGTTGCTGGTGTTGCTGGGAACCACTCTTTACCCCCTGTTTGTGGTGGCCGTGGTCGTGGGCGGCTGGTGGTAAGGGGTATTGCCAGGTACCCGAGCCAGATTTCTCCCTACCCTTGTCAGGTTCGGGCGGGGATGTTAAACTGATAGCGTGAAAACCGTGCACGGAGGCGGGCTATGGCCAAGATCCACAGAAGCCACCACAGTCCCTGGGTGCTGGTTTTGCTCTTGGTTGTAGGGGGACTGGCCGGTAGCGCGGCGGGCAGCCTGCTGGCACCGTTGGTGCCCTTTTTCAAGGCGGCCCCGGTGGTGGGCCTGCGTCCCTCCACCCTGGACCTGCATTTCCTGGTCCTGACCTTCGGGTTGTCGGTGACCCTGGGGCCCCTGACCCTGGTGGGCCTGCTACTGGGATACCTTCTTTACCGCTGGTTATGACGGTACGGGAAACGCCTCCTTTGACGCCCATTGTTCTCGCCTCGGCTTCGCCACGCCGTCGGGCGCTGCTGCGCCAGCTGGGCCTGCCCTTCCGGACGGTTCCCAGCCGGGTGAGCGAGGAACTGTCCGACGAACTGCCGCCCGGGACGCTGGTGGAGAGGCTGGCGGAACTCAAGGCGCGCGATGTGGCGGCGCGTATACCCCAGGGGCTGGTCATCGGTGCTGATACGGTGGTGGTGGTGGACGGGCGGGTGCTGGGGAAGCCGGCCGACCCGGCCGAGGCGGAGGCCATGCTCACGCTGCTCCAGGGCCGGTGGCACGAGGTGTTCACTGGCGTGGCCGTGGCAGCGGCGGGCGGGCACAGGGTTCTCGTGGCCCACGAGCGGACCCGCGTGGCCTTCAAGCCCCTGGACCCGGACCGGATCCGGCGCTATGTGGCCACCGGCGAGCCTCTGGACAAGGCGGGGGCTTATGCCATTCAGGGACGGGCCGCGGCCTTCGTGGCCGGCATTCGCGGATGTTACTCCAACGTGGTGGGTTTGCCTCTGGCGCGCCTGGCGGACATCCTGGAAGAATTCGGTGTGCGGGTGATTTGAGTTGACCTACCGGGTAACCATTAAGGAACTGCCCGCCTACCTGCGGCCCCGGGAGCGCCTGGTGCGCGAGGGGCCGGAGAGCCTGTCCGAGGTAGAGTTGCTGGCCATTGTGCTGCGCAGCGGGACGAGCCAGGTTTCGGCCCTCGACCTGGCGCAGGTGCTGCTGAGCCGGTTCGGGGGCCTCCGGGGCCTGCTGGAGGTGAGCGCCCAGGAGTTGGGCCGCGTGCACGGTATGGGCGTGGCCAAGGCCGCCCAGGTCAAGGCGGCCCTGGAGCTGGGCCGCCGGGGAGCCATCCTCAGCGGTCTGAACGGGCCGGCCATAAAGTCGCCCCAGGACGTGGCGGCCCTGATGATGCACGAACTTCGCCACCTGGACCGGGAGCACTTTTGTGTATTGTTGTTGAACACCAAGAATCACGTGCTGTACCGCGAGACCGTGGCCATCGGTACTCTGAATTCGAGCACCGTGCACCCGCGGGAACTGTTCAAGACCGCGGTCCGCCGTAGCGCCGCGGCAGTCATTCTGGTCCACAATCACCCCAGCGGAGACCCCACGCCCAGCCGGGAGGACGTGGAACTGACCGCCAGGCTGAGGGAGGCGGGCCGCATCCTGGGCATCGAGGTCCTGGACCACGTGGTCATCGGGGATAATAAGTACGTGAGTCTCAAAGCCGAAGGACTGATGTGAGATGCGTTTGCCGTTCGGCATCTTTTCCAGGGACCTGGGCATAGACCTCGGAACGGCCAACTCGCTGGTGTATATAAGGGGCCGTGGCATCGTGTTGCGGGAGCCTTCGGTGGTGGCCATCCAGCGCGACACGGGCCAGGTACTGGCGGTGGGGGACGAGGCCAAGCAGATGATTGGCCGCACCCCCGGCAACATCGTGGCCATCCGACCCATGAAGGACGGCGTGATTGCCGACTTCGACACCACCCAGAGCATGATCAAGTACTTTATCTACAAGGCCCTGCGGGGCCGCACCTTCCTGGTGCGCCCGCGCGTGGTGATCAGCGTGCCTTCGGGGGCCACGCCGGTGGAAGAGCGCGCCGTGCGGGAGGCGGCACTGCAGGCCGGGGCCAGGGAGGCCTACCTGATCGAGGAGCCCATGGCCGCGGCCATTGGGGCGGGACTGCCGGTCCACGAACCGACCGGCAACATGGTGGTCGACATCGGGGGCGGCACCACCGAGGTGGCGGTCATTTCCCTGGGCGGCATCGTCACCAGCAGCTCCATCCGTATCGCGGGCGACGAGATGGACGAGGCCATCGTCCAGCATATCAAGCGCAACTACAACCTGATGATCGGGGAGCGGACCGCGGAGGAGATCAAGATCGAAATCGGCACGGCCTGCCCCCCCAATCACGCGGAAGTTTACGCGGTGCGGGGTCGGGATCTCCTGACGGGCCTCCCGAAAACCGTTGAGATCACCTCCACCGAGGTGTACCATGCCCTCCAGGAGCCGGTCCAGAGGATTCTGGAAACCATCAAGCTGACCCTGGAGAAGACACCCCCCGAGCTGGCCGCGGACATCATGGATCGGGGGATCGTCATGACCGGTGGCGGCTCCCTGTTGCGGGGCATCGATCGCCTGGTGAGCGAACAGACGGGCATGCCGGTGCACATCACCGAGGAACCGTTGCTCTCGGTGGCCTACGGTACGGGCAAGGTGCTGGAAAACATCGATATCCTGCAGCGCGTACTGATCCAGCCGAAGAGGTTGGCTTGAGGAGGGTACTTTTGGGCCCGGCGCGCTATTCGTACCTGCAGAGACTCGTCCTTGCCCTGACAATTCTCGGGCTGGCCCTCTACGTCATGAGGGCCACGGCGGCGTCCCTCGGTAACCCGGTCACGGCTCTGGCACACGAATTGCTGGGGCCCGTCAAAGGCGGGATTACGGAAGTAGGTCGGTTTGTCAGTCAGAAGACCTACTTTTTGTTGTCCTGGCGGAGGCTGGCCCGGGAAAACGAAGAACTGAGGGCCGAAGTCGGCCGGCTGCGGGCCGAAGTGGCGGAGTTGACCGAATATCGCCTGGAAAACGAGCGCCTGAAGCGGCTCCTGCAATACCGCGATGCCGGTCCGGGGCGTGGCCACCTGGTGGTGGCCCGGGTCATCGCGCGCGATCCCGGGAACTGGTTCGGCACCGTAACCATCGACCGGGGGTCGGCCGACGGCGTGCGCCGCAATATGACCGTGGTGACACCCGACGGGCTGGTGGGCCGCGTCGCGGTGGTGCGGGCCCACACTTCCGACGTGCTGCTGATTACCGATCCCCGGAGCAGCGTGGGAGGGCTGATCCAGGAAACCCGGATTCCCGGAGTGGTCGAGGGTCTGGCCGGGGGATTCGGGCTGTTGCGCATGCTGTACATCGCCAAGGACGCGCCGGTGGAGGTCGGGCAAACGGTGATCACGTCCGGTCTGGGCGGACTTTTCCCCAAGGGTGTTCCGGTCGGCACGGTGGCCGAGGTGCGCCCCGAGGGGAGCGGCCTGTTCCAGGTGGTGGTGGTGCGCCCCTTCGCGCAACTGAACCGGCTGGAAGAAGTCGCCGTCCTGCTGGGTACGGGGCAGTAAACTTTGGAGGTCTCCTCCGGCAGAAGGACGGGTGCATCTGTTTTGGTAAGGCTCTTGTGGGTCGTGGTGGTGGGTGCGGTACTGCTTCTGGAGGCGACCGGGCTCAATTTTTTACGGGTGGCCAACGTTAAGCCGGATCTGCTCCTGATTCTTACGGTATGCCATGCGTACTTACGGGGGCCGCGACAGGGCGCGGCCCTGGGACTGTTGAGCGGCCTGGCCCAGGACCTTTACACGGGCTATTATCTGGGCCTGAACGCGGTAGCAAAGGGGGCCGTGGGTCTGGCGGTGGGCGCGCTGGAGGGGAAGCTATACCGGGAGGGGCCCCATCTCGCGGTGCCGGTGGCGGCCCTGGCCACCCTTTTTCACGAATTGATCTTCTTTCTGGGACTGCGTTACCTGGGCGTGGCCGTACCCTTCGGGTTCGCCTTCGTCCACATCGTGGTGCCCGCGTGCGTATACAACGCGGCCCTCACCACCCTCGGATACAACCCTTACCACCGGTTGCTCCAGCAGCTTGACAGACGCCGTTCCGTGGTTCCGCGGTAGAAGGGGAGTTTATGGTACGTAAGGCCGTCGAACAGCGCAGCCGCGTGCTGTTGGTACTGGTCGGGCTGGTTTTCGCGGTGCTGGCCGGCCGGCTGGCGCAACTCCAGCTCCTGGAGACCGAACGCTTCCAGACTCTGGCACGGGAAAACCGCGTGCGCCTCATTCCCATTGTGGCGCCGCGGGGCGAAATATTCGACCGCCAGGGGCAGAAGCTCGTCGGCAACCGTCCGGTGTACACGGTCTCCCTGGTGTACCTGGGGCAGAGGGACCTGCATGCCGTCGTGGAAGGGCTGGCCGCCATCCTGGGCCAGAGTGCGGCCGAGATAGAGGCCAAGATTACGGAGCGTGCCCTAAGGCTTTTCGAACCCGTCAAGATCGCCCGCGGCGTACCCATGGAGGTGGTCACGCAGATCGAAGAGCGCAGGGAAGAACTGCCGGGGGTGGTCATCGACGCCGAACCGGTACGGGAATACCCCTACGGTGCGTTAGCGGCACACGTGCTCGGGTACGTGAGGGAAATCAGCGGGCCGGAACTGGCGGCCAACCGGGAGAAAGGCTACCGACCGGGGGACCTTTTCGGCAAGGACGGCCTGGAAAAGACCTTTGAGGAGTACCTCCGTGGCAAGGACGGAGCGCGCGAGGTGGAGGTGGACGCCCTGGCGCGTCCGGTACGGGATCTGGGCCGGCGTCCACCCCAGCCCGGCAACAACCTGGTACTCACCCTCGACGCCCGGGTTCAGGAGGCCGCCGAGCGCGCCCTGGCCGAAGCCGTGAACGCGGCCCGCCGGGCCGGGCACCGGGACGCGCGGGGCGGCGCGGTGGTGGTGGAAGACGTGCGCACGGGGGGTATTGTCGCCATGGCCAGCTATCCCACCTACGATCCGACCGTCTTCACCAGCTACCTTTCGGAGAGCCAGGCCCGGGAGCTGTTCAGCAATTCCGACCGCCTGATGCTCAACAGGGCCATTGCCGCGGGCTATCCGCCCGGGTCGACCTTTAAAATGGTGGTGGCGGCCGCGGGGCTGGAGGCGCAAAAGATCGACCCGGAGGCTGCCGTACCCGATCCCGGGTATTTCCCGCTGGGCAACCAGACCTTCCGCGACTGGAAGCCGGGGGGCCACGGCCGGGTGGACCTCCGCCGGGCCATTCAGGTTTCCTGCGACGTGTACTTCTGGCGGCTGGGTCTGGCGGTAGGCATTGAGGAAATAGCCCGGGTGGCGCGGGAATTCGGGCTGGACCGGGCCACGGGCATCGAACTTCCGGGCGAAACCGGCGGAGTGGTGCCCACGCCGGAATACAAGTACGCCCTGGTCAAGAAAAGCCTGGACCGGCAGTACAAGCCCAAACTGGAGGAGATCGAGGCCAGGTACGCCTCCCTGCTGGGCCAGACGCGGGACCCAGAGACGCGCCGGCAACTGGAAACGGAAAAACAAAAGGAAATAGATCGGGTGCTGGCGCGGTACAACAGCCACAGCTGGGACCTGCAGTGGCAGACCTACGATACCCTCAACACCGCCATCGGTCAGGGTTACAATCTGTACACCCCGCTGCAACTGGCCAATTATGTGGCGGCTATTGCCAACGGTGGTTATCTCTGGAAACCCTATCTCGTCCAGCGCATCGTGGGGCCGGACGGGCAGGTGGTAAAGGAGTTCACCCCGCAACTGCTGGCCCGGGTCAACGTCAGGCCCGAGACCCTCGCCGTCATTCGCGAGGGAATGGCCCTGGTAACACAGGGGGAGGGTACGGCGGCCGGCATCTTTTGGGGTTTCCCGGTTCCGGTGGCGGGCAAGACCGGCACCGCCGAGGTGCACGGGAAGGAGGACCACTCCCTCTTCGTGGCCTTCGCCCCGGCCGACGATCCACAGGTGGCGGTGGCGGTGGTGGTGGAGCACGCCGGACACGGCAGTGCGGTGGCGGCCCCGGTGGCGCGGGAGGTTTTGAAGGCTTACTTTGGCCTGGAATAGGCAAGAAGTGACAGCATTTGCAGCAGGTTTTCTCCGGTCCCGCGTAGAAATCTCTTAGACCCGAGTCGCGGCAAACGGAGGGAGAACCTTGAAAGCCGAGGCTACGGAACTGGAATTGTCCCACGGGCTGGCGCACCTGGTGGACGACCACACCATCCTGGTACGGCGTACCCTTCGTTCCGGTCAGCGCCTTTGCTACAACGGCAACGTGGTGATCCTGGGCGACGTCAATCCGGGGGCCGAAGTGGTGGCGGCCGGAAACGTGATCGTCATGGGGGTCCTGCGCGGGGTGGTGCACGCCGGGGCCAACGGGAACGAGGAAGCCGTGGTGCTGGCCTTCAGGCTCCGGCCGACCCAGTTGCGGATTGCGGGCCACATCACCCGCCCCCCGGACGATGAAACGGCGGCGCCGGACCAGCCCGAAGTGGCCAGAATCAGGGACGGTGTGGTAACCATCGAGGCCTTCCCGGGCTGGCTACCCGGGAGGTAGGAGGGAGAAAGTTATGGGTGAGGTCGTAGTCATTACCTCCGGTAAGGGAGGAGTGGGGAAGACCACGGCCACGGCCAACATCGGCACGGCCCTGGCCGGGTTCGGCCACAAGGTGGTGCTGGTCGACGCCGACATCGGGCTCCGCAACCTGGACGTGGTGCTGGGGCTGGAAAACAGGATCGTCTACCACCTGGTGGACGTGGTCCGCGGGCGCTGCCGCCTGCGCCAGGCCCTGATCAAGGACAAGCGGTACGATAACCTTTTCCTGCTGCCGGCCGCACAGACCGAAGACAAGACCGCGGTCAGCCCCGAGCAGATGCGCGAGCTTTGCCAGGAACTGGGGGAAGAATTCGAATGGGTGATCGTTGATTGTCCCGCCGGTATCGAGCAGGGCTTTCGCAACGCCGTGGCCGGCGCCCATAAGGCCATCGTCATCACCACGCCGGAGGTTTCCGCGGTACGCGACGCGGACCGCGTCATCGGCCTTTTGGCGGGAGAATTCGACATACGCGACCCCAAACTGATCCTCAACCGCATCCGCCCCAGG
This sequence comes from Ammonifex sp., assembly GCA_020725605.1. Taxonomy (GTDB): domain Bacteria; phylum Bacillota; class Desulfotomaculia; order Desulfotomaculales; family DYER01; genus DYER01. The sequence goes on along the minus strand of DYER01000092.1, from coordinate 19,902 downwards.
ATGGTGCGGTACGGCGACATGATGTCCATAGAGGACGTCATCGACATTCTGGCCATCGAGCTGTTGGGGGTCATTCCGGAGGACGAGCAGGTGGTGGTCGCCACCAATCGGGGCGAAACCGTGGTGCAGGACCCGCGTTCCCGTTCGGGGGAGGCCTTTCGCAACATCGCCCGGCGCATGAAGGGCGAGGCCGTACCGCTCATGAACCTGGACCGCGAAGGCGGGTGGGTGGAGAAACTGCGGCGGTTGATGGGCTTTAAGTAAGGGGGTATCGCGGTGCTTGAGTTTCTGGCACGTCTATTCGGGCGCGAGGCCACCGGCAGTAAGGAGATTGCCAAGGAGCGGCTGCGCCTGGTTTTGGTGCACGACCGGGCCAGTGTTTCTCCCCAGCTGTTGCAGATGCTGAAGAACGACCTTATCAAGGTTATCTCCCGGTACATGGAAATCGATACCGAAAACCTGGACATCCACCTCGATCAGACCAACGAGACCGTGGCCCTCGTGGCCAGCATTCCCGTGAAACGCATGAAAAGGGTGGCCCAGAATCCGGCCTGAAGGGGAAAACGATGGGGCGCAAATATCTGAAGAATCTCGACCTCACATTGCTTGTGACGGCCCTATCAATCGTACTCTTCGGCCTGGTGGCCATCAGCAGCGCCACCCATGCCACGGCGGCCCAGGGTGAGGACCCCTTCGGCTTCGTAAAAAAACAGGTACTCTGGGTCGTTCTGGGGCTGGTGGTCCTGTGGGCCGTACAGTCCTTTGATTACCGCGATTTGTCCCGGTATGCCGTATGGCTCTACGTCGCCAACCTCATCATGCTGGCGGGCGTGTTGCTGGTGGGCAGCACCAGGCTGGGTGCCCAGCGGTGGTTCGCGTTGGGGCCCTTTATGCTGCAACCCTCCGAGTTCTCCAAGGTAATCATGATCGTGACCCTGGCCAGCCTGCTGGCCAAACGGGAGGGGCAGTTGCTGCGGCTACGAGACCTGCTGCTGCCTATGGCCTTCACCGCCGCTCCGATGCTCCTCATTCTCAAACAACCGGACCTCGGAACGGCCCTGGTTCTGACGGCCATCCTGCTGGGCATGCTCTACATGGCCGGGGCCCGGCCGTCGCACCTGGCCGGCCTGGTACTGACCGGTCTGGTTGTCATCGGGGGCGCGCTGTGGGCCCACGTCCGCTACGGCACCTGGATTCCCCTCAAGGAATATCAGGTGGTGCGCCTGCTGATCTTCCTTGATCCGTGGCAGGACTGGCAGGGGGCGGGCTATCACGTAATCCAGTCCCAGATCGCCATCGGTTCCGGGGGGCCGTGGGGACGGGGACTCTACAACGGTAGCCAGAACCAGTTGAATTTTCTGCCGGAACAGCACACGGACTTCATTTTCTCGGTGGTGGGGGAGGAACTCGGTTTCGCGGGGGCCCTGGTCCTGCTGACCCTTTACTTCATACTCCTTTACCGGGGCATACGCATTGCGGCCCAGGCCCGCGACACTATGGGTGTGCTGATCGCCACCGGGGTCGTTTCCATGCTGGCTTTTCATATTTTAGTTAACATTGGCATGACCGTGGGCATTATGCCGGTCACCGGGGTTCCCCTGCCCCTGTTCAGCTACGGCGGTAGCGCCATGCTGACCAACATGGCCGCTCTGGGGCTTCTGTTAAACGTCTACCGGCGTCAGCAACGGATTATTTTCTAGGTCTAGGGACCCTTCCCCAACCATAGTCTATACTGACAAGCTGTGGTTGCGGGAGGGTTTGCGTATGTCCGGGGAAGACAGGAAATGGACCGATCTGGGCCCTTTCTACTGTCCTCCGCCCCGCCGGAATCCCTTCTGGCAGGAATTCCGGCGCCGCACCCTTTACCGCGCGGCGGTAGTGGCCGCGCTGCTGGTCGTAATCCTTGGCCTGCGGGCCTGGGATGCGCCTCCGGGCATAAAGGTGCGCGAAGGGTTACGGTACATCCTCACCACGGAGTGGGATTACCAGCCACTGGTGGAACGGGTCGTAGCCCTCGGCCTCACCGCGGCCAACGTGGACCTACCGTTCCTGGGGAGCATTGTGGGGCGGGCCACCCCCGCACTGGCGCCCGGGCACGAGGAGGGCCTGGCCGTTCCGACCTCGGGGAAGGTCGTACGGCCCTTCGGGTGGACCAGGGACGCGCTGGACGACATGGAACGGTTTCACCCGGGAGTCGACATTGGGGCGCCCGCGGGAAACCCGGTGCGGGCGGTACTACCCGGAAGGGTGGCCAGGGTGGGCAACGACCGGGCCCTGGGGCCCTACCTGTTGCTGGACCACGGGGAGGGGACCTATAGTCTCTACGCCCAACTCCAGGAGATCACGGTGCTGCCCGGGCAGGAGGTAACCGCCGGGCAGACCCTGGCCAGGGTGGGGGCCGTGGGAGACGTCGCGGGCGGGGGCCTGCATTTCGAGTTCCGGAAGAAGGGGAAACTCGTCGACCCCCTCGCCTTCCTGCGCCTCGAAAGGTAGGGGTGGCTTTGCGCCTCGGCCGCATCTGGGGAGTGCCCGTACACCTGAATCCCTGGTTTCTGGCCCTGTTGGGGCTCTATTTTATTGCGGGCATGCTCGACCGGGGACTGGTGGCCTTCGGCCTGGTGCTGTGTCACGAACTGGCCCACGTGGCGGCGGCACGGGCCCTGGGCCACCCCGCCTTTGAGGTCGAGCTCCTGCCCTTTGGCGGCGTGGCCCGGATGGGCACCGAGGTGTTCCTGGAGCCCGGCCGGGAAATCCGTGTCGCGCTGGCGGGACCCGCGGCCAATCTCGTACTCTTCGGCCTGGGACTGGGGTTATACGCCCACGGGTTGTGGGAGGGCCAGCTCCACTCCTTCTTTCTGCAGACCAATTTGCTGCTGCTTGCCTTCAACCTTCTTCCGGCCCTGCCGCTGGACGGGGGTCGCGTGGTGCGCGCCTGGCTGGCGACGCGCTGGGGCTACCTGCGGGCCAGTGTCTGGCTGGCCCGGAGCGGGCAGGGGTGTGCCGTTCTGATCGTCGCGGGGGGAGCGGTGGGTTTCGTTTGCGGGCAAAACGGGCTGGACATAATGATCACCGGCCTGTTTCTGGCCTACGCCGCCACCAGGGAAAGGAGCCTGGCCCCTTACCTGCAGGTCCGCTACCTGGCCGCCAAGACCAGGGAGGTGCTGGCGGGGAAGGTCCTCAAGGCCACCCCACTGGCGGCCCTGGAAAACGTACCCTTGGGCCAGCTGGCGGCATACCTCAGGCCGGGTACCTTCTGCCTGGTCTGGGTGCTCTCGCCGGACCTGGAACTCCGGGGCATCGTCAGTGAGGGCCGGGTGGTGGAGGCCCTGTTTCGCCGGGGTGGTCATACAAGGGTGGGAGAACTCCTGTCATGAACGATACGATGGCGCGCATCCTCCGCCGGGTGGAAAAGCCGGCGCGCTACGTGGACGGTGAATGGAACGTAATACGCAAGGATTGGGAGACCGCGGACGTCAGGATGGCCTTCTGCTTTCCGGACGTCTACGAAGTGGGCATGTCTCACCTAGGCCTCCAGATCCTGTATCACGTTGTTAACAGGCGTCGGGACGCGCTTATGGAGCGCAGCTTCGCGCCCTGGCCGGACATGGAGCGCGAGTTACGTGCCGCGGGCTTCTACCTCTACACCCTGGAGTCGCGCCGGCCCCTGAAGGACTTCGACATCGTGGCCTTTACCCTGCAATACGAACTGACCTACACCAACGTCCTAAACATGCTGGCCCTGGGCGGGATACCTCCCCTGGCGAGGGAGCGGGGCGAGGACGCGCCCCTGGTGGTGGCGGGCGGGCCCTGTGCCTTCAACCCCGAGCCCCTCGCGGACTTCATCGACTGTTTCGTGCTGGGTGAGGGCGAGGAGGTCGTCCACGAGATCCTGGACCTTTACCTCACGGGGCGTCAGAAAGGGTGGGGCAAAGCACGGGTCCTGCTGGAGCTGGCCCGTCGCGTGCCCGGCGTTTACGTGCCGGGCCTGTACCGCGTGGAGTACGGGCCCGACGGCGGAGTGGTGGCGGTCAGGCCGCTGGCGCCGGGCGTGCCCGAGCGGGTGGTGCGGCGCGTACTTCCGGACCTGGACGCGGCCCCCTACCCCTTAAAGCCGCTGGTACCGAATCTGACGCCGGTACACGACCGCATCATGCTGGAGATTTTCCGCGGTTGCGGCCGGGGCTGCCGCTTCTGCCAGGCCGGTTTTACTTACCGGCCGGTGCGGGAAAAAAACCTCGCCAGGCTCGTGGCCCAGGCCGAGGCCCTGGTGCGGCAGACCGGGCACGAGGAAATTTCCCTCACCTCCTTGAGCAGCGCGGACTACAGTCACATCGTGCCCCTGGTGTCCGAACTGGGGGCCCGGTACGGTCCGGCGCGGATCAACGTTTCACTCCCCTCCCTACGGGTGGATTCCTTCTCCGTGGACCTGGCCCGGGCTGCGCAGGGCGTCCGCCGCACCACCCTGACCTTCGCGCCCGAGGCCGGAACCCAGCGCCTGCGGGACACCATCAACAAGGGCGTGACCGAGGAAGACCTCATCGCGGCGGTGGACGCCGCCTTTGCCGCGGGGTGGACCGCCGTGAAGCTCTACTTCATGATCGGATTGCCGACCGAAACCACCGAGGATCTGGACGGAATTGTGGATCTCACGCGGACCGTCCTGGAGCGGGGCCGGCGCGCCGGGGTGCCTCCGGCACGCCTGCGGGTCACCGTGAGCGTGTCCTCCTTCGTACCCAAGCCCCACACCCCGTTCCAGTGGGAGCCCCAGGAGCCGCTGGAGGTACTGCGGGAGAAACAGGACTACCTCCGGCGCCGGCTGCGGGACCGCCGCATCGAGTTCCACTGGCACGACGCCGAGATGAGTTTTCTAGAGGCGGTACTGGCCCGGGGCGACCGGCGTCTGGGGCGGGTAATCTATAGCGCCTGGCGGGCCGGTTGCCGCTTCGACGGATGGCAGGAGCATTTCCGGCCCGACCTCTGGCGCCGGGCCTTCGCGGAGGCCGGCCTGAGCCCGGAACGTTACGCCCACCGCCGCTACGCCCACGGGGACGTACTGCCCTGGGATCATCTGGACACGGGTGTTTCCCGCCGTTACCTGGAACGGGAACACGCTCGGGCCCTGGCCGGCCGGACCACGCCCGACTGCAGGTTTGAGGACTGTACGGGCTGCGGCCTGTGTCCCGCGCTGGGGTTGCGGGTGGCACTGGCCGAAGGGGCCCGGGCGTCGGGTGGGGAGGGCCGGCACGCGCCCGCGAGAACCGGTCCCGGGCGGCGGTACCGGCTGCGCCTGACCAAGACCGGGCCGGCGGCCTACCTCGGCCACCTCGATTTCGCGCGGGTGGTGGCCCAGGCGGCACGGCGGGCGGGTCTGCCCCTGGCGTACAGCCACGGCTTCAACCCGCGCCCGCGGCTGGCCTTCGCCGCACCCCTGGCCGTGGGGGTCACGAGCGAGGCGGAGTACTGCGACCTGGAGCTGGAGGAGCCGGTGCCTCCGGGAAGTCTCGCGGCCTCCCTAAACGCCAACCTGCCGGAAGGTATCACCGTAACCGCCGCCGGCGTCGTGCCAGGAAACCGCCCTTCCCTGATGAGCCAGGCGGACCGGGCCCTTTACCGGGCCACGCCACCGGGGAGCGTGGCCTGGCCGCCGGAAGCCCTGGAGGCGGCGGTCCGCAACCTGCTCGCGGCGGAGGAAGTGAAGGTGGTGCGCGCAGGGAAAAAAGGCCCCCGGGAGGTGAACCTGAGGCCCCGCATCTTCGAGCTGTCCGTGGGGCATGCCGGCGGCCCGCCCGCTCTTCTTATGGTCCTGGGCGTCGGCGAGTTGGGCGCGGTGCGGCCCGAAGAGGTCCTGGAGGCCCTGGGAAGGGGGGCCGGCCTGGACCTCGACCCGCCGGCTTGGGACCTGCACCGCGCCGAAGTGTACGACCGCCGGGGACAGCCCCTTATGGCGGGCGCGGCCGGCGTCACAAGCTTTTAGTGCATTGCCACAGAGACAGGCATTTCATATAACACAGAGTGAATTATGTGGCGTGCGGTGCCTCAGCCCACGAAAAGCTGTACGAAGATCTTGCCGTAGGGGCCACCCTCCACCACGCCGATGCCCACCCGCGTGTAATTGGGATTCAGGATGTTGGCGCGGTGTCCCGGGGAGGCCATGAGGTTATTGTGGGCGGTTTCTACATCGGGGGCTCCGGCCAGGTTTTCGCCAGCGTAGCGGTAGGAAATACCGGCGGAGCGCAGCATGTCGAAGGGCGAGCCGTAGGTGGGCGACTGGTGGCCGAAGTAGCCCCGTTCGATCATATCGCGGGCCTTCAGGCGGGCCAGCCTGACCAGTTCGTGATCGCCGGCCAGGGGCGCGAGGCCGCTCTGGGCACGGGCCTGATTCACCAGGGCCAGCATGCGGGCTTCGTCTCGGATTAATTCGTCCGTGGTGCCGGCGGGCGGCTGCATCGCCGGCGGGGTGGCCGGCGGCCTGGCAGGGACCCCAGACACAGTCTGATTAACTCGGGCCGTGCCGGTGTAAAGAAAGACCCAGATTTTGGTACCGGACGCGGGTACTGCCGCGATACCTATATACTGGTAACGGGTACTGAGCAGGGTATTCTGACCGTAGCGCAAAAGTGCCCGTGTGACCGCGAGGGCCGAGGGCCCTTTGGCCAGGCTCTCTCCGGCGCAGGTAAAGGAAACGCCCGCGTCGCGCAGCATTTCCCACGGCGACCCGTAGGTGGGCGACTGATGGCCGAAGTAGCCGCGTTCGGCCATGTCCTGGGCCTTGAGCAGCGCCAGCCGGGCGAGGGTGGGGTCGAGGGTGAGGGGCGCCAGCCCTTTCTGCTGCCGGGCCTGGTTGACGATGGCCGCGGCCTGCTGCGCGTCCGAGGGGGTTTCGGCCGCGGCCAGTGCCGGGAGAATCGGCCACACGACCGACAGGGCCAGGAGGAGCACCGCGTAACGCAATCTTTTCCGCATGGAGGATCACCTCACCCAGTTATGCGCAGCCACGGTCCCGGTTTCAGGCGGTCGCCGTACAGGCAATTAATGCCGCACCGAAGGCACCCACCAGCTGGGGGTGCGGTGGGACATGCACCTCCATGCCCAGGCGGCGGCTCAGTTCCTCCACTATGGCCCGGTTGAGGGCCACGCCGCCCGTCATGGCCACGGCGGGCTCCACTCCCACCCGGCCCAGCATGGCCTCCAGCCGGTCCACTATGGCCTCGTGCAGCCCCCGGATGATCTCTTCCTTTGGCCGTCCCTGGGCCACGTAGGAGACGACCTCCGATTCGGCGAATACCGTGCAGGTGCTGCTTATGGGTACCGAGGTCCCGGCCCGGCGGGCCAGGGCGGCCATACCCGCCAGGTCCGTTTCCAGGGCGCGGGCCATTACTTCCAGAAAGCGTCCCGTGCCGGCCGCACATTTGTCGTTCATCACGAAGTCCACCACACGGCCCCGGTCGTCCACCCGGATCACCTTGCTGTCCTGGCCGCCCACGTCCACGATGGTGCGGGTTTGGGGCAGCAGTGCGTGACATCCCTTACCATGACAGGTTATTTCCGTTACCTGACGGTGGGCAAAGGGGGCGTTGATGCGGCCATACCCGGTGGCCACAATGACCGCCACTTCCTCCCGTTTGACGCCGGCTTCGGCCAGGGCCCGCACCAGGGCGGCCTCGGCGCTGCCCCGGTTATCGGCGCCCGTGGCCAGGAGGCTGGCGCCGCGCCACTCTCCGTCGACCAGCACCACCGCTTTGGTGGTGACGGAACCTATGTCAACGCCGACCGTGATCACCGCTTTTCCTTCCCTCCAGTACCTCCAGAAAGGCCTGCAGTCTGGTGCGCATCTGTCCGGGCCCGGCGTTCCGGGCGTCAATGCAGTCTCCCTCCAGGTTCAGAAAAGGGACCCCCGCCCCGGCGCAGGCGCTCTGCAGGACGGGGACGGCGCCGTTGCTCTGGCGGCATCCCCAGTGGGCGAAATGAACCACGCCGTCGATGCGGTAGCGCCGAACAAGGCGCAGTACCTGCTCCGCGCGGCGCCGGGCCGGGCCCCACAGGGGATTGCCGAGCATCCTGGCGGCCAGGCCGGACCAGAAGGCGTGCGGGTCGAGGGGGTCCCAGGTCACGTTGTGCACCTCTTCGAAGGCCACCACCGCGCCGCGTTCCCGTTCCAGCCAGGACAGGGGTTCGCCGGGGTAATAGGGCCTGAAGTGCAGCCACAGCAGGCGGAATCTCTGCCGGGGGATGGCCGGGCGGTTCAGGCGGACCCTCGTGAGCAGGGCCCGGTATAGACGCCGGTAGAAGAGGGCCCCACCGGGCGTGCCCAGGGCCATAAACAATACCGCCACGTAGGTCAGGGCCTCCTGGCCCGACCAGGGGGTCGGCTCAAGGGCCCGGAGCCGGTTGATTTCCACGAGGTACTGGCGGGCCAGATTGCTGTTCCGGGCCACGCGGGCCTGCAACCTTTGGTCGGTCCTCAGCAAGGGTCGCAACTCCGCGGCCAGGGCCGCCATTTCGTCCGCCAGCCACCGCACCTCGCGGGCTCCACCACCGTACGGAACGTGTAGTACGTAAAACGGGACACTGTAGAACTCCGCGGCCGCCTCCAGGAACTTGACGGCGCCGTCGCACAAGTGTCCGGTGGCCAGCACCAGGTCCGGACGGGGGGCCAGGTCCGCCAGGGCCAGACCCAAACCGCAGCGGTGAAAGCTACACAGGTCCGTGGAGTACCAGGCGCTCTGGGCCGCCTGCAGAAATGCCGGCGCGCGCCCCATGTTGGCCACCACCGCGGCCGCCACTTCCGGCAGGAAGGGCAGCCCACCCAGGGCCCATATCAACTCGGGCGGCGTGTAAACATTGGTCCAGACCACGGGGCGTTCCCGCCGGTAGGCCCGCCGGAGCAACTGCAAGCCCCAGCGGAAGGCCGCCTTGCGGTGGGCATCAAGGGGTCCGGTCCGCCACAGGTAGCTAAGGATTTCCAGCACCCCGTAGGTGCGGGGATCCCTGAGGTGTTTCTGCCAGTCCAGTTTGCTCACGTAAGCGCGCAGGTTCATGCCTCGAGGGCCTCGCGAAAGGCGTGCAGACGGGTCAGGAACTGGCCGGGCGCATGCGCGCCGTATTCCCCTTCCAGGTAAAGCAGGGGCAGGCCCCGGTGTCGGCATACGGTCCGCCACAGCCCGAGGTCGTAGGCCGTGTGATCACAGAACTTGAACCCATACGCGACCACACCACGCGCCCCGGTCTGATCCAAAAGCTGCTCGAGATAGGCCCGCCGCCGGGCGCGGTCCGCCGTGCGCGGGCAGGGCGGCTTGGCGAGGTAACCGCGGGCCAGCGCCAGCCAGGGGTCGCCACCCTCGCCCAGGGGGGGCTCGGCGAAACCACGGATAACCGTGCAGAAGTCAAGGCCGGCGGGCCTCAGGCCGCTTTCTTCCACGGCGGCGACGAAACCGGGGTCCGGCGGGCAGGTTCCGGTCACCAGGACCGGGGGCCCCTCCCCGGGCCCCGGTGCCGCCGCGTCCGTTCCGTACGCAGTAGCCTGGTACGGGGACGTGGCCAGGCTTTCGAGGTATACCCCGTATCGCTCGACGGCCCGGGCGGCGCCGGTGGTCCGGCGAAGGAGGTGTTGCCGGCGGCCGCTTTCCATGTCCACGGCTGCGGCGAGGCTCTTTGGGGTAACGGCCTGACCGCCAAGGCCCGCCAGCCAGTCCCCCAGCCGTTGCAGTTCGCGGGCAAAATAAGTTACGGCCGCGTCGTGTGCCGTCCGGGGCAGGTCCAGAATGAATACCCTGTCCCCGCGCGTGGCTCGCAGGTCGTAACAGCGGCGCATTCCGTCGCAACAGGTTGTGAACACGGCGGCTGTACCGGAACCGGCGGCGCAGGCCCGCGCGTAGGAGCAAAGGGATTGCGGCAACCCACCCCCGGCTCCCACCGGGGTCGGCAACCAGCGGCGGGGCGTGAAGCCGGCGGCCCGGATTATCTCCACCGGGACGTAGGAGCAGGTGAGGTCTACGAAGGCCGAGCCCATACCGGAGACCTGCCGCAAGTTTACCGGTTCGGTATCTCCAGGTCGCGCACCGCCCGCACCGCATCGGCCGTCAGGTCCGCGAGGTGGGTGCACCCCTGGGAGCCGCCTACCAGTAGTATAAGGTCCTTCTTGGACCTGCCATTCAAGGTTAATCCTACGAGATTCTGCACCCGATCCGCGCTGGGCAGACACACCTGGTCCGGGGCCCTGAGCAGGCGGGCCGTGGCCGAGGCGATTCGCGGTTCGCCGCCGGCCGTCACCAGGAAGTGGAGGCCCAGCTCGTGAAAGGAATCGCTCAATCCCGCCACCACCGTCAGCAGTCCGTCCCCTCCCGGCGCCACGGTGACGAACTTGAAGCGGTTAAAAAGGTTGCCGTTGCGGCGGTGGTCCGCCGTGTACTCGGCCCAGTTGCGCCGGACCAGGGATAGGTTGCTGTAGTAGCGGCAGCTGTCGCGGTAGGCTTCCTCCCAGTAGCGGCTGTAGCTTTCGGCCGAGGAATGCCCCCTCTCCCGGTACAGGAAGGTCTCGCCCTGGATCACGGCCCGCACCGCTTCCGCGAAGAGCTCCCGCGGCAGTTCTTCGGCGGGGAAGGCCGCTTTGAGGGCCGGGCCGGCGCCGAAATAGGCCTCGGTGCCCACCAGGTCCGGTACCTCCCGGGTTGCGGGCCGCGACCGGTCCGCGCGGTAAACAGTCCACGTGGCCCGCGTAATCCTGAACGTACGGCGCTCCAGCCAGAGGGTGGCGGCGGCCTCCAGATCGGGGGCCAGAAAAACGGTCTCCGCCACCAGCGGCCGGTCCGGCGCCGTCTGGCGCAGGGTGGCGTACCAGCAACGGTGCAGATGCATGGCGATCACTCCCCGTTTGGTACGGCGGCCCCTCCTGGCGGGCTACCGGGGATTCCCGCCGGCCACCGGCTGCGGCACGGGTCGGCCCCCGTGCCTAACCGGGTCTTTGACCGCCGGCCGCGCCCGCACGGCACACTTCCAAGAAGTTATGGAGGATGCGCGCCGTTATACCCCAGATCAGGTAGCCCCGGTACTCGTAAAAGTAGGTGGGGAAGGCCCACCTTTTCTGCCACCCGGGACCATAGGCCGGAGGCACCCGGGCGAAGGGAAAGTCGGGCGGGTAGCGCGTGGCCACTTCCACCAGGTACACCGCCGGCTCGTAGCCGAGCAGGTATTCGAGGGGCACCGTGAAGACTTCACGTACTTCGCCGGGATTGGGACGGAGCTCCGCGCCCGGTGTTATGCGACCCGCAAAGGGATACACAAGGGTGCCCGGCGGCGTGAGCACGTAGTCTAGGCAGCCCAGCAGCTCGACCTGCCCTTCGGCCAGGCCGAGTTCCTCACAGGCCTCCCGCAGGGCGGTCCGGACCGGTTCCTCGGCGCCCTCCACCTCGCCGCCGGGAAAGCAGATCTCTCCCGGCTGCCTGGCGAGCCCGTCGGCCCGGACCTCGAACAGCATGTGGACCGCATTTTCGATGCTCATAAGGGGTACAAGGACCGCGGCCCGGAACAATTCCCTTTCGTGGGCAATGCCGGGCCTTCTTCCGGCCAGGGTGTCGAAGACCTGCCACACCAACCGCGGTGCACCCCTTGGGCAATCTTTACTAAGAGAATTCTACACGATGGGGGCCCTTGGTGCAAGCGCGGGCGCGGTTTTCCCTTGACAAAAGGGGGAAATGTGCTACAATACGTGTGGCGAAGCCCGTGTGTGCCCGAAGGAGGTCCTCGTTTTGTACGCGATCATCGAGGCGGGCGGCAAGCAATACCGCGTACGGGAAGGCGACGTGCTCAAGGTGGAGAAGTTGCCGGTGGAGGCGGGTACGGTAATTCCCGTGGAGCGGGTCCTGGCCCTTGCGACGGACAGTGCCTTTCTGGTCGGCCGGCCCACGGTGGAGGGGGCCCGCGTGATGCTGAGGGTATTGGCGCACGGCCGCGGCGAAAAGATCATCGTGTTCAAGTACAAGCCCAAGAAGAACTACCGCCGGAAAAAGGGCCACCGGCAGTACTACACTGCGGTGCGGGTGGAGAAGATAGAACTCGAAGGAGGTGTTCGCGATTGGCACACAAGAAGGGAGTAGGTAGCACCAGAAACGGTCGGGACTCCCACGCCAAGCGCCTCGGGATTAAGGCCCACGACGGTCAGCTGGTTACCGCCGGCAGCATCATAGTGCGGCAGCGGGGCACCAGGATTCACCCCGGGCGGAACGTGGGGCGTGGCGGTGACGATACCTTGTTTGCGCTCGTAGACGGCTATGTGACCTTCCACCGCAAGGGCAGGGACACCAAACAGGTTTCGGTCTTACCGGCAGTACTCACCACGTGAGTCTTTCCCCGGACGATCGACGGTGCCGAGCAGGCCGGCTTCTGGAGAAGCTGGCTAAGTTTTTTTCGGCGGAGGGTTTACCCGTGGTGGAAGCGGGCCGCTGCCTGCAGGTACTGCGGAGCCAGCAGCACGATTTCCTGAACCACCTTCAGGTGTTGAGCGGCCTGGCCCAGCTGGGCAGGACCGAGGAACTGCGCGCCTACATCACGGAGGTGGTGCGCGAAATCGGGGCCGTGCGCCGCGTGACCCATCTGAAGATGCCGGCCCTGGCCCTCGCCCTGCTGGCCCTGCGCGCCGAGGCGGCGCTGCGCGAGGTCACCGTGGAAGTGGTCGTGGCGACCGACCTGGCACGGTGCCGCGTACCCGAGGGGGTGCTGGTGCAGCTGGCGGACGGATTGCTGAAGGTTGCAGGTCTCACCCGGCTGGACCTGACGTTTGACGAGACCGCCTCCGGCTACCGGTGGGAGGTACGTTGCGAGGGTCCCGGCGACGAAGAACTGGGAAAGGTCGCCCTCGGGGCCCAGGAACTCCTGCGGCCCTGGGGCGCCAGTGCGTTTTTACGCGGGCGGGGCATAGTGGAAATTCGCCTTTGAGGGGCGCGCATGTTCATCGATCGGGCGAAAATCTTCGTGCGCGGCGGGGACGGTGGCAACGGCTGTGTGGCCTTCCGGCGGGAAAAGTTCGTACCCAAGGGCGGGCCCGCCGGCGGGGACGGGGGCCGCGGCGGGCATGTGATCCTGGTGGCCGACGGGGGCTTAAGGACCCTGGTGGACTTCCGCTACCGCGTGCACTACCGGGCTCCGCGGGGACAGCACGGCCGCGGCAAGGGCATGCACGGCCGGGACGGTGAGGATCTATTGGTGCGGGTACCCGTGGGTACGGTGGTGCGGGATGCCGGGACCGGAGAAATCCTGGCCGACCTGGTGGCGCAAGGCCAGCAGGTGGTTGTGGCGCGCGGCGGCCGGGGTGGCCGGGGCAACATCCACTTCGCCACGCCGGTGGAACGGGCCCCGGAGCGGGCCGAACCCGGCCGGCCCGGCGAAGAGCGCTGGCTGGAGCTGGAATTGAAGCTGCTGGCGGACGTGGGTCTGGTCGGCATGCCCAACGCGGGCAAGTCCACCCTGCTGGCCAGGGTGTCGGCGGCGCGGCCGAAGGTGGCGGCGTATCCCTTCACGACCCTGGTACCGCACCTGGGGGTGGTGCGGGTGGATGAAGGCCGGAGTTTCGTGCTCGCGGACATCCCGGGCCTGATTGCCGGGGCCGCGGCCGGGGCCGGGCTGGGACACGGTTTCTTACGCCACATCGAGCGGACGCGGGTGCTGGTATACGTGCTGGACACCGCCGGTACGGAGGGCCGCGATCCCGTCGACGACCTGAAAGCCCTCAGGGAGGAGTTGCGGCTTTACAATCCGGAACTCGTAACACGGGTGCAGGTGGTGGCCGCCAACAAGATGGACCTTCCCGAGAGCGAAGAAGGACTGGAGAGACTCCGGGCCGCGTTCGGCGAGAGCTACGAGATCTTTCCCGTCTCCGGGCTCACGGGGGCCGGCGTGGACCGGCTGGTCTGGCGCCTGGCGGAGTTGCTGGACCGGTATAAAGGGCCGGATGTGGCCGGCCCTTGAGGAGGGATTAAGAAATCGTGCCACCGTCCACCACTTTAGCTACCAGGCGCGCGAGGGTTTTCTTCTCCTCCTCGTTGCCCGCGCCCCACAACTCCCGCAATACCCGCTGTTCGGGACTGGCCGGCCGGGCGTGGGTGGCCAGGTATTCGCCCACCTGGTAGGCCAGATTTTCAATGCGCTCGTCGGACATGCCCATGGTACGGGCCGTGTTTACGGCGCGGCCCAAAACGTCCTTCCATTCTTCCCAGGAAGCACCGATTTCCACCGGTAATACACCTCCCCGTGTTAGCCTCCCCGACCGTCACGTTGTTTATTCTCTTTTCCAGCCCGCTGTGTTATACTAATTGCGGCACGGGTGATACGCATTGGGCAGGGATAGGCGGGTCCTCGGGACCACCCAGCGGCTGGTGGTCAAGGTGGGGACGAGTTCCATAACCCATGTCGGCGGTCAGCTCAACCTGCACCAGATGCGGAGACTGGCCGGGCAGCTGGCGGAGTTGCGGAAGCGGGGCAAGGAAGTACTGCTGGTCAGTTCGGGGGCCATCGGGGCCGGCCTGGGGCGGCTGGGCCTGACCCGGCGGCCCCGCACCATCCCCGAGTGCCAGGCTCTGGCCGCCGTGGGCCAGGGAATTCTGATGCACGTCTACGAGCAGATCTTTTCGGAGTACGGCATCGTCGTGGGGCAGGTCCTGCTCACCAGGGAGGATTTCGCCGACCGCCGGCGCTTCCTCAACGCCCGTCACACCCTGACGAACCTGCTCCAGTTCGGTGCCATTCCCATCATCAACGAAAACGACACCGTGGCGGTGGACGAGATCAAGTTCGGGGACAACGACAACCTGGCGGCCCTGGTGGCGGGACTGGTAGACGCCGAACTCCTGATCTTGCTTTCCGACATCGACGGCCTTTACACCGACGACCCCCGCCGGTGCCCGGAGGCGCGCCTGATTCGCGAGGTGGAAGAGATCACCCCGGAGATCGAGGCCCTAGCCAAGGGCACGGGCGCCGCACTGGGCACCGGTGGCATGGTCACCAAGCTTCAGGCCGCCCACGTGGCCGGCCACTGCGGGGTAACGGTGGTGATCGCCCGGGCAGGGGAGGAGGACGTGATCCTGCGCATCGTGGCCGGTGAGGAAGTGGGCACCGTGTTCTGGCCCGTGACCAGATTGGAGAACCGTAAGCGGTGGATTGCGTACAGTACGCCGGTTCAGGGCAGGATCGTGGTGGACGAAGGGGCGGTACGGGCGTTACAGGGCGGCAAGAGCCTTTTGCCGTCAGGTGTGGTCGCGGTGGAGGGTACCTTCGAAATGGGGAACACGGTCAGCATCGTGGATCCCCGGGGTAAGGAGATTGCCCGGGGTATCGTTAATTTTTCCTCCGGGGAAGTCGAGAAAATAAAGGGCTGCCGGACCTCGGAGATAGCCGGCATTTTGGGACACAAGGACTACGACGAGGTGGTGCACCGGAACAACCTGGTCTTGGGACCATAAATTCTTGAAATCCTTTAAGGAGGTTGGCGCGGTGGACGTTGCGGAACTGGTGGTGAGCAAGGCGCGGCAGGCGAAGGAGGCAGCCAGACGCCTCGCCTACCTGCCCACCGACGTGAAGGACGCGGCCCTGGTGGCCATGGCCGAGGCCCTGTTGCGCCACACGGACGCCATTCTGGAGGCGAACGAGGTGGACCTGCGTGCCGGCCGCGAAAGGGGTCTTTCCCGGGCCCTTATCGACAGGCTCCTGCTGACTCCCGAGCGCATTCAGGACATGGCCGAAGGGTTGCGCGTGCTGACGACCCTGCCCGACCCGGTGGGTGAAGTGGTGGCCATGTGGACCAGGCCCAACGGGTTGATGATCGGGCAGATGCGTGTGCCCCTGGGTGTGGTGGGCATTATCTACGAGGCCCGGCCCAACGTCACGGTGGACGCCGCGGGCCTGTGCCTCAAGGCCGGTAACGCCGTGCTTTTGCGGGGTGGCTCGGAGGCCATCAATTCCAACCGGGCCATAACCGAGGTCATTGCCGGCGCCGCAGTGCGGGCCGGTCTGCCGGAGGGTGCCATCCAGCTGATCGAGGTGACGGACCGGGCCGCGGTGAACGTCATGCTCAGGCTCAACGAATACCTGGACGTGCTGATCCCGCGGGGCGGGGCCGAACTCATCCGCACGGTGGTGGAAAACGCTACGGTCCCGGTGATCGAAACCGGGGTGGGCAACTGCCACGTCTACGTCGACGACGAGGCGGACCTGGCCATGGCCCGGGAAATCGTCATCAACGCCAAGTGCCAGCGGCCCGGGGTGTGCAACGCCATGGAGACCCTGCTGGTCCACGAGAAGGTGGCCCCGCAGTTCCTGCCCGAAATGCTGGAGACGCTGCGGCAGATGGGTGTGGAAATCCGCGGCTGTCCGGTGACCAGAGAGCTCGTGCCCTGGGTCACGCCGGCCACGGAGGAGGACTGGGCCACCGAATACCTGGACCTCATCCTGGCGGTGCGGGTGGTCCGGGACCTGGACGAGGCCCTCGACCACATCTTCAGGTATGGCACCAGGCACTCCGAGGCCATCATAACCAACAACTATCAGAAGAGCTGGCGCTTCCTGAAGGAAGTCGACGCCGCCGCCGTGTACGTGAATACGTCCACGCGCTTTACCGACGGCTACCAGTACGGGTTCGGGGCCGAAATCGGCATCTCCACCCAGAAGCTCCACGCCCGCGGCCCCATGGGCCTGAAGGAGCTGACCACGCTGAAGTACATCGTTTTCGGCAACGGGCAGGTGCGCAAGTAACGCCGAAGGACCCGGTGTGGAGGTGGTGCATTTGGGAGGATCGGCTTGATGGGCGGGACCTTCGACCCCATCCACTACGGCCACCTGGTGGCCGCGGAGGGGGCCCGGTACCAGTTTAAACTGGATAAGGTGGTGTTCATACCCGCGGGAAGGCCGCCGCACAAGACGGCCCAGGAGATCAGCCCGGCCCGCCACCGGATCATGATGACCCTCCTGGCCCTGCAGTCCAACCCCCATTTCACGTTTTCGTCCGTGGAAGTGGAAAGGCCGGGGCCGTCCTACACCGTGGATACGGTTCAGGAGATGCGACGGTGCTTTCCCGGAGCGGAACTCTATTTCATCACCGGCGCCGATGCCGTGCTGGAGATTCTGAGCTGGTACCGCGTGGAGGAATTATTATCCCTGTGCTATTTCGTTGCGGCCACGAGGCCCGGTTACCGGCTGGAAAACCTGCAACAGCGCCTCGGGGACCTTCCGGGGCACCTGTTGCAACGTATCTACACCATGGAGGTCCCGGCCCTGGCCATTTCCAGCACGGATATCCGCAGGCGGGTGCGTGAGGGCCGGCCCATCAAGTACCTGTTACCCGAAGCCGTGGAGAGGTACATCTACCGGGCCGGTCTTTACCGCGACGGGGCGGTACCCGCGGAACCCTTGCTGGCCGTGACCGCCTGCCGGGCCGCGGACGGGCACGAGGAGGAGGCCCTTTGACACCCGAACGAGTGGTGGAGACGGCGCTGCGCGCGGCGCAGGAGAAAAAGGCCTACGATCTTGTGGTGCTGGATTTGCGCCGGGTTTCCATCATTTGTGACTATTTCGTACTGGCCAGCGGGCGCTCTACGACCCACGTGAAGGCGGTGGCCGAGGCCATCGAGGAACGCCTGGCCGAGCACGGGGTGCGGATCTTGCGCCGGGAAGGGTTTCCGGAGGGCAAGTGGGTGCTCCTGGATTACGGCGGCGTGGTAATCCACGTCTTCGAAGAGGAGGAGCGCCGTTTTTACAATCTGGAGCGCCTGTGGGGTGACGCGGAGGTGATCGGTCCGGAGCGTTACGCCTCCCTGTAGGGGCGCGGGCGGAACCGGCCCAACGTTCGGGGCCGCGGGTCGGGCCCGGGGGGTGGAGGGACGGCAGACGGGTCTTGGGGTCAGGACTGTTGACTTTGGCCGCGGCTTCCGCTATAATAAAGGTCGCATACGAAAATGCCTTAAGGCCGTGAAGGGGAGTAATAGACCGGGTGCCGCCTCAGAGAGCCACCGGGGGGTGCGAGGTGGTGGTGGGTCCTCGCCCCGGAGCCGCACGGGGGAAGTTGAGTACCCCGGGCCGGTACCCCCACCGTTACCGAGGGCTTGAGCGGGCAGGGCGCGCGGGGCTGTGGCGCAGTGGGAGCGCGTTTCCTTGGCATGGAAAAGGTCGCGGGTTCGATCCCCGCCAGCTCCACCAAGAGACCCTGCCAACAAGGGTGGTACCGCGGGATTGACCTCTCGTCCCTGAGGGACGAGGGGTTTTTTCCTGTTTGTTTTATTTTTGGGGGAGGTTTTATGGCGGAGGACCGCTATCACTTCAAGAAGGTCGAGGCCAAGTGGCAGCAGAGGTGGGCCGCCGAAGGCCTGTACCGCAGGGCCACCTTTGCGGAACGGCCCAAGTATTACTGTCTGGAGATGTTCCCGTACCCGTCCGGTAAGCTTCACATGGGTCACGTACGGAATTACGCCATCGGTGACGTGGTGGCCCGCTTCAAGACCATGCAGGGTTACCACGTACTCCACCCCATGGGCTGGGACGCCTTTGGCCTGCCGGCGGAAAACGCCGCCATCAAGTACGGGGGCGGCGTACACCCCAGGGATTGGACTATGGAAAATATCGCTACCATGAGGCGCCAGTTGCAGGAACTGGGTTTTAGCTACGACTGGGACCGCGAAATCGCCACCTGTCACCCGGGTTACTACCGCTGGACCCAGTGGCTTTTCCTGCAGCTCTTCAAGAATGGCCTGGCTTACAGAAAGCACGCCCCCGTCAACTGGTGCCCTTCGTGTGCCACGGTGCTGGCCAACGAACAGGTGGTGGCAGGTGCCTGCGAACGGTGCAAAACCCCGGTGGAACGCCGTGAGCTGGAGCAGTGGTTTTTCCGGATTACGGCCTACGCCGAACGGTTGCTGCACGACCTGAAGAAGCTCGAGGGCTGGCCCGAGAAGGTGCGGGTGATGCAGGAGAACTGGATCGGCAGGAGCGAGGGCGCCGAAATCCGGTTTCCGGTGGCGGACGGCCCGGAGGTCATTACGGTTTTCACCACGCGGCCGGACACCCTCTACGGCGCCACCTACGTGGTGCTGGCGCCCGAGCATCCGCTGGTGGCCAAACTGGTGGCGGGCAGGCCCGAGGAGTACCGGGTGCAGGAGTTCGCGGCCCGGGCCAGGCTTCTATCCGAACTGGCCCGCACCGGGGGCGAGGCCGAGAAGGAGGGTGTTTTCACCGGGCGGTACTGCCGCAATCCGGTCACCGGCGAGGCCATCCCGATCCTGGTGGCCAACTACGTGCTGATGGAGTACGGCACCGGGGCGGTGATGGGGGTGCCGGCCCACGACCAGCGCGACTTCGAGTTCGCCCGCCGGTACGGGTTGCCGGTGCGGGTGGTCATCAGGCCCCCGGACCGGGAACTGGAACCCGAGACCATGGGAGAGGCCTATGAGGACGAGGGGATCCTGGTGAACTCGGGGCCTTTCGACGGCCTGCCCAGCGCGCGTGCCATGGGGGCCATTACGGCCCATCTCGAGCAGAAGGGCCTGGGCCGCCGGCAGGTCAACTACCGCCTGAGGGACTGGTTGATTTCGCGCCAGCGGTACTGGGGGGCGCCCATTCCCATCGTGTACTGCGGAGCTTGCGGTATGGTACCGGTGCCCGAGGAGCAGCTGCCCGTGCTGCTGCCCTACGAGGTTTCCTTCAAGCCCACCGGACAGTCTCCCCTGGCCGATTGCGAGGCCTTCGTGCACACGCGATGCCCGTCCTGCGGTGGGCCGGCGCGGCGGGAAACCGACACCATGGACACCTTCATGTGCTCTTCCTGGTATTATTACCGGTACGTCAGCCCGCGGGCCGAGAATGCGCCCTGGGAGCGGAAAGCCGTGGACTACTGGCTGCCGGTGGACCAGTACATCGGCGGGGTGGAGC
>DYER01000091.1 GCA_020725605.1 Ammonifex sp. | reverse complement strand
TCACCGAG
Organism: Ammonifex sp.; assembly: GCA_020725605.1. Taxonomy (GTDB): domain Bacteria; phylum Bacillota; class Desulfotomaculia; order Desulfotomaculales; family DYER01; genus DYER01. Next base: position 6,561 of record DYER01000091.1, on the reverse strand, counting down.
ACCGACATCATGCTGGCCTCAGCCTCGCGGGCCATCATCCTCGGCTTTAACGTCCGGCCGGACGTTAACGCGCGCCGGGCCGCCGAGGCGGAGCGGGTCGACATCCGCCTGTACCGCGTGATCTACGACGTGGTGAACGACGTCAAGGCCGCCCTGAGCGGGCTGCTCGAGCCCGAGTACCGCGAGGTCTTCCTCGGTCGGGCCGAGGTACGCAAGATCTTCAAGGTCTCTAAGGTCGGTACCATCGCCGGGTGCTACGTACACGAGGGTAAGGTAACGCGCGACGCCAAGGTCCGCCTGGTGCGGGACGGTGTGGTGGTATATGAAGGCAAAATCGACTCGTTAAAGCGTTTCAAGGACGACGTGCGCGAGGTGTCGCAGGGCTTTGAGTGCGGACTTACCCTGGAGAAGTTCAACGACATCCAGGAAGGCGATATCATCGAAGCCTACACGATAGAGACCGTTAAGCGGGAGCTGGCCTGAGGTCGGGAGGAAAGCGGGGTAACGGCAGTGTCTTACCGGCCGGAACGTCTCAGCGAAGCCATCAAGGAAGAGGTTTCGGACATCCTGCGCAACGAACTGAAGGACCCTCGCATCGGGTTTGCCACGGTAACGGCTGTCGAGGTGTCGGGCGACTTGCGGCACGCCAAGATTTTCGTGAGCGTAATGGGCTCACCCGAGGAGCAAAAGGCGACCTTCGAGGCCCTGCGGCGGGCCCAGGGCTTCGTACGCAGCGAACTCGGCCGGCGCATCCGCCTGCGCCACACACCCGAGATCGTCTTCCGCCGCGACGATTCCATCAAGCAGGGCGCCCGGGTGCTGGAACTGCTGGAGGAAGTGAGACATGACTAGTCTGGCCGCGGTGGCCTCGGTACTGGCCGGCAGCCGGTATCCCTTAATCACGGGACACATTATGCCCGACGGCGATTCCCTGGGTTCCACCCTGGCCCTGGGGCTGGCCCTGGAACAGGCCGGCAAAAAAGTGGCCATGTTTTGCCCGGATCCCGTCCCTTCGACTTACGGTTTCCTGCCGGGGGCGGAACGCCTTGTTGTCGACGCGGGCGCCCTAGCCGGGACCCACGATCTGGTCGTGGTGGTGGATTGCGCCCGGCCGGAGCGCATCGCCCCTGCCCTGCACCCCCTGGTGGAGCGGGTTCCGGTTCTGGTGCTCGACCATCACCTGGAAAATGACGGCTTCGGCGCCTGGCGCCACATAGATCCGTCGGCCGCGGCCACCGGTGAGATCGTCTTCGACCTGCTGGAGGTCCTGGGCATACCGCCCACCAGGGAAACCGGCACGTGCCTGTACACCGCCATTCTAACGGATACGGGGTCCTTTCGCTTCAGCAACACCACGCCCGATACCCACCGGCGCGTGGCCCGTTTGATGGAGGCCGGGGTACCGGCGGCCCTGATAAGCAGCCTCCTGTACGAAGAGAAACCCCTGACACACCTGCTGGTTTTGAAGGTCGCCCTGGAGACGCTGGGCTTAAGCCCCTGTGGCCGCATGGCCTGGATGACCCTCAGCCGGGAGGCACTGCGGGAGCTGGCGGCACGGGACGAGCACCTGGACGGCATCATAGATTACGCACGCCTGGTGCGCGGAGTGGAGCTGGCGCTGCTTTTCCGGGAGATGCCCGAAGGTCGTGTTAAGGTGGGCCTGCGTTCTAAGCGTTGCGTGGACGTCAACCGCATAGCCGCGCGCTTCGGCGGCGGGGGCCACGCCCGGGCCGCCGGATGCATTGTCGAAGGGGACCTGACGGTGGTCAGGGAACAGGTCCTGGCCGCGGCGATGGAGGCTCTGGAAGCCGCGTGTGCGAGGGCGTAATCAACGTGCTAAAACCACCGGGCATGACCTCCCACGACGTGGTGGATTGTTTGCGCCGGCTCTCGGGGCAAAAAAGGGTCGGCCACACCGGAACCCTCGACCCCGCGGCGGCCGGGGTGCTGCTGGTGTGTCTGGGGAGGGCCACCCGCATCGCCGGTTTCCTCGCGGAGGAGAACAAGGTTTACCGCGCGGAACTCACCCTGGGAATTACCACCGACACGGGCGACGCCACAGGTCAAGTGCTGGAGGTCGTGTCCGCCGCAGGGATGACTTGGGAGAAGGTCGCGGCGGCCCTGCAATCGTTTGTGGGGGATTATATGCAGGTGCCTCCCATGGTCTCGGCGTTACGGGTGGGCGGTCGGAGGCTTTACGAACTGGCACGCGCTGGCCGCACCGTGCCGCGCCCGCCACGAAGGGTGCGCATTCACCGCATCGAGGCGGTGCACACCGCCGGGTGGGGCGGCAATCACCCCCGGGTGCTGGTGGAGGTGGAGTGCGGGAAGGGCACCTACGTACGCTCCCTGGCCGTGGACCTCGGTGCCAGGTTGGGTTGCGGGGCCCACGTTTCCTTTCTCCTCCGGACCGCGGTGGGCCGGTTTACGGTGGCCGGCAGCCATACACTGGAAGAGCTGGCCGGTCTGGCCGCGCGGGGCCGCCTGGAACGGGCGGTGATACCCATAGATCGGGCCCTGAGCCACCTCCCCGCGATTGCGCTACGGCCGGGGGCCGTGGCCGCAGTGCGGCACGGGCGACGCCTGTACCCTCCGGGAGTGGCACGGACAATGTCCGTAACCGAGGGCACCGTAGTTCGCCTGGTGGGGCCGGAAGGCCTGATCGCCGTGGCCCGCGCGGAAAAACTGGACGGCGACCGGTACGGCTTCCAGCCGGTATTTGTCTTGTAGATTCCGGGGGGCAGCGCCATGGAAGTGTACGACGATTTCAGGGGACTCAAAGAGCGGTACCCCTCCATCGTCCTGAGTCTGGGCAACTTCGACGGGGTGCACCTGGGACACCGGCGCCTCATTCGCGAACTGGTCCGGATTGCGGGGGAGGTGGGCGCCACACCCGTGGTCTTTACCTTTGATCCCCACCCCGCCGCGGTACTGAGCCCGAACCATGCGCCGCCGCTGCTCCTGACCCGGGAGGCCAAGGAGCGCTTCCTGGAGCTGCTGGGGGTACAAGTGTTGCTCTGCGTGCCCTTTACCGTCGAACTGGCGCGCCTGTCTCCCGAGGATTTCGTGCGCCAGGTACTGTGTCGTGAGCTGGCGGTGCGCGAGGTGATCGTGGGGTATAACTTCACCTTCGGCCACCGCGGCGCGGGCAAGGCCGGGGATTTGCAACGTTACGGGGCCCGGTACGGTTTCGGCGTCCACATCGTGCCCCCGGTGGAAATCGAGGGCCAGGTGGTCAGCAGCACCCTGATCCGGAATCTGCTGGGTACCGGTGACGTGGAAAGGGCGCGGCGCTACCTGGGCTATTCTCCCTTCGTGGAGGGTCGGGTGATCACGGGGGACCAAAGGGGCCGGGTCCTGGGCTTCCCCACCGCAAACGTGGCCGTACCCGAGAACCTCCTGCTACCCGCCAACGGCGTGTACGCCGTCAGGGTGAGAATCGGGGACGACGTTTTTTGGGGTGTGGCCAACGTCGGTACCCGCCCTACCTTCGTTGCGGACCGGCAGCGACCGGGAGTGGAAGTGCACGTCCTCGACTTTACGGGGGACCTGTACGGCCGATCCATTAAGGTCATGTTCGTGCAGCGCCTGCGCTCCGAACGCAGGTTCAAAGACCCGGCGGAGTTGATCGTTCAGATTCACCGGGACATAGGCCGCGTGCGGGCCATGGAGCATAAAAACGCAGAAGGCTCGATATAATGCTAAAGAATGTTTACTTGGCAAAACTGATGTGCTAAAATTAAGACGGCCCGGGAAAGGAGAGAACCCGTTGCCCCTGGCGCGCCTGCACCTATCTGAAGAAGAAATCCGAGCCGTGGTGAGCCGCATTGCGGTCATCTGCCTGAGCGAAGAGTTCCAGCGGTTAAAGCAGGAATTGGAAGAAATTTACCGTTCTTCCAACGTGGACAATGCTCCGCTGGTAGCGCTGTCCGATGCCCTTTACGCGTTTCTGGCCGAGGAAGAGGATGATTACGGTTAGATGAGAATCATCGTCACCCGGCATGCCCAGGGGCGCCTGCAGAACCTGCGGCAGCAAAACATCACCGTGGAGGACGTCATTGCCGCGGCCGGTAGCATTCCCGGGCGCGTTACCGCGGCCACCCGGTTTCGCGGGTTCATCGCCCGTTCGGGCCGCATGTTTGACCTTGTGGCAAAGGATACGCCCCAGGGGCGAGTAGTGATAACTGTTATTGGAAAATGAACTCTGTCGGGGAGAAAAACACCTCTCTCCGCCAGCAGCGATTGACAGGAGGTAGAACACCATGGCCCTCAGACCGGATCAGAAACAGGGCATCATAGCCCGCTTTCAACGGCACGAGAACGACACGGGATCACCAGAGGTGCAGATCGCCATTCTGACCGAACGGATAAACTCCCTAACCGAGCACCTCAAGGTCCACCGTAAGGATTTCCATTCCCGCCGGGGGCTGCTCAAGATGGTGGGCCAACGGCGGGCCCTTTTGAATTACCTGCGGGATCGCGATTACGAACGCTACCGGCATCTCCTAGAACAACTGGGCCTTCGTAAGTAGTTAACGGTGCAAGCGGGGTCTCCCCGCTTCTTTTTGATTGGAGGTTAATCATGCTGAGACGCGATATAGATGTGGGCGGCCGTACGCTCTGGCTGGAGACAGGCCGTGTGGCCGGTCAGGCCAACGGCGCGGTGTTGGTGGGCTACGGTGAGACGGTTGTGCTGGTAACAGCCACCTGTGCCCGGGAGCCGCGTGAGGGCATCGATTTCTTTCCCCTGACCGTGGACTACGAGGAAAGGCACTACGCCGTGGGCCGCATCCCGGGTGGGTTCATCAAGCGCGAGGGGCGACCCAGCGAAAAGGCCATTCTCTCGGCCCGGCTGATCGACCGCCCCATTCGGCCCCTCTTTCCCAAGGGTATGCGCAACGAGGTGCACGTGGTGGCCACCATCCTTTCGGTGGACCAGGACTGCGCACCGGACATCACGGCCATGGTGGGCGCCTCGGCGGCCCTCACCATCTCGGATATTCCCTTTGCCGGGCCCATCGGGGGCGTGATTGTGGGCTGGGTGGAGGGCCGGCCGGTGGTCAACCCTACGGTGGCCCAGGCCGAAAAGAGCACCCTGCATCTGGTGGTGGCCGGCACCAGGGACGCCGTAATGATGGTGGAGGCAGGGGCCCACGAGGTGCCCGAGGATGTGGTCCTCCAGGCCATCGAGTTCGGTCACGCGCAGGTCCGACGCCTGGTGGATTTCATCGAGGATTTCCGAAGGGAAGCGCATGCGCTGGGCCTGGCGAAGGAAAAGTTCACACCTACCATCGCCGCCATCGACCCCGAGCTGGAGGCGGCGGTTGCCCCCCGGTGTGAGGAGCGTTTGCGGGAAGCCGTCAGAACCTGCGTAAGCATGAGGCTGGACAAGGCCGACCGCGAGAAACTGCTGGAAGAGACCAAGGAAAACCTGGTCGCGGAATTTCTGGCCGACCACCCGGAACAGGAAGCGAGCTTGCGCGAAATAGTGGCCAACGTCGAGAAGCGCATTGTGCGGCACCTGATCCTTAAAGAAGGGGTCAGGATCGATGGCCGGGCCTGTAACGAAATCCGGCCCGTCTCGGTGGAGGTGGGGGTGCTGCCCCGGACCCACGGCTCGGGTTTGTTCACCAGGGGGCAGACCCAGATCCTGACCGTCGCCACCCTCGGGGCGGTGGGTGACGAGCAGATCCTGGACGGGCTGGACCTGGAAGAGTCCAAGCGGTTCATGCACCACTACAACTTTCCGCCCTACAGTACGGGCGAGGCCCGGCCCATCCGCGGCCCCGGAAGGCGCGAAATCGGGCACGGCGCCCTGGCCGAGCGGGCCCTGGAGCCGGTCATACCGCCGGAAGACGGTTTCCCTTACACCATCCGGCTCGTATCCGAGGTACTCTCCTCCAACGGGTCCACCTCCATGGGCAGCGTTTGCGGCAGCACCCTGGCCCTGATGGACGCCGGCATCCCCATCAAGGCACCGGTGAGCGGCATTGCCATGGGCCTCATCAAAGAAGGGGACGAGGTACGGGTTCTCACGGATATTCAGGGCATCGAGGATCACCTGGGCGATATGGACTTCAAAGTGGCCGGTACCGCCGCCGGGATTACGGCCCTGCAGATGGACATTAAGATTCCCGGCGTGACGACGGATATTCTCAGGCAGGCCCTGGAGCAGGCCCGGGAGGCCCGCCTCTACATCCTCGGCAAAATGCTGGAGGTTTTGCCGGCGCCCCGGAAGGAACTGTCGCCCCTGGCTCCGCGCATTATTCAGATGGTCATCGACCCGGACAAGATTCGGGAGGTCATCGGACCGGGTGGCAAGGTCATCCGGCGCATCTGCGAGGAGACCGGGACCGAAATCGACATCGAGGACGACGGCCGCATCTTCATCGCCGCGCCTACCCAGGAGGCCGGAGAGCGCGCGAGGTCCATCATCGAGAGCCTCACCCGAGAGATCACCGTGGGCCAGGTCTACCGGGGCCGCGTGACCAGAATCACCGAATTCGGTGCCTTCGTGGAAATCGTGCCGGGAGTTCTCGGCCTGCCCGGCAAGGAGGGGCT
>DYER01000008.1 GCA_020725605.1 Ammonifex sp. | reverse complement strand
TGGAACACCATCAGCATCAGCGGCTACCACATCAGGGAGGCCGGGGCCACTGCCGTGCAGGAAATTGCCTTCACCCTGGCCAACGGCATCGCCTACGTCCAGGCGGCCATCGACGCCGGACTGAACGTCGACGAATTCGCCCCGCGCCTGTCGTTCTTCTTCAACGCCCACCAGAACTTCTTCGAGGAGATCGCCAAGTTTCGCGCGGCGCGCCGGCTGTGGGCCCGCATCATGAAAGAGCGCTTCGGGGCCAGAAATCCGCGCTCGTGCATGCTGCGCTTCCACACCCAGACCGCCGGCTGTTCGCTCACGGCCCAGCAGCCGGAGAACAACATCATCAGGACGGCCTTCGAGGCCCTGTCCGCCGTACTGGGAGGTACCCAGTCGCTGCACACCAACTCCATGGACGAGGCCCTGGCCCTGCCGAGCGAAAGGGCCGTGACCATCGCCCTGCGCACCCAGCAGATCATCGCCTACGAGACCGGGGTCACGGACACGGTGGACCCGCTGGCCGGGTCGTACTTCGTGGAGAGCCTCACCAACAGCATAGAAGAGAAGGCCCGGGAATACATCGCCAAGATCGACTCCCTGGGCGGGGCCAGGACGCCGGCGGCCCTGGAATACATGCAGCGCGAAATCCATGTGTCCGCCTACCGGTACCAGCAGGAGGTGGAAAGCGGACGGCGGGTCGTCGTTGGCGTGAACAAATTCCAGTCGGCGCAGGAGGAAAAACCGTCCTGGCAGTTGCTGAGGGTGGACCCGGCGGTGGGCGAGCGGCAGGTGGCCCGCCTGCGGCGGCTGAAGTCCGAGCGCGACAACGAAAAGGTGGCCGCGGCCCTAGAGCGGTTGCGCGAAGCGGCCCGGGGCCGGGACAACCTGATGCCGTACTTCCTCGAAGCGGTGAGGTCCTATGCCACCCTCGGTGAGATGTGCGGTGTGCTGCGGGAGGTTTTCGGCGAGTACCGGCAACCCACGATGTTCTGAAAGGGCAGGGAGGGATGTGGCTTTGCGGCCCATCAGAGTGTTGATCGCCAAACCGGGGCTGGACGGCCACGATCGCGGGGCCAAGGTCGTGGCCCAGGCCCTGCGGGACGCCGGCATGGAAGTCATCTATACGGGCCTGCGTCAGACGCCCGAGCAGATCGTCAACGCGGCCCTGCAGGAAGACGTGCAGGTCATCGGGCTCAGCATCCTTTCCGGGGCCCACCTGGAACTGTTCCCGCCCGTGGTGCAGCTACTCCGGGAGAAGGGGGCCTCCGACATCCTGGTCATCGGCGGCGGCATCATCCCGGAAGAGGACATTCCTCTCCTGGAACAGGCCGGCATAGCCAGGATTTTCGGGCCGGGTACCCCAACGGGCGACATAGTGGCCTTCATCCGCGAGCGGCTTGGTGCCGGTGAGGGTGGGACAAACTAAAAAAGGAGGAAAAACGGGCATGATCCGCAAAATCGATCATATCGCCATCGCGGTGCGCGACCTGGCCGCGGCCCTCAGGTTCTGGGAGGAGACCCTGGGGTTGAAGGCCACCGGCACCGAGGTGGTGGAGGAGCAGAAGGTCCGGGTGGCCTTTCTCCCGGTGGGCGAGAGCAAGATCGAACTCCTGGAGCCGACGGACCCGGAGGGCCCGGTGGGCAAGTTTCTGGCCAGGAGCGGCGAGGGTGTCCACCACATCGCGCTGCGCGTGGACGACGTATCGGCCGAGCTGGCCCGCCTCAAAGGGCTGGGAGTGCGGCTGATCGACGAGGAGCCGCGTCGCGGCGCCGGCGGCGCCCGCATCGCCTTCATCCACCCCAAGGCCACCCTGGGGGTGCTCCTGGAACTCTGTCAGCGCGACGAGGGGGGGCTCGAGTAGAGGGATGGAAGTCAAGTTCACGGGCATCGAGGAGAAGCTGGCCCAGCTGGAGCGCTGGCGGGCCAAAATCCGCGCCGGGGGCGGCCCCAAGCGCGTGGCCAAGCAGCACGAGTCCGGCAAGAAGACGGCCCGGGAGCGGCTCGACCTCTTGCTGGACCCCGGCAGCTTCGTCGAAGTGGACCTTTTTGCCGGGGACGAGGACATAGAGCACCTGACCAATCCCGGTGAGGGCGTGGTCACGGGCTACGGTACCATCGACGGGCGTAAGGTGTACGTGTTCGCTCAGGATTTCACGGTCAGCGGCGGTTCTCTGAGCCGTGTGCACGCGGCCAAGATCTGCAAGGTTATGGACCTGGCCATGAAGGTGGGCGCCCCGGTCATCGGTCTGAACGATTCGGGCGGCGCGCGCATCCAGGAGGGCGTGGACGCCCTGGACGGATACGGACAGATCTTTTTCCGCAACACCATCGCCTCCGGGGTCATCCCGCAAGTTTCCGCCATCCTGGGCCCGTGCGCCGGGGGCGCGGTTTATTCGCCGGCTTTAACGGATTTCGTTTTCATGGTTTCGGGCATCGGGCAGATGTTCATCACCGGGCCCCAGGTCATCAAGGCTACGACCGGCGAGGACATCACCATGGAGGCTCTGGGCGGGGCGGTCACCCACAATCAGGTGAGCGGCGTGGCCCATTTCCTGGCCCACTCGGAGGAGGAGTGTTTCTACCAGATCCGGCGCCTGTTATCCTTCTTGCCTTCTAACAACATGGAGGAGCCGCCCCTGGCCCCGCCCCAGGATCCGGCGGGCGACCCGCAGCAACTGCTCCACATCATTCCGGACGACCCCAACAAGGGGTACGACGTGCGGGACATCATCCGCCTCCTGGTGGACGGGGGAGACCTGTTCGAGGTACACCAGTACTACGCCCGCAACGCGGTGGTGGGCTTTGCGCGGCTGGCCGGCCGCCCGGTGGGTATCGTGGCCAATCAGCCCAATCACCTGGCGGGCTGTCTGGACATCAACGCTTCGGACAAGATCAGCCGCTTCGTGCGCTTCTGCGACTGCTTCAACATCCCCCTGGTGACCTTCATGGACGTGCCGGGCTTCCTGCCGGGGACGGCCCAGGAATTCGGCGGCATCATCCGCCACGGGGCCAAGATGCTCTACGCCTACTCCGAGGCCACGGTGCCCAAGATCACCATCATTTTGCGCAAGGCCTACGGCGGCGCCTACCTGGCCATGTGCGCCAGCGCCCTGCGGGCCGACACCGTTCTGGCCTGGCCCACGGCGGAGATCGCGGTTATGGGGCCGGAGGGCGCGGTGAACATCATCTACCGGCGCGAAATCAGCGAGGCGGAAAACCCGGAGGCCATGAGGGCCAAACTCACCCAGGAATACCGGGAGCGCTTCGCCAACCCCTACGTGGCCTGCAGCCGCGGCTACGTGGACGACGTCATCGACCCGCGGGACACCCGGGAGCGCATCATCAACAGTCTGGAGTTTCTCGCCGACAAACAGGAAGGCAGGCCGCGCAAGAAGCACGGCAACATGCCGGTGTGACGGGGGTGGGGCCGTGGAAGGCAGACCTCCCGTAGACCCCAAGGTCATGGCGGCCATCACCGCGGCCCTGGCGGCCGCCGGGTTGCTACCGGGCTTCGAGATCAGGAGGATACGGCCCCTCGGCGGCATGAGCCTCTGGAAGAGGGCCGGCCTGCTGAGTCTTATGGAACAGCGCGAACTCGGGCGCTTCCGGAAATAATTAAGGAGGTTAAGCATGCGGAAGTTCCGGATCAAGGTCGACGGACAGGTATTCGAGGTTGAGGTGGAGGAGGTCGGGGCGGCACGGCCGGCATCGCCTCCGCCGCCCGTGAGCGTACCGCCGCCCCCGCCCCCGGCGCAGCCGGCGGCCGTGAATCCCGCCGCGACGGCCGCGGCACCGGTGGAGGCGCCGCCGGGGGCCGTAACCGCGCCCATGCCGGGCGTGGTGATCGGGGTGGAGGTGCAGGTGGGGAGCCGGGTGCGGCCGGGTGACGTCCTGGTGCTCCTGGAGGCCATGAAGATGGTCAACGAAATCACCGCCGACCGTGCCGGCACCGTAAAGGAGATCCTGGTGAGCAAAGGTCAGAGTGTCAACACCGGTGACACGCTCCTGGTGTTGGAGTAGGGGAGGGGAGACGGTGGCGAGAAAGAAGATTACCGTCGTGGGCGCCGGCAACGTGGGGGCCACCTGCGCCCACTGGGCCGCGGTCCACGAGCTGGGGGACGTCGTCCTCATCGACGTCATAGAGGGTGTCCCCGAGGGCAAGGCCCTGGACCTCATGGAGGCCGCACCCATAGAAGGTTTTGATTGCCTCATAAAGGGTGGCGGTGATTACGCCCTTACGGCCGATTCGGACGTGGTGGTTATCACAGCCGGCGTGGCGCGCAAGCCCGGGATGAGCCGGGACGACCTCCTGCAGACCAACCTCAATATCGTGCGGGAGGTCACCCGCCAGGTCGTGCGTTACTCTCCCAACAGTATTCTAATAGTGGTCACCAACCCCCTGGACGTCATGACCTATGTGGCCTACAAGACGAGCGGTTTCCCGCCGCAGCGCGTCATGGGCATGTCCGGGGTGCTGGACACCGCCCGGTTCCGCACCTTCGTGGCCCTGGAGCTGGGGGTTTCCTTCGAGGACGTGACCACCCTCGTGCTGGGCGGTCACGGGGACGACATGGTGCCCCTGGTACGGTACACCACGGTGGGGGGCATTCCCGTCACCCAGCTGCTGCCGGCAGAGCGCATCGCGGCCCTGGTGGAGCGCACCCGCAAGGGGGGCGGCGAAATCGTGGCCCTGCTGAAGACGGGCAGCGCCTTCTACGCGCCCGGCGCGGCGGTGGTGCAGATGGTGGAGGCCATCCTCAAGGACAAGAAACGCGTCCTGCCCGTGGCGGCCTACCTCGACGGAGAGTACGGCGAGCGCGACATCTACGTGGGCGTGCCGGCCGTCATAGGCGCCGGTGGCGTGGAACGGGTGCTGGAGATAGAGCTGAACGACGAGGAGCGCGCCGGCTTTGCCCGCTCGGTGGCATCGGTGCGCAATCTGCTGGCCGCGCTCAGCCTTTAAACCGGGGAGGGGAGAGACATAATGGAGACCAGACGGGTAAAAATTACCGATACCACCCTGCGGGACGCGCACCAGTCGTTGCTGGCCACCCGCATGCGCACCGAAGATATGCTGCCCATTGCGGAGAAGATGGACGCCGTGGGCTTTCACTCCCTGGAGGTGTGGGGTGGCGCCACCTTCGATTCCTGCCTGCGCTTTTTGAAGGAGGACCCGTGGGAACGCCTGCGGGAGCTGCGCAAGCGCTTCAAGCGCACCAAGTTGCAGATGCTCCTGCGGGGCCAGAACGTGGTGGGCTACCGCAACTACGCCGACGACGTGGTAGAGGCCTTCGTGGAGAAGGCCATCGAGAACGGCATAGACATCATGCGCATCTTCGACGCCCTGAACGACGTGCGCAACATGCAGAAGGCCATCGAGGTGACCAAGCGCTGCGGGGGCCACGTGCAGGCCACGGTGTGCTACAGCATCGGACCGGTCTACGACGTCGAATATTACGTGCGTATAGGTAAGATTCTGGAAGACATGGGCGCCGACTCCATCTGTTTGAAGGACATGGCGGGCATGCTGGCGCCCGAGCCGGCCTACCAGATCGTCCGCCGCTGGAAGCAGGAGCTGCGCATCCCCGTGCAGCTGCACTGCCACTACACCAGCGGCATGGCGGCCATGGCCTACTGGCGGGCCGCGGAGGCCGGGGTGGACGTCCTAGACTGTGCCATTTCCACCATGGCCCTGCAGACCTCCCAGCCGGCCGTGGAGCCCATCGTGGCGGCCTTCCAGGGCACTCCCTACGACACGGGCCTGGACCTGGGACTGCTCTCCGAGATCGCCGAGTACTGGCGCGAGGTGCGCAAGAAGTACAGGGAGTTCGACCTGGCCTCGGTGGCCGTGGACACCAACGTGCTGCGCTACCAGATCCCGGGCGGCATGATGTCCAACTTCATCTCGCAGCTCCGCGAGCAGAACGCCCTGCACCGCCTGCCCGAGGTGCTGGAGGAGCTGCCCCGGGTGCGGGCCGACTTCGGCTATCCGCCCCTGGTGACGCCCTCCAGCCAGATTGTGGGGACCCAGGCCGTCATCAACGTGCTGGTGGGCGAGAGGTACAAGATGGCCACCAAGGAGTCCAAGGACTACATGCGGGGCTTCTACGGCCAGCCGCCGGGCCCCATCAACGAGGAGGCCAGGCGGAAGATCATCGGCGACGAGCAGCCCATAACCTGCCGGCCGGCGGACCTCCTGGAGCCCGAACTGCCGGCGGCCAGGAAGCAGGCGGCCCCGTACATGGAAAAGGAGGAGGACGTCATCTCGGTGGCCCTGTTCCCCCACGTGGCCCTGCCCTTCCTGCAGGAGCGCATGAGCCGGCGCTCGGGCGTGGATTTCAACCTGGTGGGTCAGGACGGCGAGGTGGCCTTCTACCCGGCCTGAGTCCTTCTCCGGCCCGGCCTCCGGCCCGGAACGCGTACGGCGGTATCCGGAGCCGGGGGTCTTTTTTTCCGGCGGCCCGCGCGGCACGGGGGGTAATGCGGCCCGGAGGACCGGGTACGGAACGCGGCCCCGGCCACCGTTTTTCCGGTAGCGGGTAACTTTTTTGCCGGGACCGCTGACATATCCCCGAATTTCCGTTATTATGTGGGATAGAGAAACCGTTGACAGAGGGATTATCGACATGGAAGAGGTACTCAAGACCCTCATCAGGAGGGTGCTGGGGGCCAGGCCCGCCGAAGCCCCGCCGGAAGCGGCCCCGGCGCCCGGGGCCGACGGCGCGGCCTGGGTGCGGGAGGGCCGCGTTTTCGTGCGCGACCCCGAGCCGGGGGGCCGCCCCGCGGTGCTGATTCCGGCCCCGGAGGTCCAGGTGCTGGTGAACGACCGGGAGATCGCGGGCCCCACCGAAGTTCGGGCCGCGGACCGCATCGAGGTTATACCTCGGGTGCGGGAGGTCCCCGGCCGGGTCGCGGTCCAGGTCGCGCCCGACCGCCTGACCGCCACGGTGGAACTGGTACCCCGGCGCGTGGAGCGTTACCACCTGGTCGACTCCGAGCCCACCCCCGACCTGCTACTCCGGGTGGTGGCCGACGTGGAACTACATTGTCCCCTCTCTTACGAGGAGATGCTGGTCCGGCTGGTGGAGCAGGGGGTGGTGCGCGGCATCAACCACGCCCTCATCAAAGAGCTGGTGGAGAAGCCGCGTGAGGGGCGGTGGGTGGTGGCCGAAGGCGAACCGCCCCTGCCGCCCGGAGACGAGTGGCTGGAAGTGCCGTGGCTTAAAGAGTCCGTGGGTCACCCCGGCGAAAGGGTGGATTTCCGGGACTTCCGCCGCATACCCTCCGTGGAGCCGGGAGACCTGCTGGCGGTGAGGCAGCCCGCCGCTCCCGGCAGCCCGGGGGTGGGCGTGGACGGACAACCCGTACCACCCCCCGAGCCGCGGCACCTCACCCTAAAGGCGGGTTTCGGGGCCCGGCTCAGCGAGGACGGCCATTCCGTGGTGGCCACCGTCAGCGGCCGACCGGCCATTGAGGAATACGGGGACGTGCGCGTGATCCGCGTGGACCCGGTCCTGGTCCATGAAGGAGACGTGGACCTGAATTCGGGTAACATAAGGTTTAAGGGCAACGTGAAGATCCTGGGTAACGTCCAGGACGGTATGACGGTGCAGGCCAGCGGTACGGTGGAAATCCTGGGGCTGGTGTCCGGGGCCCATATTTACGCCGGAGGCAACGTACTGGTCATCAGAGAAAACGTGGTGAGCAGCGTCATCCAGGCCGGGCCGCCAACCGCCTGGAAGGAGCTCGCGGGCCTTTTGGAAGAACTGCACGCCCAGATGAAACAGCTCTACCAGGCGGCCCACATCCTCTACGTTCACCCGCAGGTCAAAGCCCAGGGTGCGCGCTACGGTCACCTGGTGCTGGTTTTGCTGGAGAACAAATTCACCCGTATTCCGGTACTCGTCGGCAAGGTGAAGGCCGTAACAGATGCCAGCGAGGTACCGGTACCGCCGGAAATGGAACTCCTCTGGCAGAAGATAAGGGTCCTGGGCGGCCTCAGGGCCGCAGACCTCCCGGACGAGGGAGCCCTTGCCGCCCTGATGGGTGAGGTGGCCGCGGTGGCCTCTTACCTGCGCAGTCAGGAACAAAAACCCACGGACGTCATCTTAAAGTACGCGGCCAACAGCCGCATCGAAGCCACCGGCAAGGTGCTGGTAACGGGCCAGGGCTGTTTCAATACCAATATCTACGCGGGCGGCAGCGTGGAAATCAACGGCGTTTTCCGGGGCGGCGAGATCGTGGCCGGCGGCCGCGTCAACGTGAGGGAAGCCGGATCGGAACTGGGCGTGCGCACCGTGATCCGCGTCCCCGAAAACCACGGCATCAAACTCGGTAAGGCCTACGAAAACGTTTTGCTCCGCGTGGGGAACCAGACGGCCCTCCTGGCCCAGCTGTCCCTGGCGGTGGAGGCGAGGCTGGACGCGCGGGGCAGGCTGGACGTGAACGCCCTCCCCCTGGAGCCCGAAGCGGGTTCCTGAGCACGGGCCGCGCTCAACCCTGGCTTTTCGCGGCCTCGCGCCCTTCTGCGCTCGGAGACCGGTGGCGGCCCGCCTCGGCGGGCTGCGGCGGGGGTATTACGCGCCGCACCAGCACGTTGACGGCGGCCACCGACATCCCGGTCAGCTCCTCCAGCTGGCGCTTGATCTGCCTCTGGAGCACGCGGCTGACGTGGTGCAGGTTGTTTCCGTAGTAGAGGACCGGCTCCAGGTGGACCACCACGGTGCCTCCGTGGGCCTCGGTCCCGATGCGGCCCGGAGAGGCCACCCCGGGTACGCGAGCGGCATGGGCCACCAGGGCGTGCAGCGCCGCCTCGGCGATGGTGAGGTTGCCGTACTCGCTGTAGGTGGGACGGACCACCGACTGTTCCACCCAGGTTTTGGCGGCGGGGGCGGGATGCTTGCGCAGGAAAACCTTCAGGGAGTCGATCAGGGTGTTGGGAAAGGTCCGCCGCACCTCCATGGTGCTGGCCGGTATGACGTGCTTACCGTGGTGCAGGCGCAGGTAGCGGGCCTTGCGCATCTCCTTGGGAGAAGAGACCTCGTCGATGGTGATGATCTTCTGCGGGGCCGGCAGGCCCAGGCGCTCCGCGATGCGCCGGACCATGCCGGGGGAGGTCCCCAGAATGAGGATGCGTTCGGGGCTCTGGGCCTCCAGGGCGGCCCGCACTTCCGCGGCGTGCTCCGGGTCCGTAAAAAGGGCCGTCTTGATGGCCGCCAGCCGCGTGGGCTGGCGCTTGGCCGAAATACCGGCCAGGATCCGGTCGCCCCGAATCAGCAGTCCGTCATCTACGATCAGATCCGCACCGCACTGCTGGGCGACTACGATGGCACGGTGACTCTTACCCGTACCGGCGGGGCCCACAAGGGCTATCACTTCCACGGCAAGATGCCGACCTCCTGAGATGGGGGAATACGGCTTCATTATACCGGACGGTCGGCGTGCGTGCAACCGGTGTGAAACGGCCGGGCCGCCTCCCGGCACGGGCGCTCCGCCTGGAGCCGCCGGCGGACCGGGCTTCCGGTGACCCGTTGCGTTCCGCGTCGAACCTTGACAGTTACAGGGCCCTCGGATACATTGGAGTGGGGGTGGTAGCTTGCGACGAATTATCGCCATGCTCCTTTTCGGGACGGTGCTGGTATTGCTGGCCGGTTGCGGGCCCAGGGAGCCCGCCGGTGGCGCCTCGCAGCTGAAAGGGCGGATTACGGCCTCCGGCTCCACGGCCCTGTTGCCCCTGGTGAAGACCGCGGCCGAGGAGTTCCAGAGACTGCACCCCGGCGTAACCGTGGAGGTGACGGGCGGCGGGTCCTTCGTGGGGCTGAAGCAGGTGGCCGAGGGGACCGTGCACATCGGCATGTCGGACGTGCCGGCCCCGGCGGACGACCCCCTTTACCGGGGATTGATGCCCCACGTGGTGGCGGGGGCGCCCATCGTCTTCATCGTGCATCCCGGCGTACCGGTCGATTCCCTGACCAGGGAGCAGCTGGCGGGCATCATTACGGGAAAGATTACCAACTGGAAGCAGGTGGGCGGGCCGGACCAGGCCATTACCGTGGTGGGGCGGTCCAAGGCCAGCGGCACCCTGGCCGCGGTCAAGGAAATCGTGCTGAAGGGGCAGGAGCAGACCACGGCGGCGGTGGTCTTCAACTCCACGGGCGAGGTGAAGAAGAACGTGGCCCTCACGCCCGGCGGCATCGGCTACATCGACGCGGCCTATGTGGACGCCTCGGTAAAGGTGCTGCGTTATGAGGGCGTGGCCTACAGCCCGGAGAACGTGGCCACGGGCAAATACCCCGTGGTGGCCCGGGAGTACCTGTACACCAGAGGGGAGCCGGACCCGACGGTCAAGGCCTTCATAGACTACATCCTCGCGCCCGAGTTCCAGCAGAAGGTCGGAGGCCTGGGCTTCCTGGCCGTCAGTCAGATGCCCGGTTCCTGAAGGGGTCCGGTCCGCCGTCGGGGGGGCACATCGGGGGCACTGAGATTTTGGGAGGGGAAAGGGGGCCTGCGGTGGCCCCCTTTAGCCTGGGCCGCCGCGGGGATGGGCCCCGGTTTTCTCTTGCGGCTTACTTCCCATAATGGGTATTATGTAAACTAATTTGGACCGGCAACCTCTTTCGTGGGACTCATCCTTCCCCCTCGGCCCGTTGGTCGGCAGGGTCCCCTACTTCACTCCCCGCGCGGAGCGCGCGGCCACCTCCGGTAAAGCCACGGCTGCTTCACGGTCCGCAGCACCTCCAGCGGAAATCGGGCGCGGTTTTCCAGGGGCCCGCCGTATTCGTCCTCCCGACGGTTCGTGCGCGGCGACAGGAACTGCATCAGCAGGTAGGCCATGCCGCCGTGGATTTCCACCAGGTCGAAGCCCGCCTCCCGTACCCTGCGTGTGGCCGCCGCGTAGGCCTCCACCACCCCGGGCAGCTCCTCCTTCGTAGCCCCCGCACGGGCGGCGCCCCGGGCCAGGTGGGCGGCAGGTCCGAGGCGCTGACCGGCGACGCCACCGCGGCGTAGCGTCCCAGGTGGTTGATCTGGGCTCCGGCCAGGGCCCCGCCCTCCCTGATGGCCCGCGCCAGCCGGGCCAGTTCCGGCACGTACCGGTCGTGGTCCAGGCGCAGCATGCGCGGGCCCAGACCGTCGGCCCGCACGCCCGCGTGGCTCGGTGATCACCAGGGCCGCCCCCGAGGCGCCCAGCTGCCGGTAATGCTCCTCCAGCAGCCCGCTCACCGAGCCATCGGGGTCGGCGTAGGCCAGATAAAGCGGGCAGCCGCTGTCAGCAAAAGAGCCAGGCCACCCACCACCACCGCCACCGCTGCCGCGAAGCGCCACCACACTTTTCCCCACGGGCTCAGCACCTCCCCATTCCGGCAGCCTTCAGCTACGCCGCACCCCCGGACGCACCGAACGGCATTACCGCTACACCGCAGTGCCGTCAAGCCGGGCCCGCAGCGCCTCGTAGAACCTCTGCGGCTCCGTGGGGGAAAGAAAGTAGGGCTCCCGCTCGGTCTCCAGCACCACCAGCTCGTTCTCCCAGGACGTGGCGTAGACCCTGATCCACCCCAGATGCTCCACCTTGAACCGGCCGAAGTAACCGAAGAGTCCCCACGGCGGGTAGGAGCCCAGCCGGACAGTGGCAAAAGGCGGGCCGGGAAACCGCCGCAGCGCAACGTTTCTGACCTGCGCATAAGGAACGTATACCGGGCGAACTAGACGCCTGGCGATCATTACCCCTTGCGCATTCAGGATGTAAGCCGTGGGCGTAAACGCAAAGAAAACAGCCACAGGCAAGACCGCTACCAACGCTACGATACCCAGGCCGGTCAAGGACTCCGGCAGTTCCGCCGGTTCGGACACACCAACTGCTAAGTCCACCACGGAAAGAACACCGAGGGCAATAATTAGCAGCAAGAGGGCAATTCTGGTCTCCAGGTCGGCAGGCGCCAGGGCGAATTTCTCCTCCGCCGGACACACTCGTTCAGACTCGGTCAAGAGCATCCCCCGGTGAAAAGTTCGCCAAAATCCGACCGGTGAATCGCCTCCCGACCGCGCGGTGGGCCGACATTCAAAAATTACTGGCTCCGGTCCTGCAGTAAGCATATACCGGCAAGTAACCGGAGCCAGCCATGACGGGCACGCGGCTCAGTACGCCAGGAACCGCGCATTTCACCCGGTCGTTACTCTTAAGGTTGCGGCATTTCCCTGGCCTGCAGGGCTTCGGGCGGCAGTTCGATCTTGATTTGGTCACCGTATGCGCATTCTTCCACCCGCATCCGCATTTCGATCAGCTCTACCGGCATAGCCTCGCCCTGAAACCGGTCGGCAAAAGACAGCACGATTTTCAGTTCCCCGTCATGGAGCAAATAGTCGTCCGCCCTGATGCAATCTCTACCCCAGTACGATATGGACTTGACCAGTTGCCCGGCCTCCCTCAAGGCACGTTCGAATTCCGGCCCGCCGAGCGTACCGCGGAGTGACTCGGGCACGGCCAGTTGCAGGAAGGTGGTAAGGTCGTCAATCCGTCCGTAGTAGCCGATCTCAAATACCCGGTGGCCGTTTTTCTCTGCGGTACCCAGGAGCTGGTAGTGGAAGTAGGGCTTCAGCTCCTCGGGTATCCCCCCGCCGCCCATTTTACTGGCTTTTAGGCTCTCTTTCATCAATGCCTCCAGGTCCGGAACGGCGCTCTTGATCCACTCGGTTTTGCCGGTGGCCGGGTCGGTCATTTTCATGTACATTTTTCCGCCCACCCAGTACTGCTCCATTTCCAGCTCCGGCAGCCGCCCGCCCTCTGCCGCGGGACCTCCGGTGGCCTCAAACCGCCACCGGCCAACCTGGTGCATGGTCCCCGGCAGGATCATCTCCACGGTCATCTGCCCCGTTCCTTGCAGAACGGGCACCCGGTCGGCCATCCCCGCGCGGGGCCGCATGACCATGTCAATGTTACTCTTGAGACGCACGGCCTTCACGTCGGCCTGCGCCCGCCGGCTTTTTTCCACGATGTCCACCGCCCGCGGGTCGCTGCCGAAGACGCGGGCCAGGAAATCGGCCGCTTCTCCCACGGTGAGCTTGCCTTCCGGATCGGACCGGGCCGAAACCAGCCCCTGGTTCACCAGCCAGTTGTACAGCGAACTGGCCCAGTGGTCGGGCCTTAAAGGACCGGCTTCAGGCTGGCCCGTGGTACCGAACAAACCCAGGGTACGGGCCACCATGACCGCCGCTTCTGCCCCTGTTACCGGCTGACCGGGCCGCAGGCTGCCGTCGGGATACCCGGCCACAATGCCCCTTTCTTCGAGGGCAGCCAGGGCCGGAGCGTACCAGCTTCCCGGATCCACGTCTTTACCCGGGTAAACCTCCCCACTTGCGACCACCAGGTTGGCCGCTTTGGCCAGCATGGCCCCGAAGGCGCCCCGGGTGACCGGCTCATTCAGGTCAGGGGCCTGCGGAAAGACACCCAGCAGTTCTCCCCTGTCCGGCGGCCGGGCAAAAGCCAGGGAAGCACCTGCGCAAACCGAAAACAGGAGAACCAGCAAGATTGAAGCAACCCTGCGCATTCTACTCTTCCCCTTTCGTTAGCTAGTTGTACGGTCGGGGGCTTCCAAATTCTAGAGAAGTGTCTCCCAAATTCCTGTGCCATCACCTCTCTTCCCCGTTCCGGTAGGTATCACCATTACCAACGGCCTGCGTATCCCGCACGGCAGATGCCCCTGATGCGCGGCGCCCCTATCAGGCCTGTAGTTGCCTGCGCCGCGTTTTTTCCCACCGGCAGGGGCCACCAGCACCTGCGCCACTCGCCTGCCGCTCTCAGCTCCCAGATGGTGAGAAAGGGGATGCCGAGGAAGACACCCGCCAGCAGTAAAGTACCGAGGGGGTCCAGTGGTAAAAAAGTACCTTCAGTACGTCGAGATGACTTAACTGGTAACCCATTTTCTCCTGCCCTCCGGAGCAGGGTTTTTCCAGCATGTGCCTGGTAAAGTTTTTTCGACCCGGCCGTCACAAATCCTCCATCGCCGACGCGGCCAGTAACGGGACCGCCACCAGCACCGCCCGCCACCGGGCGCCAGGTTCTGCCATAGATGGATACATCCTCATCCTGGAGTTTTCGCCTTCCCGCACCTTTTTCCTTCCCGGCTCAACCGGTTAGCCGAAGACCCGATAAATCTACCGCCCCAGCCTAAACCCACGCCACCGCCTGTCTTTCCTTAATCATTTTCATTTCCTTCTCCACCGTCCCTGCGGTTCACAGTGATGTTCTTCCCGGGCTTATCATCACCACCAAGCTTATCCGCCCGGAAATCGACCGCGGGGCTCCGCTTCTGTCAGCAACGATCTCCGCCCCGGGGTACTTCGCCAGGAGCTTCTTCGCTTCCGGCGTGCTCTTCGCCGCATTGATGAGCGCGGCGTCCGTAAAGCCCGGCCAGTAGGCAAAAAGCTCGTCCCAGGCCACGGCGCCGTAATAGCCGAAGGTGAATTCCTCGGTCAGGGGCCCGATTTTCTCCACCACCTGCCGCAGGCCGCTGCCGTCGGGCTGGACCAGCCACAGGCTGGCCTTGT
>DYER01000090.1 GCA_020725605.1 Ammonifex sp. | reverse complement strand
TCCCGCCTATCGCCGGCGAGCGCTCCACCAAATACACGTAATACCCCGCTTCCGCTAAGTCCAGGGAGGCCTGGATCCCCGCTATGCCTCCCCCCACCACCATCACCGCGCCTACGGGTCGCGCCACCTGCACCACCTCTCGCTCTTACTTTTTGCCGCCGGACCGGGCCGGAGCCCGGCGGCCCGGCCGGCAATACCCGATTCCGCGCCCACCTATCCGGGAAATACCATCGCGTCGCTCACGATGTGGTGCACGTGCTTGATCTTCAGGCCCAGGTTGTAGTACTTGTTGATGATGTCGTTGAACTGGTCGTAGCAGTTGTGGCAGGGTACCACCAGGATCTTGGCGCCCGTGGCCCTGATCTGCTCGGCCTTGAGGCGCCCCTTGGCCACGCGCACCTGGCGGTAATCGTCGCCCATGGCCACGGCGCCGCCACCGCCGCCGCAGCAGTAATTGTACTTGCCGTTGGGCCACATCTCCTTGAAGTCCGCGCACACCTGGGAGACCACGTAGCGCGGCTCCTCCACCACGCCGCCCTTGCGGGCCAGGCTGCACGGGTCGTGGTAGGTCACCGTCTCGGTAATCTTCTTGTCCGGATCGATCTTGATCCGACCCTGTTTCAGGTACTCGGCAATGACCTGCGTAATGCTGAGCACCGGGATGTCCAGGTTGAGCCAGTACTTCATTCCGTACTGCAGGGCGAAGAACCCGTGCCCGCACTCGGTGGCCACGATGACCTGACAGTTCAGGCGCTTCACCTCGTCGGCCACCCGGCGCAGCAGCTCCACGGACTTCTCCCACTCACCCGTGAACAGGGCGAAGTTGGTGACGTCGAAGATCTTGCTGGAAATGGTCCAGCTCTCCTCGGCCGCCAGGAAAATCTTGGACCAGCTCTGGATGTCCTGAGGGTAGAACTTGATCTCCCGCGGGTGGGGCACGAAGAATACGCGCGCGTTCTCCTTGTTCACCGGAATGGTCAGGTCCGGCAGGTTGTACTCGTCCCGCAGTTCCTCCTGCATCCAGTCCACGGTGTCCAGGAACTCTTCCTCGGTGACCTCCATCTGGTTCCCGGTGCGCATGGTATTTTCCACGACCGTGGCCAGGTCACCGGGCGGCTGCACGCCGAAGTTGCCCCGGACGGCCCACACCATCTTCCAGATCTCGACCCCCATGGGGCAGTCCTTGGTGCAGCGGCCGCAAAGGGTGCAGTTCCACAAAAACCGGTCCGGCAACAGGCTATCCTTGGCGCCCAGCAGCACCTTACGGATGAACTTGCGCGGGTCCATGTCCTCGTGGGCGTCGCTGAAGGGACACCCGGCGGTGCACATGCCGCACGTCAGGCAGTTGGCGGAGTTGTCGTTGGTGATGCGCTCCGAGACCAGTTGCTCCACCCGGCGCCGGAAGCCGGGATCCAGCTGCGTGCTCTTCAGGGCCTCCATTGACTTGCCTTCCCTCCCTATCAATACTCAGCCGGCAGCTCGCTCAGTTCGGCCAGGGTGAACACCGGGCCGTCCTTGCAGACGTACTTGTGGCCGATGTTGCACCGGCCGCACATGCCCAGCCCGCACTTCATGCGCATTTCCAGGGACATGATCACCCGCTCCGGCGGGAAGCCCAGCTCCTGGAGCACCGGGAGGGTGAACCGGATCATGATCGGCGGGCCGCACACCACGGCGTAGGCGTTGGCCGCGCTGGGTGCCGCTTCCTTCAGGATGGCCGGCACCACGCCCACCTTGCCCTGCCACCCCTCGCGGCCCCGGTCCACGGTGAGGATCAGCTCCAGGTCGTCCCGCTTCTGCCAGGCGGCCAGTTCGTCCTTGTAGAGCAGGAGGCCGGGTTCCCGGGCGCCGTAAAGGACCGTGAGCTTGCCGAAGCGCTCGCGGTTGGCCAGGATGTACCACGTGAGGGAGCGCAGCGTGGTGAAGGCGAAGCCGCCGCCTATGATCACCACGTCCTTGCCCTCGAATTCCTGCACGGGATAGCCGTTGCCCAGGGGGCCCCTCAACCCCACGATGTCTCCTTCGCGGGCGTTGTGCAGGGCCGTGGTGACCACGCCGCCCGGAATCCTGTTCACCGTGAACTCCACCCGGTCCCTCACCAGGGGCGAAGAAGCGATGCCGAAGGGAGCCTCCCCCTGCCCGAACACGTGCACCTCGGCGAACTGTCCGGGCACGAAGCCGAAGGCCTCGGCGTCCGCCCTGTTCAGGAAAGACAGGGAAAAGGTGCGCAGGCTCCTGTCTTCGGTCTCGACCGTGATCTTCTCGATGCGCATGGGCAGGGGCAGATACGGGTTTTTCATCGGGCCGACCCCCCTCATCCGGCGGAAATTTCGGCCAGTACCGCCCGGATGTCGATGTTCACCGGACAGTACCGTATGCAGCGGCCGCAACCAACGCAGGCCGTCTCGCGGAAGTTGTCCACGAAGTACTTGAATTTGTGCATGATGCGCTGCCGGAAGCGCTCCTTCTGCGTGGGCCTGGGATTGTGGCCCGAGGCGTGCAGGGTGAAGAGGGGATACATGCAGGCGTCCCAGGTGCGCAGCCGGACCCCGAGACCGTCAATGACCTCGTCGGTGAGGTCGAAGCAGTGGCAGGTCGGACACAGGTAGGTGCACGTTCCGCACCCGAGGCACTTTTCGTAGACGCGGTCCCACAGGGGGTCGGCGAAGAGACGGTCCAGCTTTTCCTTGACCCCCTGCACGGGGACGGTGCCCATGCGGCCGAGGGCCCCCTCCTCTAACTCTCGCGCCGCGGCCAGGTCCGCGTCGCCGGCGGGCGCGAATTCGGGCCGGCCCTCCACGAGGGCCTTGCCCCGGTCCGTGAGCACCCGCACCAGGTAGCGGTCGCCCAGGTCCACCCACAGCAGGTCGCACCCGGCCGTGCCGAAGGGGCTGCCGCCCAGGGAGGTGCAGAAGCAGGTCCCGCAGGGCTCGTTGCAGGCCAGGCCCAGCACCACGGTGTTTTCCCGGCGCGCGGTGTAGTAGGGGTCGCGCACGCCCTCGCCGGCGAACACCTTGTCGAGCATGGTGAGGCTCCGGGCGTCGCAGGGCCGCACCCCCAGGAGCACCACCCGGCCCTCGACCCGCGCCTCTTCCACCTGCACCCCGTCCAGGGAAGTGCGGTAGGTGAAGAGGGTCTCGGTCTGGGGCAGGAACACTTCCTTGGCCGATTTCAGGGTGTTGCCCGCCGGCCACGACCATCCCGTGGCCCCGTTAACCGGCGCGAAGACCGGGCCGGCCTGGGTCTGCACGGGCGCGTACAGCCGGTACCCGGCCCGCAAACCGTTCAGAAAATCGTTCACGCGTTCCTTCCTTATAATCACGCCGCGCACCTCACTTCCCCAGGAGGAAGGTTTCCGGGTCGTCGGGGCGGAAGGCGTTGAGGGCCGGCGGCTCCTCCGGGTTCAGCCCCGCCTCGTGCCCGAAAAGCTCCAGCACGTCCTTGTTCATCTTGCCGAGGAGCAGCCCCAGCTTGATGTCCATGGGGCAGGCCCGGCTGCAGGCCCCGCAGGCCACGCAGCGCCCCGCCAGGTGCAGCACCCGGCCGATCTGGAAGAAGAGGTTTTCGCCCGCGTCCGTGGCCCGGCCCAGCCAGCGCGGCGTGGAGGAGTCCACGAAGCACTCGGTGCAGTAGCACATGGGGCAGGCGTTACGGCAGGCGTAGCAGCGGATGCAGCGGGCCATTTCGGACAGTATGAAATCTCGCCGCTCCCCGGCAGGTTTCTTCTCCCAGATCTCAACCAGGGTCGGGCCGCCGTCCCGCGGCGGCAGGGGCTCGCCCGCCAGGGCGTCGTAGAGCACGGGGTTGTTGTGGCGGCAGGTGCGGCAGGCGCCGTAAAGGACCTCTTCCCTGTTGAAGCGCCGGCTCCACCCGTCGCCCTCCACCACCAGTTCGGCGCCCTCCTCGCGGGCGGCCCTGATCTCCCGTTCCACCGCGGCCTCCACCTGCCGCCGGTCGATGATCCCGGCGCACGGCACGCCGATGACGAAGACCTGCTCCCGGGCGATCTGGTTCTCGTGGATGAGCTGCACCACGGCCCGGCTGTCACAGCCCTTAACCACTATGCCCACGCGGTCCTTGCGGCCCGGCAGGTAAACGGCCAGGTTGTTGCCGCACGTCGCGTCCCAGATAAGCCTTTCGGCCTCCTCCACAGTGCGCGCGAACAGGGGGGTGCTCCGCAGGGGGAGGGTCCCGGGACCGTACCCGATGACCACGTCGACCTTCCCGTCCCGCAGCAGGCCCGCGGCTATCTCCCTGATTTTCTCCGTCGTTCCCATGGCCTACCCCCCTATCTGCCGCTTCAGCGGCCCCCCGGCCGGCCCCAGTTCCCGGACCTTCTCGGAGACTTCCTTCACGACCTCGGCAAACCGGCTGCCCTCGGCCGCCGAAATCCAGGTGAAGTTCACGCGCCCGGGCTCCACACCCACGAACTCGAGGAGATTCTTGAGCAGGCTGAACTTGCGCCGCGCCAGGTAATTGCCACTAACATAGTGGCAGTCGCCCGGGTGTCACCCGGAGGTAAGGATGCCGTCCACGCCCCGGCGCAGGGCCGCCAGGATGAAGAGCGGATTCATGCGCCCGGAGCAGGGTACCCGCACGATGCGCACGTGGGGCGGGTACTGAAAGCGGCTCACGCCGGCCAGGTCCGCCCCGGCGTAGCTGCACCAGTTGCACAAGAACGCCAGAATACGGGGCTCCCATTGCTCGCCCATCGGCTCCCCTCCCCCCTCTATACGGCCTCGACCATGGCCATGATCTGTTCCGTGGCCCAGCCGCGCACGTTGATGGCCCCGCACCGGCACGAGGCCGCACAGGCACCGCAGCCCTTGCACACGGCCTCGTTGACCACCGCCACCCGGTCCTTCAGGTCCACGGTGACGGCCCCGGCCGGACAAACCTCGGCGCAGGTCCCGCAGGCCGTACACTTGCGCCTGTTGACCACGGCAGTGGTGCCCTCGGCCTCGATGGCGGCGCGGCTCAGCACCGTGCCCGCGCGGCCCGCAGCGGCCTTGGCCTGGGCGATGTTCTCCTCAAGGCTCTTCGGCCCGTGGGCCAGCCCGCACAGAAACACCCCTTCCGCCGCGAAGTCCACCGGCCGCAGCTTCAGGTGCGCCTCCAGGAAAAACCCGTCCTCGTTAAGCGGGACCTTGAAGAACTGGCTCAGCTTGCCCGCGTCCTCGGGCGGCAGGATCGCCGCACCCAGGCCCACGGCGTCCGCGTTGACCTCCACCGGGATGCCCAGTACGTGGTCCTTCACCGTTACCACCAGTTGCCCGTCCCGTACCTCAACCCGGGGCTTCTCCTCCAGCGTGTACCGGATGAAGACCACGCCCTTCGCCCGCGCCTCCCGATAGTAATCCTCCAGAAAACCGTAAGTCCTGATGTCCCGGTACAGCACGTACACGTTGGCCTCCGGGTCCCTTTCCTTGATCTCCAGGGCCAGCTTTACGGCCTTGGCGCAGCACACCCGGCTGCAGTACAGCCGCGGCTCCTCCCGCGAACCCACGCACTGGATCAGAACCACGTTCTTCGCCCCGGCCAGCCGGCCGTTCCCCTTGGCCAGTTCCTCCCCCATCTCCAGGAAGGTCATGACCCGATGGTCCCGGCCGTACAGGTACTCCGTCGGCCTGTACTCCCGGCCGCCGATGGCGATGATGGCCACACCGTGGCGGATCTCCTCCCCGGTGGAGAGGCGGGTTACGAAGTTGCCGACGTAACCGGAGACGTCCTGGATGCCGGCACCCTTGTATACCCTGATGCGCGGATGCCCTTCTACCCGACTAATCAGTCCGCGAAGGTAGGCCGGCACGTCCTCGCCGTTCAGGCCCCAGGGCAGCCGGCGCGCCACGCCGCCCAGCTCGGCCTCCTTCTCCACCAGGTGCACCTCGAACCCCTGCTCCGCCAGCGACAGGGCCGCGTTCATCCCGGCCACACCGCCGCCGATCACCAGGGCCGCCGGCGTCACCCCCACCTTCACCTGCGGTACGGGCTCCAACCGCGCCGCCTTGGCCACCGCCATGCGCACCAAGTCCTTCGCCTTCTCCGTGGCCTTCGCCGGCTCGTGCATGTGCACCCACGAGTTCTGGTCCCGAATGTTCGCCATCTCGAACAGGTGCGGGTTCAGCCCCGCCTCCCGCAACGTCTCCTGGAACAGGGGCCGGTGAGTGCGCGGCGTGCAGGCCGCCACCACCACGCGGTTCAGGTTGTGCTCCTCAATGGCCTGGCGCATGGCGTTCTGATTGTCCTGGGAGCAGGTGTAGAGCATGTTGGTGGCGTAGACCACGTGGGGCAGGGTCTTCGCGTGGGCCACCACCTGCTCCACGTTCACCACGCCCGCGATGTTCACGCCGCAGTGGCACACGAACACGCCTATCCGCGGCGGCTCGCCCGTCACGTCCCTCTCCGGCGGGTACTCCTTCGCCTGCACCAGGCTCCCCCGCGCCGCACTGAGCAACGCCATCGATTCCCCGGCCGCCGCACTGGCCTGCATCACCGTCTCCGGGATGTCCTTCGGCCCCGTCATCACGCCCGTGACGTAAATACCAGGCCGGCTGCTCGCCACCGCCGTCAGTTCCCCAGCCCTGGCAAAGCCGTACCGGTTGCTCTCCAATCCCAGTTTCTCGATGAGGTCCCTGACCCCCTCCGAGGGCTCCAATCCCACCGAGAGGACCACCAGGTCGAATTCCTCTTCCCGCGCCGTGCCGTCCTCTTCCGCATACCGGATCCTCAGGTTCCCGTTCTCCGCCTCCTGCACCTGGTAGATCCGCGAGCGGATGAACCTTACCCCTTCCGCCTTGGCCCGCTCGTAGTAGCGCTCAAAGCCCTTGCCGTACGTCCTCATGTCCATGAAGAAAATCGCCGTGTCCAGGGGCCCTTTGCTGTGTTCTTTGGCGATGATGGCTTCCTTGACGGCGTACATGCAGCAGACCGCCGAGCAGTAGCCCCGCTCCACCGCCACGTTCCGCGAGCCCACGCACTGGATCCAGGCGATCTTTTGGGGCTCCCTTTCGTCGCTCGGCCGGATGAGGTGGCCCTGGTAGGGGCCGGAGGCGCTCAATATCCGCTCGAATTCCAGGCTCGTGAGGACGTTCTTGTATTTGCCGTAGCCGTAGTACTCCAGTTGGCCGGCGTCGTAGGTCTTGAAGCCCGGGCAGAGGATGATGGAGCCGACCTCGAGCTCCAGTTCCTGTTCTTCCATTTCGTGGTCCGGGGCCCCCGCCTGGCACACGTCCACGCAGGTCATGCATTCCGTGCAGTTCTCTTTGTCAATGCAAAAGGCGTTGGGGTAGGCCTGGGCGTAGGGCCGGTAAATGGCTTTGCGGTAGTTCAAGCCCTGGTTGAATTCGTCCTCCACTTCCACCGGGCACTCTTCGGCGCATTCGCCGCAGCCCGTGCATCTGTCCAAGTCCACGTAACGGGGGTGCTGCCGGACCTTGACCCTGAACTGCCCCGGTTCGCCCGTGACTTCCTCCACTTCCGCCAAGGTCAATACTTTGATGTTTAAGTGGCGGCCGCATTCCACCAGTTTCGGCGATAGGATGCACATGCTGCAGTCGTTCGTGGGGAAGGTCTTGTCCAGCATGGGCATGGTCCCGCCTATCGCCGGCGAGCGCTCCACCAAATACACGTAATACCCCGCTTCCGCTAAGTCCAGGGAGGCCTGGATCCCCGCTATGCCTCCCCCCACCACCATCACCGCGCCTACGGGTCGCGCCACCTGCACCACCTCTC
>DYER01000089.1 GCA_020725605.1 Ammonifex sp. | reverse complement strand
GGAAACCGTGCGGGTTCGAGTCCCGCCTCCGACACCACGAAATCGCACCCCGTCCGGAACAGCGGGCGGGGTTTGTTTTTTGGGGGGAGGCCCCCAGAAGGCTGGGACGTGCGCGCCTGCGCCAGCTTAGCCCGACGCGCACGTCCTGCCCCCTCGGCGGCCCCGTTTCGGAAATACTTGGAGAGCGAAGGGGGGTTGTTGTTTTCCGGCGAAGG
The DNA here is from genome assembly GCA_020725605.1 of Ammonifex sp. GTDB lineage: Bacteria > Bacillota > Desulfotomaculia > Desulfotomaculales > DYER01 > DYER01. The sequence goes on along the minus strand of DYER01000089.1, from coordinate 17,230 downwards.
GCGTTTTATGGCGAAGGGCAGGGTGGTGCGGGCCCGAAGGACGCGCCCGCCGCACGGGAGAGTTGGGAACCCCATACAGAGGAGGAATTGGGAGGTCCGGTGTATAATTTTTGGACGTACCCCGAATCGCGAGGACGTGTGTCATGAAGGATGCCCTGCAGCCGGGGCTCACGTATGAGTTAAAGTACCTGGTACCGGAGGAAAAGACCGTGCCCCATCTCTACCCGGAGGCACCGGAGTTCCAGGTGATGCCCAGGGTGCTGGCAAGCGGGTTCGCGGTGGGGCTGGTGGAGCGGGCGGTCCAGGCCGTGAATCCCCACCTGGACTGGCCGTCGGAGCAAACGGTGGGTGTCGGCCGGAATAGCCCCTGGCGGTCCCGGCCGCGGGGCGCGGGCGTGCCCCGGGAGGCTCAAGGGGTAGCTTTCTCTTGTTTTTTTCCACGGGTTAAGAGGATTTGAGGCGGACGCGGCGAATATAGTGTATGAAAATACGGGTCCGGCCCGGGCCGGGGTCGGTGGCCAAATCGCCCTTGACATGGACGGTTGACTTTGATAAAATAAGCACAAACAAACCTACGTCTACTGCAGCAGGACTTGAAGCCCCGCGGTACGGTACGTAGAAGCGGCCAAGTTGCCTGCTTTTATTGTGGGCAGAATCAGTGAGGAGGTGGTGTGGGGCCCGGGCGTTAAGGCGTTTGTGGGTACATTAACAAAGCGGTTAAATTAGGGCGAAAGGGCTCGGTTTTGATGGACCCCGGGCAGGGCTGTATCGGCGTTGACACAAGGCTGCCCATTCTTTGGAGACTCACGGGGAGGTTGAGTTATGCCCAGCTACGTGATCAACGAGAAGTGCGACGGCTGCAAGGGCCAGGACAAGACCGCCTGCATGTACATTTGCCCCAACGACCTCATGGTACTCGACAAGGAGAGAATGAAGGCCTACAACAGGGACCCCTCGATGTGCTGGGAGTGCTACAGCTGCGTTAAGATCTGCCCGCAGCAGGCCATCGACGTGCGCGGCTATGCCGACTTCGTTCCCCTGGGCGCCAGTGTGGTGCCTTTGCGCGGTTCCGAGGACATCATGTGGACCATCAAGTTCCGGGATGGCTCCATCAAGCGCTTTAAGTTCCCCATCCGCACCACACCCGAGGGTTCGGCCAAGCCGGACGGCGGGTACAGCACCGCCGCGTCCGACGATATTAAGGGGATCGCACTCTTCACGGAACCGGATTCCTTGCACTTGAGTGAAGTTCCCACCAAGAAATAATGGGGGAGGCCGGGGTATAGATGGCTTTTCACGATAAGTTCGAGACGGTAGAGGTCAACACCGACGTCCTCATCGTGGGCGGCGGTATGGCGGCCTGCGGCGCGGCCGTGGAGGCGGCCTACTGGGGTAAGAAGTACGGCGTGAAGGTTACTCTGGTGGACAAGGCCGCCCTGGACCGCAGCGGCGCCGTTGGTATGGGACTGTCCGCCATCAATACCTACATAGGCATCGCCAAGGGAGAGAATACGCCGGAGGACTTCGTACGTTACGTCCGTAATGACCTGATGGGCATCACCCGGGAGGACCTGGTTTATAATATTGCCCGCCACGTGGACTCCTCGGTGCACCTCTTTGAGAAGTGGGGCCTGCCGCTGTGGAAGGACGAGAACGGCAACTACGTGCGGTCCGGCCGCTGGCAGGTCATGATCAACGGCGAATCCTATAAGGTCGTCGTGGCCGAGGCGGCGAAGAACGCCCTGGGCATGGACAACATCTACGAGCGTGTGTTTATCGCCCACCCGCTGGTAAAGGACAACCGCATCTGCGGCGCGGTGGGCTTCAGCGTGCGTGAGAACAAGTTCTACGTCTTTAAGGCCAAGGCCGTGGTGGCCGCCATGGGCGGGGCCGTGCACGTGTTCCGGCCGCGTTCCACGGGCGAGGGGCTGGGCCGCTCCTGGTACACGCCCTTCAGCGCCGGTTCCAGCGCCTACTTCACCACCATGGCGGGTGCCGAGATGACCTGCCAGGAGGTCCGGTTCGTCCCGGTGCGCTTCAAGGACGCCTATGGCCCGGTGGGCGCCTGGTTCCTCTTCTTCAAGTCTCGCGCCACCAACGCCTTCGGCGGGGAGTATACCGTGGAGCGGAAAGAGGAACTGAAGCCCTGGGAGCCTTACGCCTCTGTGAAGCCGCTGCCGGCCAACCTGCGTAACTACCAGGGGATGCTCGACGAATGGGCCGGCAAGGGGCCGCTGTTCATGAGGACCGAGGAGGCCATCGCCAACCTGGCCGCCCAGTACACCGACGAGAAGGAGCGCAAGAAGAAGCTGCGCGAGCTCGAGGCCGAGGCCTGGGAGGACTTCCTCGACATGACCGTGTCTCAATCCCTCCTGTGGGCGGCCACCAACGTGCGGCCCGAGGAGAAACCTTCCGAGATCGCGGCGGCCGAGCCCTACTTCATCGGTTCCCACTCCGGCGCGTCCGGGGCCTGGGTCAGCGGCCCGGAGGACATCGCGCCGCCCGAGTACCAGTGGGGCTACTGCAACATGACCACGGTGAAGGGGCTTTTTGCCGCGGGTGACGCGTCGGGTGCTTCCAGCCACAAGTTCTCCTCCGGCTCCCACGCCGAGGGCCGCATTGCGGCCAAGTCGGCCGTCCGCTTCGTCCTCGAGAATCCGGAGGCTCCGCCGGAGTTCAGCGCCGCCGAAATTGAGGCCCTGAAAGAGAAGATCTACAAGCCCATGGAGCTTTTCGAGCAGTACAAGGGCTACACCACGGACCCGAACGTCAACCCCAACTATATCCGGCCGAAGCAGTACATGATGCGGCTCATGAAGCTCATGGACGAGTACGCGGGCGGTGCGGGCAGCGCCTACCAGACCAACGGACCGAAGCTCCAGCGGGCCCTCGAGTTGCTGGCCCTGCTCAAGGAGGACTCCGAGAAGCTGGCCGCCGAGGACCTTAACGAGCTCATGCGGTGCTGGGAGAACATTCACCGCACGGTGCAGGCCGAGAACCACGTCCGGGCGGTACTTTTCCGCGAGGAAACCCGGTGGCCCGGCTACTACATCCGTAACGACTTCCCGACCATGGACCAGGAGAACTGGAAGGTCTTCGTGAACCTGCGTCGGGATCCCAACACCGGTGAGTACGAAGTCTTCAAGCGGCCCATCATCTCGATAGTTGACTAGCATCCGGCTTCCCACCCCGTCTCCGGCGGGGTGGGAAGCGCGGCCTTTAAAATGCCTGTGGTCGGGGGCGGAGTTGAGCAAGCCGCCGGGGTTTCCGTGCGCGTGCGGGCTCGATTCCGCCCCGCGTTTCCTTGCGGGGCGAAGAAGGAAGTCGGGATTGCACGTCGAAAGTTTCTAAGGCTCGTGGTCCGACCCCAACCCGCCGGGTTGGGTTCTTTTCAACTCCAAAGAATGGGGGCTTTAATAATGGCGACCGGATACGGTACAGGGGCGGTGGTAGGCGATGGGTAGCAGGAGCATCCTGGTGGTTGGCGGCGGCATAAGCGGATTGACGGCCGCGGTGGAGGCCTCGGAGGCGGGTTACGAAGTCTTTCTGGTCGAAAAGAGGCCCTACCTTGGTGGTAGAGTAGCCCAGTTATACCAGTACTTTCCCAAACTATGCCCTCCGGCCTGCGGTCTGGAAATCAACTTCAAACGTATCAGGCAGAATCCGGCCATCCGCTACTTCACCCTGGCCGAGGTCACGGAAATTTCGGGACAGGAGGGCGACTTCACGGTCAAAGTAAGGCTGAACCCCCGCTACGTGACCGAAGATTGTACCGCCTGCGGCGCGTGCGTGGAAGCGTGCCCGGTGGAGCGCCCCAACGACTTCAACTACGGCCTGGACAGGACCAAGGCCATATATCTCCCCCACGTATTCGCCTTCCCCATGAGGTACGTCATCGATCCCGAGGTTTGTGAGGGGGTGGCCTGCGGCCGGTGTGCGTTGGCCTGCCCCGTAAAGGCCATCAACCTTCTGGACAAGGAACCCAAGACCCTGACCCTCAACGTGGGGGCCATTGTGTGGGCCACGGGCTGGGACCCTTACGATGTGGGCAAGCTCACCTACTACGGTGGCGGGCGGTACAGGAACGTGATTACCAACGTGATGATGGAGAGGCTGGCGGCGTCCAACGGCCCGACGGGAGGCAAAATCTTACGTCCCTCGGACGGAAAGCCGGTCCACAAGGTGGCCTTCGTCCAGTGCGCCGGCTCGCGGGACGAGAACAACCTGCGCTACTGTTCGGGCGTGTGCTGTCTGGCCTCCCTCAAACAGGCCACCTACATCCGCGAGAAGAGTCCCGATACCAAGATTTACGTTTTCTTCATCGACATCCGCGCCCTGGGCCGGTTCGAGGATTTCTACGCCCGGGTGAAGGATCTGGGCAACGTCTTCCTGGTCAAGGGTAAGGCCGGGCAGATTACCGAGGACCCGGCAACCGGCAACCCGACCGTGGTCGTGGAGGACCAGGAGGCCGGGAAGTTGCTCCAGGAGACCTTCGACCTGGTGGTACTCGCCACCGGCATGGTGCCCACCACCAGAGGGGCTCAGGTTCCCTTCGGGCTTTCCCGTGACGAGAATGGCTTTGCGGTCGGTGCCGTACCCGGCATCTATACCGCCGGATGCGTGACCAGGCCGATGGACGTGGCCTCGTCGGTACAGGACGCAACGGCCGCCGCCATGCAGGCCATTCAATCCGTGGTGGGGAGGTAATACCGTGGCGAAAAAGGTAGGCGCCTATATCTGCACCGGCTGCGGCATCGGTGAGGCCCTGAACGCCGAGGCCCTGGCCAAGGTGGCGACCAAGGAACAGAAGCTGGAGATCTGTAAGACCCACCCCTTCCTGTGCGGGGCCGAGGGGCGCGAGCTGATCAGGCAGGACGTCCAGGCCGGAGTGGACGGGGTGGTCATCGCGGCGTGCTCGCCGCGGGTCAACACGGACGTCTTCGCCTTCGGGGACGGCGTGGTGGTGGAGAGGGTAAACCTCAGGGAGCAGGTGATCTGGAGCCACCCGGCCAACGACGAGGACACCCAGATGATGGCCGAGGACTACCTGCGCATGGGAATCGTCAAGGCCAAGCAGGCCGAGATTCCCGAGCCCTACCGGGTCGAGGATCTGGCACGGGCCGTGCTGGTGGTGGGCGGCGGTCTGGCCGGACTGACGGCGGCCGGCGCCGCGGCCAGGGCCGGTTACCGGGTGGTGCTGGTCGAGAAGGAGGCCACGCTGGGCGGCTGGGTGGCAACGCGTTTCAGGCAGGTCGCGGACCGCCCGCCCTACACCGACCTGGAGCCCGTTGACATCGCCCGGCGCGTCAGAGAGGTCGAGGAGAATCCCAACGTCACGGTCTACAAGGGTGCCCGGGTGGCGAAGATTTCAGGGGCGCCGGGTATGTTCGAGGTGAGCATTGCCCGCAACGGTGAGGCGGTTACCGAGCGCGTAGGTGCCGTTGTACTGGCCACGGGCGCGGTGCCCTACGACGCCAGCAGGCTCGAGCACCTGGGGTTCGGCCGGTACGCCAACGTGGTCACCGGGGATACTCTGGAGGAAATGGCGGCCAAAGGGAAGATCGTGCGGCCCTCCGACGGCAGGGAGGCGCGCAGCGTCGGCTTCGTCCTGTGCGCCGGCTCGCGGGACCCCGAGCACCTTCCCTACTGCTCGGCGATATGCTGCGTGGAATCGCTAAAGCAGGCCCTCTACGTAAAGGAGCAGAATCCGCAAGCCGCGGTTTACGTCTTCTACAAGGACATGCGGAGCCCCGGCCAGTACGAATTTCTGTACCAGCGGGCCCAGAGGGAAGGGGTCCTCTTCTTCCGGGGTAACATCGCGGGGATCGAGGAGGACGAGAACAAGGCCCTGACCGTGCAGGTGGACGACGTCCTGGTGGGGGACCGGGTGGTGGCCGAGGGCATCGACCTGCTGGTGCTGGCCACGGGTATGGTGTCCACGGCGGCCCGGGGCGAAATGATGGTGGTGGGCGCCGAGGAAGAGGAAGAAAAGAAGTCGGGCGTTAGCCTGGTGCGGCCGGACATCTACTTCAGGTCGGACCTCCTCAACCTGGAGTACCGCCAGGGGCCGGAGTTACCCAGCCTCAAGTACGGGTTCCCGGACTCCCACTTCATATGCTTCCCGTACGAGACGCGGCGCACGGGCATCTACGCCGCGGGTGCGGTGCGGGCTCCCATGGATCTACCTTCCTGCGTGAAGGACGGTCTGGGCGCGGCCCTGAAGGCCATCCAGTGCATCGAACTCACCGCCCGGGGCGCTTCCGTGCACCCCCGGGCCCTGGACACCTCCTACGCGGAGTTCAGGATGGAACAGTGCACCCAGTGCAAACGTTGCACGGTGGAATGTCCCTTCGGCGCCATAAACGAAGACGAAAAGGCCAACCCCCTCTACAACCCCACGCGGTGCCGGCGGTGCGCCACGTGTCTGGGGGCCTGTCCGCAGCGCATCATTTCCTTCAAGAACTACTCCATTACCATGATCGGCAGCATGGTCAAGGCCATCGAGGTGCCGGAGGAAGACGAGGAAAAGCCGCGCATCCTGGTATTCGCCTGCGAAAACGACGCCTATCCGGCCCTGGACCTGGCGGGCATCAACCGCCAGCAATTGAGCCCCTGGATCAGGGTCATCCCCCTGCGGTGTCTGGGTTCCCTGAACCTGATCTGGATCGCCGACGCTCTGTCCAAGGGCATCGACGGTATTCTCATGCTTGGTTGCCGGCACGGGGAGGACTACCAGTGCCATTTCGTCAAGGGTAGCGAACTGGCCAACTACCGCCTGTCCAAGATCGCGGAGACCCTCACCCGGCTGGCGTTAGAGTCCGACCGGGTCCGGATGGAGCAGGTGAGCATTACGGATTACGACCGCCTGCCCCGGCTGATTGAGGATTTTGCCAAGCGGTTGGAGGAGATCGGGCCCAATCCTTACAAGGGTTTCTGATTGTATCGAAAACAGGACGTGATGTCTGGCGGCCGGAGCAGGGCCCGGGGAAGCGGTGCCGCCCTGCTCCCGGCCGTATCCTTGCGGTTCCTCCGGCCCGCGGGGGCGACGGGGAATTTTGCCAACTCACCAGTGCCGGCAACCGGATTGCCTTCCGAAGGCAAAATTCCCCGTCGGGCGACGGGGAATTTTGCCAACCGGCCGGCGTCGGGGACGGGATGGCTTTACGTAGGCAAAATTCCCCGTCGGTGGCACGGTTATTGCTATGCGTGGAGGAGGGGATAACCCGTGACCAAGGTCAATCCCGAGTTCGGCAGAAAGTTGCAGAAGTTCGGGGCCCGCACTTCTTACGAGTGCTTTAACTGCGGCAACTGCACGGCGGTATGCCCGCTTTCGACCAACGAGGCGCAGTTCCCGCGCCGGTTCATGAGGTTTGTGCAGCTGGGCCTGGAAGACAAGATAAAGCGTTCCCTTGAGCCGTGGTTGTGCTACTACTGCGGGGATTGCCAGCAGACCTGCCCGCGGCAGGCCAATCCGGGCGAGGTGATGATGTCCCTGCGCCGCTACCTGACTTCTGTCTATGACTGGACGGGTCTGTCCAGGAAACTATACACCTCTATGGGCTGGAAGGTAATTTCGGTGGGCGTGCTCTTTTTCCTGACCCTGCTGGTGGTTTACCTGTTTCACGGGCCCATTGTCACCGAGCGGGTGGAGCTGGAGACCTTTGCGCCGGCCCACATTGTGCACCCGGTGGGTTACGCCTTTGGGGCCGTGCTGTCCTTTTTCCTGCTTTCCAACGTCTACCGCATGTACCGGTTCATACTCGGCGATATGCAGGGGAAGATTCCCGCCTCGGCTTACATACGTGAACTGGTAACTCTGGTGCTCCACTTTGCCACCCAGATACGCCTGCGCCTGTGCGCGAACAAGTCCCGCTGGTTGAAGCACTGGCTTCTGATGACGGGCTATTTTGTGGCCTTCATGCTGGTGAACGTGGACATCGTTTCGCGGTGGTCCCTCACCAACGAGCCGCCTGCCTGGTGGCACCCGGCGAAACTGCTTTGGAGCTACGCGTCCATCGCCATGCTGTACGTGACCACGGAAGCCATAATCGGCCGCCTGAGGAAGAAGGAGCCGCTACACCAGTATTCCCATTCCACAGACTGGATGTTCCTGATCCTTCTGTGGTTTACGGTGGCCACCGGACTTCTGGTGCGCATCTTCATGGAGCTGCACTGGCCTCTGCCCACTTATTATACCTTTGCCCTGCACCTGGCCTTTACGGTGCCCCTTTTGGGGCTGGAGGTACCCTTCACCAAGTGGTCGCACCTGGCCTACCGGCCCTTTGCCATGTACTTCATGCGGCTCAAGGAGTCGGCCTCATCATGAGACCGCGGTGTTTCCACCGCCGGTCGAGTCGGGAGGGAACGGCTGAGATGTAGTCACTCGGACGCTCGGCATGCGCCACGAATCAGGGAGAGGAGGTTTTCTGGCATGAAAATAGTTGTCCTGCTGAAGCAAACCTTCGACACCGAGGCGAAGATCAGCCTCGACGCCGGCGGGCGCATCAACCGCCAGGGGGTGAACCTGATTATCAACCCCTACGACGAGTACGCCGTCGAAGAGGCCCTGCGCCTGAAGGAAAAGCACGGGGGAGAGGTCACAGTGGTCAGCGTGGGCGAGGCCCAGGTGCAGGACGCCCTGCGCCAGGCCCTGGCCATGGGGGCCGATAAGGCCGTGCTGGTGAGTCCGGACGGCGTGGAGGTGGACGAATACTCCACCGCGGTCATCCTGGCCAAGGCCGTGGCCCGGCAGGAGTACGACATCGTCCTGGCCGGCTGGCGGGCCATCGACGACGGCTCGGCCCAGGTGGCGGCCCGGGTGGCCGAGATCCTGGGACTGCCCATGGTCAACATGGTGACCAAACTCGAGGTGAACGGCGGCCGCGCCGTGGCCACCCGCGAGATCGAAGGCGGTGTGGAAGTGGTGGAGGTGCCCCTGCCGGCCGTAATCACGGCCCAGAAGGGCCTGAACGAACCGCGCTACCCCTCCATGAAGGGGATCATGCAGGCCAAGAAGAAGCCCCTTGAAAAGCTCGGCCTGTCCGACCTTGGCCTGGACCCCGCGCAGGCCGCGCCCAAGGTCAAGATTTTACAGTACTTTCTGCCCGCGGCCCGTGCGGCCGGCAAGATCCTGCCCGGCGAGCCGGCCGAAGCGGCGGCCGCCCTGGCCAAAGCCCTGCGGGAAGAAGCCAAGGTCATCTAGGGGAGGGGAAGAGCACCATGAGCGGAATCTGGGTTTACGCCGAACAGAGGAACGGCCAGTTCAAAAAGGTCACCCTGGAGCTCCTGAGCGCCGGCCGCAAACTGGCGGACCGGCTGCAGCAGGAGCTGTGCGCGGTGCTGCCGGGCAAGGGCGTGGCGGGCCTGGCCGGCACCCTGGGCGAATACGGAGCCGACAAGGTCTACGTCCTGGAGGCCGACGCCCTGGAGCACTACACCACGGACGGCTACACCAACGCCGTCACGGCCCTGGTGCAGGAGCACCGGCCCTTCGCCTTCCTGCTGGGCTGCACGGTCCTGGGCCGGGATCTCGCGGCCCACGTGGCCCAGCGCCTGAACACCGGCCTCTTTACGGACTGCACGGCCCTGGAGCTCGAGGACGGACAGCTGGTGTTCACGCGGCCCATATACGCCGGCAAGGCCTTCGTCAAGGGCGTGTGTCCCGAGGCGCGGCCGGTGATGGCCACGGTGCGGCCCAACGTCCTGTCCGTTGACCCGCCCCAGGCCGGGCGTACGGCCCAGGTGGTACAGGTCGCGCCGCAGGTGGGCGAAATCCGCCAGACCGTAAAGGAGGTCGTGCGGCAGGAGAGCACGCGGCCGGAGCTCACCGAGGCCGACATCATCGTCTCGGGCGGCCGGGGCATGAAGGGCCCGGAGAACTTCAAGCTGCTGGAGGAACTGGCGGACGTGATGGGGGCCGCGGTGGGGGCGTCGCGGGCCGCCGTGGACGCCGGCTGGGTGCCCCACAGCATGCAGGTGGGCCAGACCGGGAAGACCGTATCCCCGGTGCTGTACATCGCCTGCGGCATCTCGGGCGCCATCCAGCACCTGGCGGGTATGAGCTCCTCCAAGTGCATTGTGGCCATCAACAAGGACCCCGAGGCCCCCATCTTCAAGGTGGCGGACTACGGCATCGTGGGGGACCTCTTCGAGGTCCTGCCCGTTCTGGCGCAGGAGGTCAAGAAGCTGAAAGAAGAAGGTTAGAACCGTTGCGTGCCGCGGCGGGCCGGGGCGGGCCACCGGGCGTGTTGCGCCCCCGGCCCGCGGTTGGCGCGAGACAAGAGGGGGAGGAGTGCGGCTTTCATGGGTTTTGCGGGACAGGTGGTATTTTTTATTTTGGCGCTCTTCGCCGTGTACTCCTTCGTGATGGGAGTGCTGGAGCGCCGCCGGAGGACGCTGATCGGGCAACCGGAGAACCGTTTCGACCGGCCGGGGGAGCGGCTGGCGGGCCTGGTGACCGAGGTGCTCGGCCAGCGGCGCGTGCTGCGGGACCCCGGCGGCGGCCTCATGCACGTTATGATTTTCTGGGGACTCATCGTCTTTACCCTGGGCATCCTGCAACTGATGCTGGAGGGCCTCTTCGGGGTGGCCATCCCGGTGCTGGGGAGGAGCCCCTCCTTCTACCTGGTGACGGACCTGGCCGGGACCGCGGCGCTGCTCGGGATGCTCATTTCGGCCTACCGCCGGTACGTCGCCCGTGTGCCCCGCCTGGATGTGGGTAACTGGCGGCAGGAACGGCTGATCGTGGCCCTGATTGCCGGCATCTGCGTGATGATCCTGGCCTACTTCCTGGCCTGGGGCGCCCGGCTGGCCGCCGCGCCCGAGCCCCGCTTTGCCCTGGCCTTCGCCGCCAGGCTTGCCGGTGCCCTGTTTGCCGGGACGGGTCCGGCCCAGGCCATGGTGTGGCATTCCGTCTTCTGGTGGATGCACGTGGCGCTGGCCCTCGGGTTTCTGGTTTTCTTCCGGTATTCGCCCCTGGTACACCCGGTGACCGCGGTGGCCAACGTCTACTTCCGGTACCTCGGGCCCAAGGGCGGGGCCATCGCGCCCCTGGACCTGGAGGACGAATCCCGGGAGACCTTCGGCGTACACCGGCTGGAGGACTACACCTGGAAGGATCTGATGGACGGCTATGCCTGCACCGAATGCGGCCGGTGCCAGAGCCACTGCCCGGCGCACTTGAGCGGCAAGCCCCTGTCTCCCAAGTGGCTGATCCTGCACCTGAAGGAGCACCTCGAGGAGCGCACCCGTAAACACGCCGGGGAGGCAGAAACCCGCAAACTGCTCGGAGAGGTGGTCAAGGAGGACGAAATCTGGGCCTGCACCACCTGCCGCTCCTGCGAGGAGCAGTGCCCCGTGTTCAACGAACACATCAGGAAGATCGTCGGGCTGCGGCGGGCCATGGTGCTGGACGAGAGCGACTTCCCCGGCGAGGCCCAGCTGTGCTTCACCAACATGGAGCGCAATTACAACCCCTGGGGTGTGGGCTGGGCCACGCGGGCCGACTGGGCGGCGGAACTCGAGGTACCGCAACTGTCGGAGGCCCAGGAGGTGGACTACCTCTACTGGGTGGGCTGCGCAGGGTCCTTCGACGACCGCGCCAAGAAGGTCGCCGCGGCCCTGGTGCGGGTGTTGAGGGCCGCCGGGATAAACTTCGCCATCCTGGGTACGGAGGAAAAGTGCTGCGGAGATTCGGCCCGGCGCCTGGGCAACGAATATCTCTTCCAGACCCTGGCCCAGGAGAACATCGAAACCCTGCAGGGTTACGGCGTGAAGAGGATCGTGACGGCCTGCCCCCACTGTTTTAACACCCTGAGGAACGAGTATCCCCAGTTCGGCGGTCACTTCGAGGTGGTGCACCACACCCAGTTGCTGGACCGGTTGCTGCGGGACGGCAAACTGAAGCTTGCCGCCGGCGAGGCCTTACGCCTCACCTACCACGATTCGTGCTATCTTGGCCGTTACAACGACGAGTACGAAGCACCCCGTCGCGTGCTCCGGGCGGTGCCCGGAATCCAGCTGGTCGAAATGCCGCTGCGCCGTAACACCGCTTTTTGCTGCGGGGCCGGCGGCGGCCGCATGTGGCTGGAGGAGCACATCGGCGAGCGCATCAACGTCGTGCGCACCGGTCAGGCCCTGGCCGTCAACCCCCAGGTAATCGCCTGCAACTGTCCCTTCTGCCTGACCATGCTCGAGGACGGCCTGAAGGATAAGGGGGCCTTCGAGACGGTCCGGGCCGTGGACGTGGCCGAACTGGTGGCGGAAAGACTGTCATAAGAGAGCGGATAGGAGGCCTTTCACGGCACGGTGCCGCGCCAGGGGTCGTAAAAGCGCAGCATTTCCTCCGGCCGGAGGCGGGGCAGGCGGGCGGCCGTGGTCAGGTCCGGGTACCTGTTTTGCAGCCAGACCAGGATGCGGGCCGCCTCCGGCCGGAGGGTTTCTGCCGGTCGTCCGGAGTCGAAAGGCGCTGCCGGGGCGGGTTCCGGCGGGTGGGCCGGTGGGGGAAGCAATCTTTCGCCGGGGGCGGCGGCCCTTAAGCCCTCGGGGCCGTGGATTTCCCCGTGCCAGCGCCGGCAGATTTGGGGCGGCGGGTTCCACTGACCATGTGGTGGTCCTCCCCCCGGGCGCAGTCCGCCAGGAGAGGGCCCCAGGGGCCGAAGCGCCGGCCCAGGGCGGCCGCCGACACGCGGGCCACGTCTCCGATGGTGAAAAGGCCGTGGGCGATCAATTTCGCCTTCAGCCCGGCGGGCACGGACCACAGGAGGCCCACCGGCAGGGGTGCCAGAAAGGCGGCCTCCTGCCCCTCCGGTACCACAGCAAGGGGTCCCGCGGGTGTGGACTCTACGGCGAGGGCCCGGCGGGGTAGGGAGGGCCGGCGCAGGGCCAGGGAGGCCAGGCGGGCCACCAGGCACGAGCGGGCGGCCCCGGCCAGCACCCGGAAGCCCTCCCCGGCGAGGGCGGCGAAGAGCTCCCGGCGGTGCCCCGGGTCCGCGGGCACGCAGAAGATTTCACGGGCGTTCAGTTTTTCCGCGCGGAGGCAAAAAGGGTGCTTAAGCACAGCGCCCGGTCGGTTTGCCCGGCCGGCAGGAAAAGGTGGACAATCACCGGTCTACCACACCTTTTTGATGACGTGGGTCACCACACCCACGATTTCCACCTCGTCGGCCCGGAACTCCAGGGGCCTGAAGGCGTCGTTGGCCGGCTCCAGCCGCACCCGGTCGCCCCTGGGATAGAACCGCTTGCAGGTGACCTCGCCTTCTACGCGGGCGATGACGGTCTGGCCGGGTTCGGCCACGGGCTGTTGCCGGACCAGCACGATGTCCCCCTTCTCGATACCCATGTCCCGCATGCTGTCGCCGCTGACCTCCAGGGCGAAGACGTCCTCCCGGGCCAGGCGCCGGGGCAGTGGTATGTGGTCCAGGATGGTCTCCTTCGTGACCACCGGGCCACCGGCCGGCACGCTGCCCAGGACCGGCACCTCCACGGTTTCCAGGTCGCGCGGGTCCCGTCCGGAGAAGAGGGCGGCCGTGGGCACCCCAAGCCCGAAGGCGATTTTCTCCAGCACCGCCAGGCTGGGGTTGACCCGGCCTGCCTCCACGTCGCAGAGGTATTGCGGCGATACCCCGGCCCGGCGCGCCAGCTCCCGCTGGGTGAGTCCCCGGACTTTGCGCAACTCGCGGATTCTCTCTCCCGCCACCTGGCTCGCCTCCCCTTTGGGATTAGTTTATCGTTTAATGGCTTTGCCGGCAAGTGGTAAATTGAGGCGAAGTGGGGCGCAAAAATTCGTTTATGGCTTGTAGGGGGTGGATTAGTTGCCCGAGGTGAAGGTGGGGAACTTAAACATTAGCTATGCCGTGGGAGGAGGGCCCGCGCCCGATAAAACGGCCGTGGTCCTGGTGCACGGGGCGGGCGGCACCCACCACGTCTGGCGCCATCAGCTCGGCCTGGAGGTGCCCGGCTTCTACCAGGTGGCCGTGGAACTGCCCGGCCACGGTCGCTCCACGGGTCACGGCTGTGCCACCATCGGGGACTACCGGAAGTTCCTCTCCGATTTCATCGCCGCGGCCGGCCTGGGGCGGGTGGTCCTGGCGGGCCATTCCATGGGCGGGGCCATTGCCCTGGATTTTGCCCTTAATTGCCCGGACTTGCTGCGGGGCCTGGTGCTGGTGGGCACCGGCGCCCGGCTCAGGGTGGCACCCTTTGTGCTGGAGGCGGTGCAAAAGGGTGAGGCCCGGACTCTGGTCCGTTACGCCTATGCACCCGGGACCGACCCGGCACTGGTGGCCGAGGCCGAGAAAGAGTTCTATCTGACGCCCGCGGCTGTGCGTTATAACGACTTCCTGGCCTGCGACCGCTTCGACGTCACGGGCCGTCTGGGTGAAATTCGCACGCCCACCCTCATCCTCTGCGGGGAGGAGGACGTGCTCACCCCGGTGAAGTACGCCCGCTACCTCGAGGCCAACATCCCGGGGGCCCGGCTGGTGACCATACCGGCGGCCGGCCACATGGCCATGTGGGAACAACCCGAGGCCGTCAACCGGGCCCTGGCCGAGTTCCTGACCGATTTACCCCGATAACCTGGCACGAGATGTGCCGGGGCTTCTGGCCCCGCAACGTCCCGGCGTGATGGCGAAAATCTTGCGGGGTCCCCGTTTCCCTCCGGCATCTGTGAAGGGCGACTCCGGGTCGAACAGGTAAAGGTTTCCGCGTCCGCTTCCTCCGTTCAACTTCTCCTGCGACTTTTCCGCGCAATCTTTCCCACCCGCCCGGTAGAAGGCCGGGCCGGCCCCGCCCCGGATCTACTCTTCCCGAACCCGCTCCTGCTGCCCTCAGAAACCCCTCCAATCAACCTTTCCGCCCGGCCTCGGGGACCGCGCAATGCGCAATGACGAACGCCTGCGGGGCGGACGGGCCCCTTGCGCCCGAGGGCACGCCCGGCGTGCTGCAGGTCTCGGAAAAATGCACCCCTCGGGCCGTGGGTGCGGCGGAAGGATTGCCCCGGTAAGCACGCGGGGGAAGGAATTTCGACACGGCACGTCGAACTTCGGCACGGCGGTCGTTGCCCCGTGAACCAAAGGGCGGACTCTGCTCTACCTGGCCGCCGGTGTCCGTTTCCGGCACCGGCGGCCGCCGGTAAGAAGGGAGCGGACGGCTGCACTCCATGGCGAAAGGAAAGCTGGCTCTGTACTACAGAGAGCTTAAAAAAGCCGGTTTGCAGGAACTTCAAGAAAGTATGGGTCGGGCCCTGGGACTGGCGGCTCTGGTCACATATCCGGACGGGCGTCCGCTGACCAGACTGTCAAACCTGTGCGCTTTCTGCGCCCTGCTCAACACCAGCCCGGAAGGCCGGGTCAGATGCGCCCGGGATCGCGTACTCTCGGCCAGGGCCGCCGTAGAGGCCGGCCGCGAGGTTCTCCACACCTGCCACGCCGGACTGGTGCACCTGGCGGTTTCCCTGCGGGTGGCGGGCGAAATCGCTGCCGTAGTGATAGTGAGCAACGTGGCCCTGGAGCCGCTATCGCAAGACGGGGTGGCGCGGCTGGCCCGGGACATTGGCCTCGACCCCGAACAACTGCAGGCCGCGGCCCGCGCGGTGCCGGTCTGGCCAGAAGAGCGGCTCCGCGCCGCCATGGAGCTGGTGCGGGCGGTAACCGACACCGTGGCCGGTCTGGTGTACGCCAGGCAAGAACTCCAGAGGAAGGTGGAGGAACTCACCGCCCTGTTTGAATTCAGCCGGACGGTTTCGGGCAGTCTGCGGGTGACCGAGGCGGCGCGGAAGGCCCTGGAGGCGGTGCTGGGGCTGACCGGCGCCACGAGCGGTTCCGTGGTGCTGCTCGACGAGGCCGCGCCGGCCGGGCGGGAAACCGTGGCCACCGTAGAGTCCCGCCACGAGTTCCGGGTCGTGCCAACGGGCGAAATCGCAGCGACCGTGGAGCGCGAGGCCCAGGCGGCCCACTTCAACAGCCGTCCCGAGGGCCTTAAGCCCGAGGAAAGGCGGCCGGCGGTGGCCGTACCCCTCACCGTGGGGGGCAGGGTCACGGGCGTGCTCACCATAGCGGGCAGACCGGGAGGAGCGGTCTTTACCGAAGACGAGGCCGCCTTCCTGACCACCCTGGGCACCAGCCTGGGGCTCGCCCTGGAAAATGCCCGCCTTTTCCGCCGGCTGGAGGCCAGGGCGGCCATGCTGGAACGTCTGGTCGAAGTAGGCCAGGTGGTATCGGGCATCCTGGACGTGGACCTGGTAATCGCGTCGGCCCTGGCGAGCGTACGGGACGTGCTGGGAGCCGAGTGGTGCGCGTTGCGGCTCCTCGACGAAGACACGGGCGAACTGGTACTGAAGGCCAACCTGGGCATGAGCGCGGAGTTGCAGGCCAGGGCGGCCCGCATCCGGCCGGAGGGTACCCTGCTGGAGGAGGTGCTCCGGAGCGGAAAACCCGTGGTGGCGGAAGATCTTACCGCCGGCGAATCCGGCATGCCCTACTACGCGGCCGAGATGCGGGCCGTGGCCGTGGTGCCGGTAAAGGCGGGCGGAAAGATTCTGGGCACCTTAAAGGTCTATTCACCGGTACCGCGGCGCTGGAGCGAAGAAGTCGGGTACCTGGCGACCATCGCGGGCCAGACCGGGCTGGCGCTGGAGAACGCGCGCCTTTACTCCCTGCTGCGGGAGTACTACCTGAGCGCCGTACAGGCCCTGGCGGCGGCGCTGGAGGCCAAGGACGTTTACACCAGGGGTCATTCGGTGCGGGTGGCGGGACTGGCGCGCGCCTGCGCCCGCGTGCTGGGGCTCGGCGTAAGAGAACAGGAACAGGTATACCTGGCGGGACTCCTGCACGACCTGGGCAAGATCGGGGTTTCGGAGGACGTGCTTCTCAAGCCCGGGCCCCTCAACGGGGAAGAAAGAAAGGAAATTCAGGGCCACCCCGAAGTGGGGGCCAGGATTCTGGAGCCGGCCAGATTTCCGGCGGCCGTCATTGCGGCCGTGCGCCACCACCACGAAGACTACGACGGCGGAGGCTATCCCGCCGGTCTGGCCGGAGAGGAGATCCCCCTTCTGGCGCGCATCATCCGCGTGGCCGACGCTTACGATGCCATGACGTCTGCCAGGCCCTACCGGCAGGCGCTCACTCCGGAGCGGGCGCGGCAGGAACTGCGGCGATCTTCGGGCCGGCAGTTCGACCCCCGGGTGGTGGAGGCCTTTCTCCGGATCCCGGAAGTCGAGATGGAAGACATT
>DYER01000007.1 GCA_020725605.1 Ammonifex sp. | reverse complement strand
TTTCCCCGACGGGGCCACCCTTCCCTAGCCTCTTTTGCAGTACAGGTTTCAGCCAGCTGTCGCCGGGCTGGGCCCCGGACCCGGCTCTGCCGCGTCTCGGTTAGGCATCCGCCCGTACCACTCAAGGCAGGCTACGCTGCACGCAGCTTTTACCACGTGCAGGTTTCGTCCCAAGCCATAGTTCGTCCGACGACTCCCCACGCACTTGGGTCTCCGCGGAGACGGGGTCCACGCCCACATGCCCTTGTGGGTCGCCCCATCCCCTTAACTCCCAGTACCAACCCCCGGCTGGGCGCCGGCAGCCAGCACCAGGAACTTCATCGCTGTGCCCTTGACGGATTTTTAGGCCCGTCCTCGGAAAGGGCTCCCCGACTAGGATACTGCATCACTTACCCTTGTCCGGTATGAACACACCCTCGATGTAATTATATCACGGGACGCAGGGGCAGGCAAAAACCTAAAACTCCCTGCGCAGCACGAAGTCTACCACCCCGCACAGGAATGCTCCCCGCGGCCCGAAATCTTGCAAGCTCGCCACGGCCTGGGCACCCAGGGCCGCGGCCCTTTCCCGCGCCGCCGCCAGCCCGTACAGTACGGGGTAGGTCTGCTTGCGGTTGCGGCGGTCGCTACCCGCGGTCTTACCCAGCACCTCGGTCCGGCCCTCGACGTCCAGGATGTCGTCCACGATCTGAAAGGCCAGGCCCAGGTGGTCCGCGTAGGCCGTCAGGGCCCGCAGTTCCCCCTCACTGGCCCCACCTAGAATGGCGCCGGTTCGGACCGCAGCCCGGTAAAGGGCGCCCGTCTTGTGGCGGTGGACGTACTCCAGGGTGGCACCGTCCATCTCGTCGGGCGTGGTCAGGGTATCCACGACCTGGCCGCCGATGAGTCCGGAGCTTCCGGCCAGGTCCGCCACCTCGTCAATGGCACGCACCACCGCCGCCGCCGGCAGGCCCTTTTCGGTGGCACAAAGGGTCAGCAGCTTGAAGGCCAGTGTCAGCAGGGCGTCCCCGGCCAGTATGGCCGCCGCTTCCCCGAAGACCCGGTGGCTGGTGGGCCGGCCGCGCCGGAGGTCGTCGTTGTCCATGGCCGGCAGGTCGTCGTGTACCAGCGTGTAGGTGTGCAGTACCTCAAGGGCACAGGCCGCAGGTAGTACCCGCTCGGCCTCGCCGCCGACGGCCTCGGCGGCCGCCAGCACCAGGACGGGCCGCAACCGCTTGCCCCCCGCCAGGACGCTGTAGCGCATGGCCCTGTGGATCAGCGGGGGGTAGGCGTCTTCGGGCGGCAGGTAGCGCTCCAGGGCCGCCTCCACCTGTTCCTTTTTGCGCTGCCACTCGGCCGCGAAGTCCAAAGGCGCCATCCCTTCGGGCCTTGCCGCAAACCCCCGGTGCGGATCGGCTGCGGCAAGCAGGCATTACACTTAGGGAATCAGTCCGGCCTCCCGCTCGGCCGCCTCCACGGTGTTCATCAGGAGCATGGTCACCGTCATGGGGCCCACACCGCCCGGCACGGGGGTGATGGCCGCGGCCTTTTCCTTGATGGCCTCGAAGTCGCAGTCGCCCACCAGGCGGAAGCCCTTGGCCGCCGTGGGATCCTCCACACGGTTGACGCCCACGTCGATGACCACGGCCCCTTCCCGGATCATGTCCGCGGTGATGGCCTTGGGCGCGCCCATGGCCGCCACCACGATGTCGGCCTGCCGGGTGAAGTAAGCCATGTCCTTGGTCCCGGTGTGGACCACCGTCACGGTGGCGTTGGCTCCCTTCTTCTTCTGCATCAGCATGGCCGCCAGGGGCTTACCCACGATGTTGCTCCGGCCGCAGATGACCACGTGTTTCCCCCCGGGATCGAAGCCGCTCCGCACCAGCAGCTGCTGGACCCCGTGGGGCGTGCAGGGAAGCGGGCAGGGTTCGCCGCGGAGCAGCTTGCCCTGGTTGACGGGGTGGAAGGCGTCCACGTCCTTCTCCGGGGAAATAAAGTTGATGACCTTCTCGGTGTTAACGTGCTTGGGCAGGGGCAGCTGCACCAGCACGCCGTGGAACCTGGGGTCCCGGTTCAACCGGTCCACGGTCCGCAGGACCTCTTCCTCGGAGGCGTCGGCCGGCAGGTTGATGGTCTGCTCGAACATCCCGATCTCCTCCGCGCCCTTGGCCTTGGCCGTGACGTAGGAAACCGAGGCCGGGTCCTGCCCCACCAGCACCACGCCCAGTCCCGGCGTGATGCCCTTCTCCTTCAGCCTCTTGACCCTTTCCTTTAGTTCTTCCCGGATCTGCGCCGCCACTTCCGTGCCCTTGATGATCTTGGCCGCCATACATCCGTCCTCCTTTATTTTAAAAGTCTTCCAGACCCCGCAGGAAGGCGTCGATGGAGCGCGAGGCCCTGCGCCCCGCCCCCATGGCGCTGATGACCGTGGCCGCGCCGGTGACGATGTCCCCCCCGGCCCAGACCCTTCTCTTGGTGGTTTTGCCCGTGGCCTCGTCGGCCACCAGGGTGCCGCGTCGGGTGGTCTCCAGCCCGGGCGTGGTCTGGGCGATCAGGGGGTTGGGGGTGGTGCCCAGGGAAACGATGACGGTGTCGACCTCCATGACGAACTCGCTCCCGGGCTTGGGCACGGGCCTCCTGCGGCCAGAAGCGTCGGGCTCGCCCAGCTCCATCTCGATGCACTCCATGGCCTTTACCCAGTCCCTCTCGTCGCCGATGAAGCGCACCGGATTGGTGAGGAACCTGAAGTGCACGCCCTCCTCCTCGGCGTTCTCCACCTCTTCGAGCCGGGCCGGCATTTCGGCACGGGAGCGGCGGTAGACGATGTACACCTCTTCGGCCCCCAGGCGCAGGGCGCAGCGCGAGGCGTCCATGGCCACGTTGCCGCCGCCGATCACGGCCACCCGCCGGCCCACCTTCACGGGGGTATCGTACTCCGGGAAAAGGTAGGCCTTCATGAGGTTGACGCGGGTCAGGAACTCGTTGGCGGAATAGATGCCGTTCAGGTTTTCTCCCGGAATATTCAGGAACATGGGCAGCCCGGCCCCGGTACCCAGAAACACGGCGTCGTACTCTGCGAGCAGTTCGTCCACGGTGGCGGCCCGGCCAACCACGAAGTCCAGCACCAGTTCCACGCCCAGGGACCTGACGTACTCCACCTCGGCCTGGACGATGTGCTTGGGCAGCCGGAATTCCGGAATGCCGTACACGAGCACGCCGCCGGCGGCGTGCAGGGCCTCAAAAATGGTGACGTGGTGGCCCAGAAGGGCAAGGTCCGAGGCGGCCGTGAGGCCGGCCGGGCCCGAGCCCACCACGGCCACCCTTTTTCCCGTGGGCGGCGCCTTTTCCACGCTTTCCACCCGGTCGCGGTTGGCCAGGGCCCAGTCGGCGCAGAAGCGCTCCAACCGGCCGATGGCCACCGGGGTCCCCTTCCTGCCCAGGGTGCAGCGGGACTCGCACTGCACCTCCTGGGGGCACACCCGGCCGCAGATGCCCGGGAGGCTATTCTTACGCTTCAGGATCCTGACGGCTTCTTCGAACCGGCCCTCCTTGACGGCGGCGATGAACTCCGGTATGTCGACGTTGACCGGGCAGCCCTCGGTGCAGGGCCGCTTCTTGCACTGCAGGCACCGGTCCGCCTCGTCGCGGGCCAGTGCCTCGGTGTAGCCGAAGGCCACCTCGTTAAAGTTGCGCCTTCTTACCTCCGGCTCCTGTTTGGGCATGGGGACCCGTTCGTACCGGACGACCTTCTTTTTCTTGGTTTCCTTCTCTTCCGCCAGGCCGTTCTCTCTGTCCGCCGCCATGCCCCTCACCTCGCCATCAGTTTGTGCCAGTTGGCCCGCTCCCAAAGGTTGAGGGAACGGAGTTCCTCATCGAGATAGCTCTTCTGTTTGGAGATCAGCAGATCCCAATCCACCTGATGCCCGTCGAATTCGGGCCCGTCCACGCAGGCAAAACGCGTCTGCCCCCCGACCTGGACGCGGCAGCACCCGCACATGCCCGTGCCGTCCACCATGATGGGCGTGAGGCTCACAACGGTGGGTATCCCGTGGGATCTGGTGGCCTTGGAACACTCCATCATCATGAAGGTGCAGCCCACGGCGATGACCCGGTCGATCCTGCGCCCGGCGTTTACCAGGTCCGCGATCACGTCGTTGGCCCAGCCCTTGCGACCCAGGCTGCCGTCTCCGGTGGCCACCACCAGTTCGTCGCTGACGGCCCGCAGGCGGTCCTCCCAGAAGAGGAAGGCCTTGCTGCGTCCCTCCATCACCGCCACCACCCGGTTGCCCTTCTCTTTCAGGGCCGCGGCGACGGGCAGTATGGCCCCCACGCCGAAGCACCCCGCCGCGCACACGACCTCCCCGTAGTGCTCGACCTCCGCAGGCCGGCCGAAGGGTCCGGCCACGTTGAGCACGCCGGCGCCCGGGTTGAGGAGCGAAAGCTTCCTGGTGCTGGTTCCCACCACCAGGAAGGTGATGTCTATGGTACCCCGTGCGGGGTCCCAGCCGGCCAGGCTCATGGGGATGCGTTCGCCCTTCTCGTCGACGCGCAGGATGACGAACTGGCCCGGCCGCGCCTTGCGGGCCACCGCGGGGGCCTCGATCTTGAAGTGGATCACATTGGGGGCCAGCTTTTCCTTTTCCAGTATCCCGTACATCGCTTTAGCCTCCAGAAACTTTGTTTATCCTGACGGCGCACACCTTGAGTTCCGGTATCTTGGCCAGGGGGTCCAGGACCGGGTTGGTCAGGACGTTGGTGGGGGTTTCGGCGAAATGGAAGGTCATGAAGACCACACCGGGCGGCGATTCGTCCGTGACCCTGGCCCGGGCCCGTACCTTGCCGCGCCGCGAGGTCACCTCCACCGGGTCGCCGTCCGAGATACCCAGGGCGCAGGCGTCCTCGGGATTGATTTCCACCAGTTCCTCGCCCCGGATGTAGTTCAGGCCGGACGCTTTGCGCGTCATGGTCCCGGTGTGGAACTGGAACAAGCTGCGGCCCGTGGTCAGCACGAAGGGATATTCGTCGTCGGGCAGCTCCGCCGGCGGCGTGTACCGCACCGGGTGGAATTTGCCCTTGCCCCGGGTGAAGGCGGCCTCGTGCAGGCGGGCCGTCCCGGGGTGGTCCGCCGAAGGACAGGGCCACTGCAGGCCGCCCTGCTCGAGCCGCGCGAAAGTGATGCCGCCATAGGAAGGAGTCAGGCGCGCGATCTCCTCCATGACCTCGGCCGGGCCCTGATAGTCGAACCCCGGGGCCCCCATCTTCCTGGCCAGTTGACAGACGATTTCGAGATCGGTCCTGGCCTTCCCCGGGGGTGTGAGGGCCTTCCTGACCCTCTGCACCCGGCGCTCGGTGTTGGTGAAGGTGCCGTCCTTCTCGGCAAAGCTGGCCGCGGGCAGCACCACGTGGGCCAGGGCGGCGGTCTCCGAGAGGAAGATGTCCTGCACCACGAGGAATTCCAGCTTTTCCAGGGCCGCCCGCACGTGGTCCGCGTCCGGGTCGCTCAGGAGCGGGTTCTCACCCACGATGTACATGGCCTTGAGGCGGCCTTCCAGGGCGGCGCCGAACATTTCCGTCACGGTCAGACCGGGTTCCGCGGGTACCTCGGCCCCCCAGGCCCGCGCGAACTTCTCCCGTACCGCGGGGTCCGCCACGGGCTGGTACCCCGTCAGCACGTTGGGCAGGGCGCCCATGTCGCAGGCCCCCTGCACGTTGTTCTGGCCCCGCAGGGGATTGACCCCCGAAGACGGCTTACCCACGTTGCCCGTGAGCATGGCCAGGTTGGCCAGGGCCAGCACGTTGTCCGTCCCGTGGGCGTGCTGGGTGATCCCCATGGCGTAAACGATGGAAGCGGGCTTGCGCCGCGCGTAGGTCCTCGCGGCCTGCGCTATGTCTTGCGCCGGCACGCCCGTCAGGGACGCCGCCTCCTCCAGGGAAAAGCCAGACAGGGAGGCCAGGAACTCCTCGTATCCCTCGCACCTTTCCCTGATGAATTCCAGGTCCGCGAGGCCCTCGTCCACGATCACCCTGGCCATACCCAGCAGTAGGGCCACGTCCGTGCCGGGCCGGTGCCTGAGCCACAGGTCCGCCAGGTCGCACAGCGGTATGCGCCGGGGGTTGGCCACGATGAGCGCGGCCCCGTTGCTCTTGGCCTTCTTTATCTCGAGCCCCACGATGGGGTGATTTTCGGTCGGGTTGGAGCCGATGAGGAAAACGCAGGACGCGTTGCGGATATCCTGAATGGGGTTGGTCATGGCCCCGCTGCCGAAGGCCATGGCCAGTCCGGTTACGGTGGAGGCGTGACAGAGCCGCGCGCAGTGGTCCACGTTGTTGGTCTGCATCACCGCCCGCGCGAACTTGCTCAGGAGGTAGTTCTCCTCGTTGGTGCACTTGGCCGAGGCCAGGAGCCCGAACCCGTCGCCCCGGTACTGCCGGAGCTTCGCGGCCACCAGGTCCAGGGCCTCGTCCCACTCCGCCGGTACCAGGGTGCCGTCCTTTCGGATCAGGGGCGTGGTGAGCCGCTGCTCGCTGTGCACGAAATCGAGGCCGAACCTGCCCTTCACGCACAGCTGGCCGTCGTTGACCCCGTTATCCCGGCCGGCCCGCACCCGCACGATGCGGTTGTCGCGCACGCCCAGCACCAGGTGGCAACCGACCCCGCAGTAGGGGCAGATGGTCTGGACGTGGCGCTCGGGCTTCTCCCACTTTTCGCTCCTGGCCACCAGGGCCCCGGTGGGGCAAACGTCCACGCAGGCCCCGCAGAACTGACAGCCGACCCGTTCCAGGGGCAGGTCAAAGGCCGTACCGATGACGGCCCGGGCCGCCCGGAAGGCGAAGGACACGGCACCCACGCCGCGGATCTCGTCGCACACCCGCACGCAGCGCCCGCACAGGATGCAGAGGTTGTAATCGCGGTCGAAGAAGGGCTCCCGGTATACCGGCAGGTCCGGGTACTCCACCGGGAAGCGCACTTCCGTCAATCCCACGGCTTCGACGGCCTGCTGCAACTCGCACTCGCCGTCCTTGGGGCAATAGCGGCACCCCGTGGTCACCGCGGTCTTGCGCATGCAAGTACGGAAGTCCCGACACTCGTTGCGGCGCTCGCAAACCAGGCAGGTGTACGGATGCCGGGCCAGTAACAGTTCCAGGATGGTCCTGCGCAGTTCCTGCAACTCCGGTGTGTTGGACCGCACCACCATACCGTCCTGCACCGTGGTGGTACACGACGTGGGATAACCCCTCATACCTTCGATCTCCACGATACATAACCGACAGGCGCCAAAGGGAGTTAAATCGGGGTGATGGCAGAGGGTGGGTACGTAGATGCCGAGTTCCCTAAGGGCATTGAGGACCGTTACTCCCCTTCTGACCTTGACCTCCCGTCCGTCCACCGTTAGCGTCACAAGGTCCATCTCTTTTCCCCCATTCTTCCGTTCCCTCCATACGCCGAACTGCCCTTTACGGTCACGACAAGAATTTTTCTACGCCGCGCCGGTGAAGTCCTGCTATACTTTGGGGAATTTTGCACAAAGTCTTAACTAGGCGAAATCCGGCCGCGGAGCTTCCTCAAGCACCCGCCCCAGGATTCCATTAATAAAGCGGCCCGAATCCGGCCCGCCGAAACGTTTGGCCAGTTCTACCGCTTCGTTGGCTCCCACGGCATTGGGAATGTCCTCACGAAAAAGAATCTCGTACAGGGCCAGCCTTAATATGTTGCGGTCCACGCAGGCCAGCCGTTCCAGATGCCACTGCTCGCTGTACTTCTCGATAATGGCGTCGAGGACCGCCCGGTGGGCCATAACCCCCTCGACCAATTCCCAGGCGAACCGCCGGTCAGGCTCCGGAGTGCCCACCAGCTCGACGGTATCGTCAAAGGCGGTCCGCAGGTCCTGACCCGTAAGGTCCACCGCAAACAAAACCTGTAGCGCCGTCCGGCGCGCCCGGCGTCGCCCCATGGCCTTCTCCCCTAGGGTCGTTCCCGCCAGAACCTGCGCCACAGTTCGCGCAGGTTCCAGTGCTCGTCCAGGCGCTTGCCCAGGTAGTAACCCGCGCCGACACAAAAGCCCACGAAAACGGCCTTCAGCACTCCGTAAATGATGGCAAACCAGCCAAAGGCCAGGCCCAAGACCACACCGAGGATCTTACCCCGATGGCGATCCCACATTTCCTGCAGATCCAAGGATTTCACCTCTTACCTACTCCACGCGCGCCCTGGCCGCGGCGATGTCCTCCACGCGCACCCTTACCTGGTTAACCATTACCCCCACAATCTCGTGGATCCGGACCTGAATCCTTTCCTGCATCTCCCTGGAAACCTCGGGTACGCTCCGCTCCGGCGTCACACTCGCCCGCACTTCCACCGCGATCCCTTCCGGCACCTGGTAGATGCGGGCCTTTGCCTCACGGACCCCGGGTATCTGGCAGGCCTCCTTTTTAACCAGGCTCTCTATGGCGGGCAGGCTGATGGCCACCTGCCCGAGGGTATGTTCGTGGACCACCGCCCGCGGCCGCGCCATTTTCGTCCCGACCCACAGGAGCCGCGCCCCCACTACGAGAAAGAACAGCAGTACGGCCAGCACCGGCGGCCGCCACTCCGGCGTGAAGAGAGCCCCGATCCAGAAAGGCAGTTCCGGCGGCCAGCCGGCCACCGCGAGCATCAACCCCAGGGCGCATACCAGGCCCGCCAGGGTAAAAAACACGAATAAAACGCGATCTACCGTTCCCACGAGAACGGATCCTCCCGAAGTTTGGCTTCCCTTCGGCTTGCACCGAAGGCACAGCACGCCCCGGGTGGCCTTAACCCGGGGCGTGTGTCAGGGCCTTATTTCACCCGCGTTTCCTCCTCGCGACCCTCGGGCCCGAAGTTGACTCCCTGCACGTGGACGTTTACCTCCACCACCTTCAGGCCCGTCATACCCTCGACGGCTTGCTTTACCTTGCGCTGGATCTCCGCGGCCACGTCGGGGATGCGGACCCCGTAATCCACCACTATGTAGAGGTCCACCGCCGCCTCCTTTTCCCCCACCTCGACCCTGACGCCCTTGGCCAGATTCTTACGCCCCAAACGTTCGGCAATGCCCCCCACCAGGCCCCCGCTCATGTCCGCCACTCCGGGAACCTCCGTGGCCGCCAGACCGGCAATGACCTTGACCACTTCGTCCGCAATCCTTACCGTCCCGTAACCGTTCCGGATCTCCTGCACTACGATGTCCTTGCCCTCCACCGCCGGCACCCTCCTTCACGCCGTAGTACAGCGAGCCACGCCGCCCGCCCGGGGCCACGCTCCTCGGGCCGGGCCCTACGGGTGCTACCCCACTGCCCTTCCATTATAACAGAAACCCTTCCGCTACCGCAATGCCAGTTCCGGTTGCGCCAGAATGCGCCGCTGGATGAAGTTGGTGTAAACCTCACCGCGGCGGAAAAAGGCGTTTTCGATGACCCGCAAATGGAAGGGAATGGTGGTGGCGACCCCCTGAATAATATATTCTTCCAGGGCCCGCTGCATGCGGCTGATGGCCTCCTCCCGCGTCGCGCCCCACACGGCGACCTTCCCGAGCAGGGAATCGTAGTAGGGCAACACCTGATAACCGGCGTACAGGGCGCTGTCCACGCGGACGCCGGGCCCGCCCGGAGGCAGGTAGTTCGTAATCTGACCGGGGCAGGGCAGGAAATTACGCGCCGGATCTTCGGCGTTGATCCGGCATTCGATGGCCCAACCTCGCAGTTCCACGTCCTCCTGCCGCCGGCCTAGGGGCTCGCCGGCGGCCAGCCTGATCTGTTCCTTAACCAGATCAATCCCGGTTACCAGTTCCGTCACCGGGTGTTCCACCTGAATGCGGGCGTTAATTTCGATGAAGTAGAAGTTGCGCTGCTTGTCGAGCAGGAACTCCACCGTACCGGCGTTGCGGTAACCCACGGCCCGGGCCGCGGCCAGGGCCGTCTCCCCCAGGCGCTGCCGCAGTTCGGGCGTGACCGCCACCGAGGGGGCCTCCTCCAGGAGCTTCTGGTTCCGGCGCTGGATGGAGCAGTCCCTTTCCCCCAGGTGGATCATGTGTCCGTGGTTGTCCGCCAGGATCTGAACCTCCACGTGGCGCGGCTCCTCCAGGTATTTTTCGAGGTACACCGCACCGCTGCCGAAGGCGTGCTCGGCCTCCGCGCCGGCCGCCCGCAGGGCACGCCTCAGGTCCGCCTCACCGTGGGCCACCCGCATGCCGCGACCGCCGCCCCCGCAGGCCGCCTTGACCATGACGGGGTAGCCGATCTCCGCGGCCAGCCGGACCGCCTCCTCCGGATTGCTCACGGTGCCCGGCGTTCCCGGCACCACCGGCACTCCCGCCTGTACCATGACCTCGCGGGCCCGGGCCTTGTCCCCCGTCTTCCTCAGCACCTCCGCGGGCGGGCCTATAAACACAATGCCCGCCTCGGCGCACATCTCGGCGAAGGCCGCGTTTTCCGCCAGGAAACCGTAACCCGGATGGATGGCGTCGGCCCTGCAAAGCCTGGCCACGCCGACGATGCTGGCCATGTTGAGGTAGCTGCCGGCCGGGGCCGCCGGTCCGATGCAGTAGGACTCGTCGGCCAGCCTTACCGGCAGGCTGTCGCGGTCCGCCTCGGAGTAAACCACTACCGAGCGGATGCCCATTTCGCGGCAGGCGCGAAGCACGCGCAGCGCAATTTCACCCCGATTGGCTATCAGAATTTTCCTGAACATCACCCGGTACTCCCTCGCATAGACAACGCCCGACTTCAGCCGGCGGGCCCCTCAACGCGCTTCTTAATCTGGAACAGCGGCTGCCCGTATTCCACGAGCTGACCGTTTTCCGCCAGAATGCCCACTATTTCGCCCGCCACCTCGGCCACCACTTCGTTGTATATTTTCATGGTCTCGATCAAGCACAGAACCTGGCCCACCTGTACCTGGTCGCCAACGTTCACGTAAGGGGGCGTTCCCGGGACCGGTGAGCGATGAAAGGTGCCCACCATGGGCGCCGTGACGGTAAAGAGGTCCTGCTCCTGGACCGGCTCGGGTTCCCTGGCCCGAACGGCCCCGGCCGGCGCGGGGGTCCCGGCACGCGGCGCCTCGGCGGTCCTCGCGCCGCGCCGCACGGTCAGCCGCAAATCGGCGGTCTCCAGGGCCAGCTCGGTAACGTTGCTGCGGTCGACAGCCCTGATCAGGGCCCGCACCTCGGCCAGAGTGCCCGCCCCTTCCCGTACGACCCCGGCCACTTCCTCCCCTTCCGGGGCGAAAACCTCCACCGGTCTCCGGTCCACCTGCACCACGGTGGACCGGAGACCGGTTTCCCCCCGCTCCCGGGCCGAGAAATACTTCCGGGCCAGGTCGGGGAAAAGGGCGTAGGTCAATACGTCCTCCTCCGAAGCTGCCAGTCTGCCGGCCTCCTCGCGCGCCCTAGCCAGGCCCGGCTCCAGGGAAGCGGCCGGACGTCTGGCCACGGGCTCGCGGTCGCCCAGGGCCTGCCGCCGCACGTCCGGGTCCACCGGGCCCGGAGGCTCGCCGTAAAGCCCCTGGAAATAGGCGCGCAACTGGTGCGGGATGATCTTGTAACGCCGGCCGCTCAGGACGTGAATGACGGCCTGCGTGCTTACGATGTCGCCCACGGGCGGTACGAGGGGCGGGTAGCCCATCTCGGCCCACACACGGGGAATCTCGCGCAGCACGTCCTCCAGCCGGTCCAGGGCCTTCTGCTCCTCAAGCCTGGTAATCAGGCCGGCCACCATGCCCCCGGGGATCTGGTGTTCGAAGGCCCGCATGTCGTTGATGCGGGTGACGCCCCGGTTGAAGCCGCCCACCTTGCGCAGGCTTTCAAAGTACTGGGCGATCTCGAATAGGAGCCTCAGGTCGAGCCCGGTGTCGTAAGGCGAACCCTGAAGGGCCTTGACCAGCGTTTCCACGGGGGGTAGCGAAGCCCCGAAGGCCAGGGGCGCCGAGGCCGCGTCCACCACGTCCACGCCGGCCTCGGCGGCCTTCAGGTACACGCCTATGGCCATGCCCCCAATGTAGTGGGCGTGCAACTGGACCGGCAGGCCCAGTTCTTCCTTTAGACGCCGCACCAGCTCGTACGCGGCGTAGGGCGCCAGCAGGCCGCTCACGTCCTTCAAACAGAGGGAATGGGCCCCGAGGGCCACCAGCCGGCGGCCGAGTTCCAGGTAGTAGGGGGTGGTGTGCACGGGGCTGGCGGCGTAGATGATGGCCGCCTGGACGTGGGCCCCCGCGGCCCGCGCCGCGGCCACGGGTACCTCGAGGTTGCGCGTGTCGTTGAGGGCGTCGTAGAGGCGTATGATACGAATGCCGTTTTCCACGGCCTTGCGGATGAAGGCCTCCACCACGTCGTCGGGATAGTGTTCGTGGCCCACCAGGGACTGTCCGCGCAGGAGCATCTGAAAGGGTGTATGCCTGATGTGCTTGGCCAGCACCCGCAGGCGCTCCCAGGGGTCTTCGCCCAGGTAGCGCAGGCAGACCTCGAAGGTGGCCCCGCCCCAGATATCCAGGGAATAGTAGCCCACGCCGTCTATCCTCTCGGCCACGGGCAAAATGTCGGCGGTTCTCAGACGGGCCAGCCAGAGACTTTCCTGGGCGTCGCGCAGGGTGGCGTCGGTGAATTTCAGGGGCATGTCCTCGACCTCCGGAACCGTGAACGTTCAAACTCGGGCCCTGCGGGCCCGAGTTCCCGGCTGCGGCGAAACCGTTAAGTATTATAGTATATCGTCCGTAATAGGAACAATATCGGGACTAAAAGTATACTGTATTTTTGCTACTCTCTGGGTATGATGAACACGTTCCGGGCCGGGATGCCCGCCCCCCGGCCCACCAGGTCGCTGATGCGCACTGCCTCTTCCCCCGTAAGGTGTGGGGCCTTGACGACCACCGTCGCCGCGCCGTCGCGGAAACTTACCACGGCGTCGGCAAAACCCTTGGCCCGCAAGAGCTGCTCCACCTCCACCTCCCTTGCCATGGCGCGGCTGATCTCCAGCAGTTGCTCCTGCGCCTTGCGCCGCGTTTCGTCGCCGGACCGGGAATTGTCGGCCAGACCCTCAAGGAGTTCGACCTGCCGGCTGCGCATGCGTTCCCGCTCCAGGCGGTATTCGGCGAAAAAGTCCTCCGTCTTCGCCCCGGCCCGACCCTCTCCGGACGCGGCCGTGGCCGGTATGGATGCCGGGGCCTGCACTTTGGTGGCCGCGGGTTGTACGGGTACCGGGGCGGCCCGCCACCCGCCGTATAACAGGGCCCCACCCAGGAGCCCCAGGACCCCGGCCAGCAGACTCCGCCTGCGTATGATCACGGTTCCCCCTTCCTTTCCCTCGGCAGCACGATGATCTTGTGGGGTGGCACGGCGAGGGCCACCTCTACGGCGCGGAAGAGGGCCACCCTGACCTGGGGGTCCGCGGCCCCTTCGGCCACCACCAGCACTCCGGCCACGCGGGGGGCCCTTTCCCGCTCCACCACGGGTACCTCCTGCCCCCTGCCGTCCCGCACCAGTACCACCTGGCCGTTGTCGCTCACCTCCGTAATGGTACGGCTGCCGCCGTTCTTGTCCTTTTCCTGGGTGGTCTTGTTACCGGTCACGGTGTTTACGGCGAAATCGGACTCGGTGGAGCCCTCCAGCCTGACGGCCACCCGCACCTCACCCACCCCGCGCACTTGGGCCAGTAACGCCTCAAGCGAGGTCGCCAGGGCCTCTTCCTCGCGGCGCATCTGGCCCGTGGGGCCCGCACGGAGATCGGGCCCTTCGCCTTTTTGTTCCGGGGCGGGACTCCCGGACCTCCCGCCCAGATTGCCCAGCACCAGAAGGGCGATCCCCAGCAATCCCGCCCCCACCAGCCAGAACACCCGCCGCGGCGGCAACCCCTGTCCTCCCTCTCCCCACCAGCGCCACACCTGGTCCCACCTCCCCCCCGAACGTGCCCTCAGCGTACGGTCACCCGCACCTGCTCCGGTGCCAGATGATAGAAACCGGCCACCACCCGCGCAAACTCGCCAACCCCTGCCGGGGGCCCTTCCCGCGTCGGGGAAACGGTCACCTCCCGCACCGGGCCGCCGGCCGGGGTGGCACCCGCCCCGGGGTCCACCACCAGGCGGATTTCCCTAATCCGGCCCCAGCGGGCCCCCTCCTCCCGCTCCAGTTCCACCTCGACGCCGGCCACCGGCAATCCCCCGTGCAGCCTGGCCAGACCCAGGATCTGCCTCGCCAGCCCGGCGCGGTATTCCTCCAGACTCCTTTCCCCGTTGGCTGCCTCCTGCCGCTCCCCCCGACCGATGGCCAGCGCGGGCAGGGCCGTACCCCAGTCGCGGCGCAAGGCATCCCCTGCGGAACTCAGGAGTACGACCACAAACAGCAGCCCGACCACCACCTGCACGTAGCCCCTGAGAGCGCCGCCGGGCAGCAACAGTTCCAGAAACAGGGCCAGAACCGCGAGCACGAGCAGCTGCTTGACCATGCCGGTCAGGATTTCCACGCGGGTCACCCCGTTCGCTTTAGTGCTAACGCCACAGTGCCGCCAGGTCTCCCACGGCCACCACGATGGCCAGTCCGAAGAAGAAGGCCAGACCGGCCACCGCCACGGCCGCGAAGAAATAGAGGAAGCTGTCCCCAAGATGTCCGAGGCAGTCCGCCACCCGGCGCTCGCCCAGGGGCTGAACCAGGGCCCCGGCCAGCTTGTAGATCAATACCAGGCCCAACAGTTTCAGGGCCGGAAAAAGGGTCAGCAGAAGGAGCACCAGCATCCCCGCGGCTCCGACCGCATGCTTCATGATCCTGGAAGAACCCACCATGGCCTGCAGCGCGTCGGCAAAAACCCCCCCCACCAGGGGGATGAAGGTGTCGGTGGCGAACTTGGCCGCAGACAGGGCCAGACCTCCCGCCACCGCCCCGCCCACTCCGTGCACCATCAGCAGCCCGAGGAACACCGTGCCCGCCAGGCCCAGCACCCCCAGGGCGGCCCCCCGCATCAGGCCGGCCAGGCGGGTAACCGGGAAACCTTCGGCCAGATGGCCCGCCAGCCCCAGGAGGGCAGCCAGGAAAAGGAGCGGGAAGACCACTGTCTTAACCGTGGTCGCCACACCCGTCACCCCGGCCAGCACCAGGGGGTGCAGGAGGGCCGCCGCGGCCGCTCCGCCGGCCGCCGTCACCAGTGTGAGCAGGACCGGCAGCAGGGCCTGAACGAAGCCCGCCATGTCTTCCACGGTCTGACGGCCCACATCCAGGGCCACGCGGAAGGAGTGCAGGGCCAGTACGGCCAGGGCCAGAAAACAAACGGCGTGGGCCGTCCTGGCCACGGCGGCCCGCTCAAAGGCCCCGGCCAGTTGCTGCAACACCGCACAGACCACGGCCAGCATCACCAGCTGCCCCAGCAAACGTCCTCCCGCCACCAGCTCCCGACCCAGGTAACGCGCCAGGCCGGCCAGAAGCTCCCCGGGGGACCAGGTACCCGTGCCCCCGGCCAACCCCGCAACCAGGTCCTCGAAGCTCAAGGTCGGCACGGCATCCCCGGCGGCCTCGTCCAGGCGACGCACGAAAGTCTCGACCTCGCGCAGATCCAGATCTCCGGGGCCGGCGGGCCAGGCCTCGGGCTCGGCTGCCCACGCGGGGCGGGGGCCGCACGGCGGGGCGCCGGGCACGAGGTACCGCGCTCCGCCGGGCGCCCCGGCAAGCCACCACCCGGCCTCGCCCGGCGCCCCCAAGGGCAGCAAGGACCAGACGGCCCAGACCACCACCGCGCTCCACAGAACCCACGGCAAAAGGCGCCCCTTCCCCACCGGCCTCTCCCCTTCCGCCTAAGGAAGCAGGGCCAGGAGTGTATCCAGCACCGCCACCAGTACCGGTACCGCCAGGACGAGCACCAGCACCTTTCCGGCCAGCTCCACTTTGGCGGCCAGGGCCCCTTCCCCTGCGTCCCGGCAAACCTGGGCCCCGAACTCCGCAATGTAGGCGATGCCCACGATTTTCAGGATCAGGCCCAGGTAAAGGACGTTTACCCCGGCCCGGCCCGCCAGCTCCCGCATCACCCCCACCACGGCCGCCACCTTATCCACCACCAGGAGAAAAAGGACCACTCCCGCGGCCACACTGAGCAGGAGCGCCATTTCGGGCCGCAGGGGTCTCAGTACCACCACGAGTACGGCCGCCACAAGAGCCAGACCCACGATCTGCACGATTTCCAGTGCGGCCACCTCCCGCCGCCACGGTGGTTCGCGCTCCCTAGAAGAGCCGGAAGACGGATTTCACCTGGTCGAAAAGATTCCCCAGTAGCTGTACCACCCAGATGAGTACGATGGCCACCCCGGCCAGGGTCGCCAGATGGGCCTGCTCCTTCTTCCCGGCGTGTTCCAGCACGGCGTGCAACACCGCCGTCAGAATGCCCACGCCGGCAATCTTCAGGATCAGGTCGATGTTGGCCCCCACAAGCGAGCCCCTCCGTTTACGGGTATCACAACAGCAGCAGGACCAGGGCCGGGCCGGCGGTCAGGCCCAGGTAACTCCAAAGCTTAACCCCGCGGGCGGCCTCCTCCTCGGCCCGCGCCAGGCACAACCCCAGTTGCTCCCGGGCCAGGCGCAGGTGCTTGACCTGGTCCTCCCGGTCCGAGCGGCCCAAACAGGTGCCCAGCCCGTTCAGGATGGCCGCCTCGCCGGCCCGTAAGTGGGCCTGGCCCCGCCATTCCTCCAGGGCCCTCTGCCAGGCCTCCCCGGCGGTGTACCCTGCCGGATCCCCAAGGTACCGGGCCGCCGTTTCGAACAGGGCGGCCGTCGGAGGCCCGCATCGGCGGGCCACCTCCCGCAGGGCCTCCGGCAGGGGCGTGGCACCGTAATGGATTTCCGTTTCCAGGTTTTGCAGGCCAACCAGCAGGGCCTGCAGGGACCGCACGCGGGCCGTTAAACCGCCGGCCAGCAGGTAACCGGTCAGGGCGCTGCTCAGGCAGACCAGTATGGCCCCCGCCATCTTCAGCATCGGGGCACCTCCAATACCTCGAGGGTGTGGCCGTCCACGATGCACTCCACGGTTCCCACGCCCCGCGTGCGGCCCAGGAACACGAACCGCTCCACCACCCGCAGGCCCAGCAGGTACCTTAGGGCCGGGCGTCTGGCGAGTTCGGCCAGCGAGGCCCCGTGAACCGTGGTGAGCACGCTCACTCCCGCGTGGAAGACCTCCTCAAGGGCGGCCACGTCCTCGGCCCGGCCTATCTCGTCGGTGGCGATGACCCGCGGGGCCATGGCCCGCAACAGGACCAGCATACCCTCGGCCTTGGGACAACCGTCCAGGACGTCGGTGCGCACCCCCACGTCCCGCTGCGGCACG